>NZ_JBSQBP010000002.1:0-237702 GCF_053851835.1 Microbacterium sp. KNMS
CGGTACGCGCCGGGGTGGGAGCGGATCTTCCAGAACCCCGACACCGGTGCTCTGCTGACCGTCGATCACTACCAGCCGACCGCGGCGATCCGTCGTCTGGTCGAGCTGCGGGACGAGTGCTGCCGGTTCCCGGGCTGCTCGCGCCCCGCCCCGGGGTGCGAGAAGGACCACGTGCGGGAGTACTCCCGTGGCGGCCCGACGAACGCGGAGAACCTCGAGGCCCTGTGCCGGCCGCACCACTACCTGCGGCACCACACGAGGTGGTCTCCGCGGGCGCTCGAGGGCGGCGGCATCGAGTGGACCAGCCCGCTCGGGCACGTTTACGTCACCGAGCCCGAACCCCGACGACGACATCACGCCATCCACGACCCCCAGCCCCCACCCGAACCCCCACCCTTCTGAGACAACCCAGCCCCCACCATCCCCCACGCGCGCTTTCGCGCAGGCGGTGCGGGTGAGGGTGCCTGGTCAGGCGCCGTCGGCGGCCTGGAGCAGTCCGTCGAGACGGTAGCCGAGCCAGTCGTAGAGGGCGAAGCGCGGGTCCTCGTCGTCGTGATCCTCCGCGCTCTCGATGCCGAGTCGGCTCGCGAGCACGAGGCGCACGGCCGCGAGCGTCCGCAGCCATGCCTCGAGCGCGTCGCCGGCGATGGAGACGTCGACGGGGGAGAGCGCGTCTTCGAGCGGCGCCTCCTCGATCGCGGAGAGGTCGCGCAGAACGGTCGCCGCGTCCTGTGCGCGGCGGCCGAGGAGGTCTCCGCGCGTGACGCTGCGGAAGTCGTCCGCCGCGTCGGGATCGTCCGGGTATGCGTCGGGGGTGAGGCGCTCGAGCGCCGGATCCGCCGCCGTCGGCGTGCTCTCGACCAGGGTCGCGAACTGCGTCACGAGGTCGCGGAGATGCGCGGCCTCGATGCGCGTCAGAGTGAGGATCACGATTCGTTCGGTCATGGGGTGCGGTGTCCTCACATCGGCGCTCTGCGGACGGTCGCCCACAGTCCGTAGTCGTGCATGGCCTGGGCGTGCAGCTCCATCTGCTCGCGCGCGCCCTCGGCGACGACGGCGTGCCCCTCGTTGTGGACGGCGAGCATGAGACGCGTGGCGTGCTCCTCGTCGTAGCCGAAGTACTCGCGGAAGACACGGACGACGTAGCTCATGAGATTGACGGGGTCGTCCCACACGACGGTCTGCCATGGGGTCGCGTGCGCGGGTGCCTCGACGCGGTCCAGCTCCTCCTCGACCGCCGTCGACGCGAAGACCGTGTGCGCGGTGGTCATGCCCACCCCAGCTCATGGAGACGCTCATCGTCGATGCCGTAGAAGTGCGCGATCTCGTGCACGAGGGTCGTGTGGACCTCGTCGCGCAGCTCGCTCTCGGTCTCGCATCGCGCGAGATGGGATTCCCGGTACACGATGATGCGGTCGGGCAGCTCGCCCATGCCGTACCGGCCGCGCTCGGTGAGGGCGAGGCCGTCGTACAGCCCGAGGAGGTCCTCACCGTCCTCGGAGCGGTCCTCGACGACGAAGATCACGTTGTCGAGGCCGTCGACCATCTCATCGGGGAGCTGATCGAGCTCATCCACGACGAGCGCCTCGAAGGCGTCGGCATCCATGTCCATCATCGGCTTCCGAGTCTAGTCGCGTGCGCATCGCGGTCGGCGGCCGCGGCCCGACGGCTCGCGTCAGCCGGCAGACGGCGAGAGGAGCTCGAGCTGGCGCACGAGGAGCTCCGCCAGCTCCTCCGGGCGGGAGAAGCCGGGCAGATGTCCGCTCTCGATGACCTGGACCGGGGCGCCCGGCACGCGCTCCGCCGCGAGCCGTCGGATGAGCGCGAGCGGGAAGAGCCGATCGTCACGACCCGCGATCACGGCGGTCGGGATGGCGGGCCAGCGCTCGAGAGGGAAGACCGATGCGAAGATCCCCTCCGCCTGCGGAGGCGCGCCCTGAGCGACCAGGTCCCGGACGAGGTCGGCGGGAACGTCGTGCAGCAGGATCTCGGCGACGTCGCCTTCGGGGTCGAATCCCTCGACCGCCGCGTAGGCATGCGCCGCTTCCGCCTGACCCACGTTCGCGAACCACGCCCCGACGGCCTCTCCGGGTGCGGGGATCATCGGGCAGAGCAGGAGCAGGAGGTCCGCGTGCAGCCGCTCGGCGACGATCGGGGCGGTGAAGGCGCCCATGGACTGCCCGACGACGACGATCGGGCGTGTCGGAGCGCGTTCGCCGAGGGCATTCAGGCTCGCAGCCGCATAGCTCTCGAGGTCGGCGTCGTCGTCGGCGACCGGAAGATCGGGAGCCACGACCTCGTGCCCCGCGTGTCTCAGCGGGGGCGACACGCGCGCCCAGTAGCGCGCGTCCGAGCCCGCTCCGTGGATGAGGAGGAACGTCGCCATGCAGCGGGAGTGTATCCGGGCCGGACGGCAGGGAAAAGGCACGAGGCCCGCCAGCTCCCCTTGCGGGAACCCCGGGCCTCGTGCGGGCTGGGGTGGCTAACCGGGCTTGAACCGGCGACCCCCTGGACCACAACCAGGTGCTCTACCAACTGAGCTATAGCCACCATGTCTCCCCGGCCTGCCGGGGCAACTTCTCTATTCTGTCATACGTTCGGAGCGAATGACGACACGACGCGGGTCGCGATGTCGCGCGCCTCGTCGGAGGTGGGTCCGGGCTCGGCGACGAAGACCGCACGACGGTAGTACTCGAGCTCGCGGATCGACTCGAGGATGTCGGCCAGCGCGCGGTGCCCGCCGTCCTTTCCGGGCGCCTGGAAGTAGGCGCGGGGGTACCAGCGTCGCGAGAGCTCCTTGACGCTGGACACATCGACGTTGCGGTAGTGCAGGTGGCTGTCGACGCTCGGCATGTACCGGGCCAGGAACATCCGATCCGTCCCGATCGTGTTGCCCGCGAGGGGCGCCTTCCGCTCGAGCGGCACGAACCGGCGGATGTACTCGAGGGACCGCCGCTCCGCCTCCTCGAGGGAGACGCCGTGGGGGATCTCGTCGAGCAGGCCGGAGCTGCGGTGCATCTCCGTCACGAAGTCGCCCATGTGGTCGAGGGCGGCCTGCGAGGGCTTGATGACGACCTGGAATCCCGGGTCGAGGATGCGGAGCTCGAAGTCGGTCACGACGATCGCGATCTCCACGAGCTCGTCGACCGTGAGGTCGAGACCCGTCATCTCGCAGTCGATCCAGACGAGCCGGTCGTTCTCGGAGGCGCCTACCATCCCCCCAGCCTATCGAGGGGGTGGGACGTCGCCGTATCGGTCCCCCAGGCACGACTCGAACGTGCGACCTGCGAATTAGAAGTTCGTTGCTCTATCCACTGAGCTACTGGGGGCGGTGCCCTCAGGTTACCGGGTTCGCCTCGGCGGATCATCTCGGGCCCCACCAGCCGCGGGTGGCCCTGTCAAGGTCTGGCTTCTCGGCGGCGGGCGACGTACCGTCGTCGACAGGGGGACCAGCGGAGGGAGTCGAGGATGACGATGACGCAGACGAGTCGCCTGTGGGTGGCGCACGGCGCCGTGGGAGCGGTCGGTTCGATCAGGGAGGTCGACGGCAGCTTCGAGGTCCGGATGGTCGGAGTCGACGAGCCCGTCGGCACGTACCCGGAGCTGGAGATCGCCAAGCGCGCGCTGCACGCTCACCTCAAGCCGGGCGCCGAGCGCCCGGAGTTCCGGCGCCACTGACGCGCCGGGTCACCGCGCCGCCCGCGCGGCCGGGACGCTCTCGACCGCGCGGGAGCCGCTCTCGCGCGCGCCCGGAGCGAGGAGGCGCATCGCGAGATGCACGGCGGGGCCGATGCCGAGCGCGAAGACGATCGTGCCCACGCCGACCGTGCCGCCCAGCACCCATCCGAGCGCGAGCACCGTCAGCTCGACGCTGGCGCGGGACCGCCAGACCGGCCATCCGGTCCGCCGGCTGAGTCCCGTCATGAGGCCGTCGCGCGGGCCGGCGCCGAGAGCGGCGCCGAGGTAGATGCCGGACGCGACCGCCACGAGGGCGATGCCCGCGAGAAGGGCGAGCACGCGCAGGAGCAAATGCTCGATGGGCGGGAGCAGGTCGAGGGTGATCTGCATGCTCGTGCCCACGAGGAGCACGTTGAGCACGGTTCCGATGCCGGGACGCTGGCGCAGCGGGATCCACGCGAGGAGGATCAGCGCGCCGAGCGCGTTCGTCACCCACCCGACGCCGAGACCCGTGCGCAGGGAGATCCCCTCCGCGAGCACGGTCCAGGGGTCGACGCCCAGGCCGGCGGCGACGGTGAGGGCGCATCCGACCCCATAGAGAGGCAGGCCCACGAGAAGTCGGGCCAGGCGAACGGTGAGAGGGTGGGGTGCGGATGGCATGCCCTCCATGCCACCCGAGAAGTGGACTGCTTGCAAGATGCCAATCCTGCTACGGTGGTCCGCATGATGGACTCACGGCTCAGCGCGAGGGCGCTGAGCGACCGCCTCGGCCCATGGCGGACGCGCGAGCCCGCCTACGAGGCGCTCGCCGACGCCATCCGCCTGCTCTGCCTCGACAACCGGATCGCGCCGCGGACGGCGCTGCCGGCCGAGCGCGAGCTCGCGGCACGGCTCGGGGTCAGCCGGACCACGGTCGCGGCGGCATACCGCAGTCTGCGAGAGAGCGGGCACATCGAGAGCATCCGCGGCTCCGGCAGTGTGACCCTGGCGCTCGGGCGGCGGGATCTGGGCCGTGCGAGCGACGTCGATGGCGCGCTCGATCTGCAGCAGGCGAGCCCTGCCGCGTGGCCGGGGCTGCCCGCCGTGTACGCCGAGGCCGCCGCCGACGCCCCGCGCCTCGTCGCACGCTCGGGCTACGAGATGCACGGCCTGCGGAGTCTCCGTGCCGCGCTCGCGGATCGGTACACCGCGCGCGGGCTCCCCACCTCCGCCGAGCAGATCATGGTGGTCAACGGGGCGCAGAGCGCGATCGCCCTCACCGCCCGGCTGCTCGTGTCGCGCGGCGACCGCGTGATCATCGAGACGCCCACCTACCCGCACGCCGCCGAATGCTATGCCGCCGCGGGAGCGCGGCTGGTGGGCATTCCCGTGACGCCGGGCTCCGGCTGGGACCTCGATCGGGCCGAGGACGCGTTCCGCCGCGCCGCCCCCGTCATGGCGTATCTGATGCCCGACTTCCACAACCCCACGGGCGAGTCGATGTCGCGCGACGAGATCGCCCATATCGCCGGCGTGGCACGGGATTCGGGAACCGTGCTCGTCATCGACGAGACGACGGCGGAGCTCGACATCGATCGGGGCGGGGCTGCCGTGCCGTTCGCCGCTGCCGCTCCGTCGGGCGCGGAGATCATCACCGTCGGGTCGACCGGCAAGACGGTGTGGGGAGGACTGCGCGTCGGCTGGATCCGAGCGGACGAGGACATGATCCGTCGGCTTCTCGCGGCGCGCCCCGTCGGCGACCTGGGCACCCCCGACTTCGAGCAGTCCGTCGTCGAACGGCTCATCCCGCTCATGCCCGAGATCGTCGCTCAGCGCGCGGAGTCGCTTCGCGCGGGGCGCGACGCGCTCGTCGCCGAGCTCTCCGAGCGGCTCCCGGAGTGGCGCGTGCACGCCCCACTGGGCGGTGTCGCCCTGTGGGTCGAGCTCGGGCTCGCGCGCAGCTCCGCGCTCGTGCTCGCCGCGCGCCGTCGCGGACTGCTCCTCTCGGCGGGCCCGCGCTTCTCGGTGGGCGGCGGTCACGAGCGTCATCTGCGCATCCCCTTCACGGCCGCGCCGGAGGTGCTCGAGCGGGGTGCGGGCATCCTCGAGGAGGCGTGGGCGGAGGTCGTCGACGAGCCGACCGCGGCGCTCGCCGAGCGGATGTCGGACGCGCTCGTGTGACGCTCACCGAGACAGCAGGAGCGTCTCCACGGCCTCATCGGGCGTCCAGAACTCGCCGATCGGAAGCAGGGCGCCCGACGCCGGGTGGAAGCGCTCGGCGCGGTACCGCATTCCGAGCTCCGACTCGACGGCGCGCAGGTGGCCTGCGACCCGCTCGTCGAGGCCGACGACACGCCAGAGGGATGCTCCCGCTCGCGTGAGGCGCGCCCGTGCACGCGCCAGGCGCGGCGTCGCGAGGGGAATGGCGATGAGAGCGGCGGCGTTCGACATCAGTGCTCCTTCCGTGTCCTCTGCGACGATAGGAGGGGGCACCGACATCCGTTCTGAGGAGTGCACATGACAGAGACGTTCGTCGTCGCGGGAGGCTGCTTCTGGTGCCTCGACGCCGCATATCGCGCCCTGAGGGGCGTCGAGTCGGTGGTGTCGGGCTACACGGGAGGGCAGCGTCCGCACCCGACCTACGAGCAGGTGTGCACGGGCGCGACCAGTCACGCCGAGGCGGTGAAGATCTCGTTCGATCCCGAGGTGATCGCGCCCGACGTCATCCTGGACGCGTTCTTCACGATGCACGACCCCCGCCAGCTGAACCATCAGGGCGCCGATCGCGGCACGCAGTACCGCAGCGCGATGTTCTATGCCGACGAGGAGCAGAAGACCCTCTTCGCGGCCGCGCGGGAGCGGGCTGCCGAGATCTGGGATGCTCGCATCGGGGAGGAGGAGGGCACGATCGTGACCCGCCTCGAGCCCCTGGGCGAGTTCTACGACGCCGAGGACTACCACCAGGACTTCTTCGCGAAGAACCCGACGCAGGGCTACTGCCTCGCGGTCGCCGTTCCGAAGGTGAACAAGGTGCGCGCGCGCTTCGCGGAGTACGCCGTCTGACGCCGAGCCCCTCCGACGCCGTGTGCACAGCGGCGCGGAGGGGCTCTGCGCATCCACAGATGCGCTGGTCCTGCTCCGCCGGCAGGAGGGAGCCGATGTCCTGGTGAGATCACGCCGGGGACAGCCCCCGGCAGGAGGGATCGCCATGAAGGACCAGATCGCCGTCGTCGGGAACATCGCGACCGACCCGACGTCGAGCACGCTGCCATCCGGGACCGCTGCCCTGAGCTTCCGGCTCGCGACGAATCATCGGCGCTTCGACCGGGAGAAGGACGCGTACGTCGAGGAGGCGGCGAACTTCTACTCGGTGAGCGCGTACCGGTCGCTCGCCGCCAACGGCGCCCTGTCGCTCGCGAAGGGCATGCGGGTGGTCGTCTGCGGCCGGCTGCGCGTCCGCTCGTGGGACAACGACAGAGGAAAGGGCACGGGGATCGAGATCATCGCCGACGCGATCGGCATCGACCTCCAGTTCGCGACGGCCAGCGTGTCGCGCAACAGCTTCGCGGGCAGCGACAGCCGCGGACAGAGGGACACACGCGACGACAGCGCCGTCGATGAGGCCTCCTCCGATGCCGCCTGGGAGGTCGTCACCGTTCCGGAGGGAGAGCCCGCGGCGACGCCGTTCTGAGCGTCAGCCCGCGGTGTCGACAGGCTCGAGGGTCTGCGCGGGAACGACCCCCACGTCGACGATGTCGCGGTCGCCGAGGGGCGCGTCCAGCTCGAGCGCGAACGGGGTGGCCGGGTTGCTCTGACAGGTCCAGGCGTCGGCGGTCTCATCCGGTCGGACTCCGATGACGATCTCGACCGACTCGTCCGTCTCGATGAGGCTCGCGAGCTCGACGCGGCCCTCGGCGTCCTCGCCGCCGTGGCAGGCGAGCTCCGTCACGAGCAGGTGCACGGTCGTGTCCGAGGGGGCCGGCGGCTGCTCGGGGTCCAGAGCGATGGCGGCCGCGTTCAGCTCGCCCGCGTCTGCCCGCGGCGCGCACGGCCCCGACGACGTGACGGTCCACTCGGCGGGCCGGTCGGATCCCGCCTCGTGCCAGAGCAGGGTGACCTGCTCGAAGGCGGGTGCCGAGCCCTCGGCTTCGGCACGCGGATGGAGAAGGGCGATCTGACGGTCGTCCGCGCTCGCGACCAGCCAGGTCTCGGGCGCTTCGGCCGCAGCGACCGGCATGCCCGCATCGTCGGCCGCGGATTCCAGGGCCTCGCGGACGCGCTCATCGGCGCGGGAGAGGGGGACGGGCTTCACCAGCGCGTCGGACGAGAACGAGAGGCCACCGCAGCGGAGCGTCTGGCCCGGCTCGACGTCGTAGGCCGGGATGGTCGCCGACGGCGACGGGTCGCCGTCCGCATCGGGGCCCGGCCGGGCTCCCGGCATCGCGCAGCCGGAGAGGAGGACGGCGCACGCGACCGCCGCGGCCCATCCGCCGGCCGTGCGGCCTCCTCGGCGGCGGGGAATCCCCATGGTCGTCATCTCGCGGTCGGGGGTGCGCATGTCGGCCTCCAGCATCGTCGTCGGCGTGCAACTCTCACTGTCGGGTGTCCGCGAACCGGAGGATCGTCTCAGAACCCGTGCGAGGCTCTCGGTCCGCTGAGGGAGCGGCCCCTAGACTGGATGCCAAATGGCTGAATACATCTATCAAATGGTGCGCGCCCGCAAGTCGGTGGGCGACAAGCTCATCCTCGACGACGTCACGATGGCGTTCCTGCCCGGTGCCAAGATCGGCATGGTGGGCCCCAACGGCGCCGGCAAGTCGACGATCCTCAAGATCATGGCGGGGCTCGATCAGCCGTCGAACGGCGACGCGACCCTGACCCCCGGGTACTCCGTCGGCATCCTCATGCAGGAGCCCGAGCTCGACGAGTCGAAGACCGTGATCGAGAACATCCAGGACGGCATCGCGATCAAGGCGAAGCTCGACCGGTTCAACGAGATCTCGGGCCTCATGGCCGAGCCCGACGCCGATTTCGACGCGCTTCTCGCCGAGATGGGCGCGCTGCAGGAGGAGATCGACGCCGCGGACGGCTGGGACCTCGACTCCCAGCTCGAGCAGGCCATGGACGCTCTCCGCACGCCGCCTGCGGATGCCGCGATCGCGCCGCTCTCCGGCGGTGAGAAGCGCCGCGTCGCGCTCGCCAAGCTCCTGCTGCAGAAGCCCGACCTCCTGCTCCTCGACGAGCCCACGAACCACCTCGACGCCGAGAGCGTGCTGTGGCTCGAGCAGCACCTGCAGTCCTACAAGGGCGCCGTGATCGCGATCACCCACGACCGGTACTTCCTCGACCATGTCGCGGAGTGGATCGCCGAGGTCGACCGCGGGCGTCTCTATCCGTACGAGGGCAACTACTCCACCTACCTCGAGAAGAAGGCAGAGCGCCTCGAGGTGCAGGGCAAGAAGGACGCCAAGCTCCAGAAGCGCCTCAAGGAGGAGCTGGAGTGGGTCCGCTCGAACGCGAAGGGCCGCCAGGCGAAGTCGAAGGCGCGTCTCGCGCGCTACGAGGAGATGGCGAACGAGGCCGAGCGCACGCGGAAGCTCGACTTCGAGGAGATCCAGATCCCCGCCGGCCCGCGTCTGGGCAACGTCGTGATCGAGGCGAAGAACCTGCAGAAGGGCTTCGACGGGCGCACGCTCATCGACGGCCTCAGCTTCAGCCTCCCGCCGAACGGCATCGTCGGCGTCATCGGCCCGAACGGCGTCGGCAAGACGACGCTCTTCAAGACGATCGTGGGCCTCGAGCCGCTCGACGGCGGTGACCTCAAGATCGGCGAGACGGTGAAGATCAGCTACGTCGACCAGTCGCGCGCGAACATCGACCCGGAGAAGACGCTCTGGGAGGTCGTGTCGGACGGGCTCGACTACATCACGGTCGGCAAGACCGAGATCCCCTCGCGCGCGTACGTGTCGAAGTTCGGCTTCAAGGGTCCCGACCAGCAGAAGAAGGCGGGCGTCCTCTCGGGCGGCGAGCGGAACCGACTCAACCTCGCCCTCACGCTCAAGGAGGGCGGCAACCTTCTGCTCCTCGACGAGCCGACGAACGACCTCGACGTCGAGACCCTCGGCTCGCTCGAGAACGCGCTGCTCGAGTTCCCGGGCTGCGCCGTCGTGATCACCCACGACCGGTGGTTCCTCGACCGCATCGCCACGCACATCCTCGCCTACGAGGGCACCGACGAGAACCCGGCCAACTGGCACTGGTTCGAGGGAAACTTCGAGGCGTACGAGGCGAACAAGATCGACCGTCTCGGTCCGGACGCCGCGCGCCCGCACCGCACGACGCACCGCAAGCTCACACGCGACTGAGCGGCGTCGCGCCGACACGACGAAGCCGCCCCGGGAGAACCCGGGGCGGCTTCGTCGTGTCGGCCGTCAGTCGGCGACGATCGTGTCGAAGGCGTCGGGGTGCTCCTCGAGCCATGCGTCGACGGCCTCCGCCTCCTTGCCCTCGCCGAACTCGTTCACGACGAGGTCCTCGAGCGAGCCGTATTCGGCGTCGTCGAGCTGGATGCCGGCGATGAGCTCCGCCGCCTCGGGGAACTCCTCCGCGAAGCCGGCGGTGCCGAGGAAGTGCAGCGCCTCGGGGTCGCCCATCGCGCCCTTCGGGTCCTCGAGGTCCTTGATGTCGTAGGCGTCGTTGGCCCAGAACGGCCGCCACAGCGTGACCGCGATGTCCTCCTGCGCGTCGATGGCGCTGCCGAGCTCGGTCAGCATGGCCGCGGTCGACGACGTCACGAGCTCGTAGTCGGCATCGAGGCCGTACTCGGGCATCATGACCTCCTGCGTCTGCTTGGTCAGGCCCGCGCCGGGCTCGATGCCGTAGATCTTGCCGTCGAAGCGGTCGGCCTGACCCGCGAGGTCCTCGATCGAGTTCACGTCGTCCATGTAGGTCGGCACCGCGATCGTGAGCTTCGCGTTGTCGTAGTAGGCGCCGAGATCCTCGATGTCGTCGCCGTACTGCTCCATGTAGTCGCGGTGCGTGAGCTCGGGCCAGGCGGAGGGGTAGATGTCCACGTCGCCCTGCGCGAGTCCGGCGTACAGCGGGCCGGCCTCGGTGAGCGTCTGCATCTCGACCGTGTAGCCGAGCTTCTCGAGCTGATCCTGGAGCAGGTAGGCCGTGCTGAGGCCATCCGTCCAGGCGGGCAGGAAGCCGAGCGTGATCGTGCCCTTGTCTCCCTCGCCTGCGCCGGCGGCGTCGCCGTCGCCGCTCGCACAGCCCGCGAGGGCCAGGGCCGTGGTGGCGCCGAGGGCCAGGATGGCCGTGATGCGTCGCTTCGTCATGTTCGTGTTCCTTCTCTCGTTGCGTGTGATGTCGTGCGTTTCGGATGGTCGATGGCTGCGGATGGTCATGGCGTGGGCACGGCGGAGCGGGCGTCGGGGGCATGTGCGATCGCGGCGTCGTCCGATGTCGCCGCGCGCTGCGCCGCGCGTCGGCGCGACAGGAGGCCCAGAAGCGAGGACGGGTACTCGCTCGGCGTGCCGAGGGCCGCGGTGAAGCGATCGAGGAACACGGCGAGCAGGACGACGCCGAGCCCGGCCTCGACTCCCTGACCGGTGTTCACGGTGGAGATCGCCTGCACGACCATCTTCCCGAGGCCGTCGGCTCCCGCCATCCCGGCGATCACGGCCATCGAGAGCGCGAGCATGATCACCTGGTTGACCCCGGCCATGATGGTCGGCATCGCGAGCGGGAGCTGGACGCCTCGCAGGATCTGCCCGGGTGTCGCGCCGAACGCGTGCCCGGCCTCGACCGTCTCGGCGTCGACGCCGCGGATCCCGAGCTCGGTGAGGCGCACGCCGGGAGGGAGAGCGAAGATCACGGTCGCGACGAGGCCGGGGACGACGCCGATGCTGAAGAAGACGATCGCGGGGATGAGGTACACCATCGCCGGCATCGTCTGCATGAAGTCGAGCACGGGCTTGAGGACGGCGCGCACGGCATCGCTGCGCGCCGACCAGATGCCGAGCGGCACGCCGATCAGGACCGCCACGAACGCGGCGACGACCACGAGCGCGAGCGTCTGCATCGCGGGCTCCCAGAGGTCCATGCCGACGATCACGGCGAACGAGATCGCCGTGCCGACCGCGAGCTGCCACGAGCGGACGAGCCACGCGAGGAGCGCGGCGACCGCGATCGTGACGGGGAACGGCGTCGCGACGAGCGCGTCGGTGAGGCCGTTCACGAGGGTGCGCACGACGAGCGCGACGACGTCGAGGAGGCCCTCGAGGTTGTCCTTGGCCCAGTCGACGGCGGCGGAGACCGCGTCGCCGATCGGGAGGCGGAACCCGTCCATCAGCGCACCTCCTCGGAGTCGGCGGCGGCCGCCGCGGCGGCATCGGCCTCCGCGAGCACCTGATCGATCACGGCCGAGGGGATGGGCGGCTGGAGCACGGTGATCTCCTCGGTGGATCCGGGGCCGGGCCCGAGGGCGGCGAGCAGGGTGACACGGGGGATGACGCCCACGAGGCGACCCGTGTCATCGGTCACCGCGAGCGGGAGCGGCGACTCGACGGCGGGCACGAACAGGTCCATCAGGACGTCGTCCTGGCTCACGGCCTGCGGAACCGGCTTCAGGATCGACGCGAGCGCGCTCTCGCCGCGGCGGATGAGCTTCATCGCGTCGCGGTCGGTGATCATCCCGGCGAGGCGACGATCGCGGCCGACGACATAGGCCGCCGACGTGTAGGCGTCGCGCATCGTGCGCAGCGCCGTGCGCGGGCCGGCGCCCTCGGCGACGACGGGGCGAGGGCGCTCCATGACATTGCCGGCGGTCAGCACGCGGGCACGATCGACGTCCTGGACGAACTGCTCGACGTAGTCGTTCGCGGGGTCGGTGAGGATGTCCTCCGGCGTGCCGATCTGGACGATGCGGCCGTCGCGCATCACCGCGATGCGGTCGCCCAGGTACATGGCCTCATTGAGATCGTGCGTGATGAAGACGATCGTCTTCTGCAGGCGCTGCTGCAGCTCGATGAGCTGGTCCTGCATCTCCCGGCGGATGAGCGGGTCCAGGGCGCTGAACGCCTCGTCCATGAGCAGGATGTCGGTGTCGGCGGCCAGAGCGCGCGCGATGCCGACCCGCTGCTGCATGCCTCCGGAGAGCTCGGCGGGGAGCTTGTCGCCCCATCCTTCGAGGCCCACCAAGGCGAGGATCTCGGTCGCCTTCGCCTCGCGAGAGCGGCGGTCGACGCCCTTGAGCTCGAGCGGGTAGGCGACGTTCGCGGCCACCGTGCGGTGGGGGAGCAGGGCGAAGTGCTGGAACACCATCGAGACGTGCTCGCGCCGGGTCGCGCGCAGCCGACTCGCCGGGATCCCCGCGATCGGCTCCCCGTTCACGGTGATCGTCCCGGCGGTGATGTCGTGCAGGCCGTTGAGCATGCGGATGAGCGTCGACTTGCCGGAGCCGGAGAGCCCCATCACGACGAAGATCTCGCCGCGGCGGACCTCGAAGGAGGCGTCGATCACGGCCGCCGTGGCGCCGTCGAGCTCATCGCGCGGGGTTCCGGCGCGCAGGCGCTCGACGGCGTCGTGCGGTCGGCGCCCGAAGACCTTGTAGAGGCCCTCGGCGCGCAGGGCGATGGAAGTGTCGTTCTCGGTCACGTGTCCCCTGTGCCGAGCGCGGAGACTCAGGGCAGCGCGATCCGCGTTCGGTCATCGGTTGCGGTCCGGGCAGGCGACGGGCCGGGCACGAGGCTCCTGGCGCAGTCGTCCGGGTTGACGACTGGATCGTCTGCCATACGCATGCCGCGACGTGGCGGCATCCGCGGTCCTGGGCGGAACACCCCGGTCGTGTCGGACGCGTCGCCGGCGGTGTGAGGCGCGTCCCGCGCTGCGGCAGGACGACCTCGGTCACCCTAGCAAGCCGGTCGACGGCGCCGCGGGCGCGCTCCCACGTCGACCGCTCCGCCGCGATCCGCGTGATCATGCGGAAGGACGGGGTATCGTCGGACGAGGATGACCGGTCGCGACCGTGACCGTATCGTTACCGGCCGCGGTCCGTCCGGGCCGGAGAGGAGCCCGATGACCCGCGTGCACGTGCCCATCCAGCTGCGCTGGGGCGACCTCGACGCCTTCGGCCATGTCAACAACGCCTCGATGCTGCGCCTGCTCGAGGAGGCCCGGTGCCGCGCGTTCTTCCGCGCTGAGGACTCCGACGACGACATCCCGCCGACCGCCGTGTTCGATCCCGAGGTCCTCGGGTCGCCCACGGGGGTCGTGACGCTGATCGCGCGGCAGAGCATCGAGTACCTGCGGCCCGTGCCGTACCGTCACCGCCCGCTCGACGTGCAGCTCTGGCTCGGGCGCATCGGCGGGTCGAGCATCGACGTCTGCTACGAGGTGCACAGCGCGGTCGGCGAGGAGGAGCGCGTCGTGTACGCGCGAGCCGACGCCGTCGTCGTGCTCGTCGACATCGCGACCGGCCGACCGGTCCGGCTCACCCCCGAGATGCGCGCCGCATGGGAGCCGTTCCTGGAGGAGCCGGTGGCCTTCACCCGTCGGTGACGGAGACGACCGGCCCTGCGGATGAGAGACTGGAAGACGCCCTCCTCCACCCCTGCAGGGAGCCATCCATGCCAGACGTCACGCCCGCACCCGTCCGCGAGGACGTCCGCGCGGACTTCCCCGGGATCTCGGGACGCCCCGACCGCGTGTACCTCGACTCGGCCGCGACGTCGCAGCGTCCGGAGGCCGTGATCTCCGCCGAGGCCGACTTCGCGCGCCACGACTACGCGGCCGTGCACCGGGGATCGAGCCTCGCGACCGGCGAGGCGACGTTCGCCTTCGAGACCGCGCGCGAGCGCGTCGCGGCGTTCGTCGGCGCGGGGGAGCGCGAGGTCGTCTGGACCGAGAACGCCACCGACGCGCTCAACATGGTCGCGCTCGGGATCGCGGACGCGTCGGCCGGCCTCGGCGGAGCGCGCTTCGCGCTGCGCGCCGGCGACGAGATCCTCGTCACCGAGGCCGAGCACCATGCCGACCTCATCCCGTGGCAGCGACTCGCGCGCCGGACGGGCGCGACGCTGCGCTGGGTGCCGGTCGACGACCGCGGCCTCTGGACGATCGACGACCTGCGCGCGCAGCTGACCGCGCGGACCAGGGTCGTCGCGTTCGCGCACGTGTCGAACGTCACCGGGATGATCGCGCCGGCGGCCGAGATCGCGTCGCTCGCGCGCGACGTCGGCGCGCTCACCGTGCTCGACGCGTGCCAGTCGGCGCCGCATCTGCCGCTCGACCTGGGCGCGCTCGGCGTCGACTTCGCGGCGTTCTCGGGACACAAGATGCTCGGCCCGAACGGCATCGGGGTGCTGTACGGGCGCGCCGAGCTCCTCGACGAGCTGCCCCCCGCACGCACGGGCGGCTCCACGATCACGACCGTGACGATGGAGGACGCCGAGTTCCTTCCCGCACCGCAGCGCTTCGAGGCCGGCACCCAGCCCGTCACGCAGGTCGTGGGCCTGGGAGCAGCCGTCGACTACCTCGCGGGCATCGGGATGGACGCCGTGCACGCGCATGAGGCGCAACTCGCCGGCGAGCTCGTCGACGCCGTCGCGTCGGTTCCCGGCGTGCGGCTCGTCGGCCCCGAGCCCGGAGCAGAGCGCGCCGCGCTCGCGAGCTTCATCGTCGACGGCGTGCACGCGCACGACGTGGGCCAGTTCCTCGACGACCGCGGCATCACGGTGCGGACGGGGCACCACTGCGCCCAGCCGCTGCACCGTCGTCTCGGGGTCGCGGCGACGACGCGCGCGAGCGCCTATCTCTACACGACGTCGGACGAGATCGCGGCGCTGCGAGACGCGCTGCGCGAGGTCCGCGGATTCTTCGGAGCGGACCGATGAGCGCAGACCTGCAGAGCCTGTACCAGGAGCTGATCCTGGACCACGCGCGCGATCCCGAGGGCAAGGGCGACCCGACGCCGCTCGACTACACGCACCACGAGCTCAACCCGTCGTGCGGAGACGAGATCACGGTCGGCGTGAGCCTCGACGACGACGACGCGATCGCCTCGATCGTGTGGGATGGCCACGGCTGCTCGATCTCGATGGCCTCGGCGTCGATCATGACGGGGCTGCTCGAGCACACGACGCGCGAGGAGGCGCTCGCGCGCATCGACGAGTTCCGGACCATGCTGCGCTCGCGCGGGTCGATCGCGCCGTCCGAGGCGCTCGGCGATGCCGCGGCCCTGCAGGGCGTCGCGAAGTACGTCATGCGCATCAAGTGCGCCATGCTCGGCTGGGTCGCGCTCGAGGCCGATCTCAGGCAGGCGGGCTGACCGCGTCGGACGCCGGCACGCGGAGCATGATCTCCTGCGCGACCGACGCGACGAGCGCGCCGTCGCGCGTGTAGAGGCGGCCGAACGCGAGACCGCGGCCGCCCTGCGCTCCCGGCGACTCCTGCACGTAGAGCAGCCACTCGTCGGCGCGCGCCGGCCGATGCCACCACATCGCGTGGTCGAGGCTCGCGACTTTCAGCCCGGGCGTCGACCACGCGACGCCCGCGCCGCGCATCGACGGCTCCTGGATCGTGTAGTCGCTGAGATAGGCGAGAGCGGCCTGATGGAGCAGGCGGCTGTCGCCGATCGGGCGCCGCACGCGCGTCCAGACGGCCTGCGTCGGTCGAGCGCCGCCCGTCGGCTCCACGAGGAGGCTTCCCTCGACGTGCCGCACCTCGATCGGATTCGCCGCGAGGAGACGCTGCGAGTGCGGATGGCGGTCGAGCTCCCGGAGCGGATCGGGCAGGTCCTCGGGCGCGGGGACCTCGGGCATCGGCAGCTGGTGCTCGACCCCCTCGTCCTCGTCCTGGAAGGAGAGGATGCCCGAGAAGATCGGCACGCCGTCCTGATATCCCTGCACGCGCCGGCGGGCGAAGGATCGTCCGTCGTGGATGCGGTCGACGCCGAAGGTGATGTCCTTGCGCATGTCGCCCGGCCGCAGGAAGTAGCCGTGGAGCGAGTGCACGTGGCGGTCGTCGGCGATCGTGCGCGCGGCGGCGGACACGACCTGCGAGAGCACCTGGCCGCCGAACACGCGCCCGCTCGGCATGAAGTGCGAGCGCCCGAGGAAGATGTCCTCGTGCGTGCGGGCCTCCATCCGCTCGAGCTCGATCACGTCGAGCATCGTCTGGACGGGGTCGTCGGTCCGTGCGTCGATGGTCACTCGGGTCTCCGTTCGCCGCTCCGCCCGCGCCTCGTGAGCGCGAGCGCACGCAGCCGAGGCGTGCCTTGCTAGTTTAGAGCGGGTGACCGCTCGCCTCGTGCTCGCCGACGACCAGACCGCCCGCGATGCGCTGACCTTCGCCGGTCGCGCTTCCCGCATCGGGGACGAGGGCGTCCGGCTGCAGGCGTCGGAGGGCGTCCTCGTCATGTCCTCGGCCGCGCTGGCGCCTCAGGGACTGCTCGACCGCACGCCGACCGTCCTCGCGATGCGGGTCCTGCGAGCCGATCCCGAGCTGCAGTGCGACCTCACCGTGGCGTCGCTCACGGAGACCGAGGACCCCCGCGCCCTCGCGCTGCCCGACACCGCGCTCGCGCCCGCGTGGGCAGGGGTGTCGCCGCCTCGCGGCGGCTGGACCCGCACGGGCGGCATCGCCGCCGCGTCGCTCGCGAGCCGCGCGCAGTGGGGCATCGCCGCGGTCGCGCATGCGCTCCCGGATCAGCCGGGGGAGGACGTCGTCCGCCAGGTGCGCGGCAGCGTCTGGGGCGAGCCGGACGAGGAGCTCGGCGGTCTGCCGCGGGGCGTCGCGTTCGCCGCGTTCTCGTTCGGGTTCATCGGCGGCGAGGAGGAGGCGCGCGTGTCGACCGCGGGCCGCTGGACCCGCGTGACGCTCGAGCGCGGTCACATCCTCACCCGCGGGCCCGCGGCGGTCGGCCTCACGCCGGTTCGGGAGACGGGCGCGCGCTGACCCGAGAGCGCTGACCCGTCAGCGTCCGGGCTGGGGCTCGAACGTGTTCACCATGGCGTGCGCGGCGCGCTCGAGGTAGTCCCAGAGCGTCGCCTCGTGGACAGGCGACAGGCCGAGCTCGTCGACGGCTGCGCGCATGTGGGCCAGCCATCGGTCGCGCGCCTCGGGGTCGATGTGGAACCCGACGTGGCGCATGCGCAGGCGCGGGTGGCCGCGGGTCTCGCTGTACGTCGTCGGACCGCCCCAGTACTGCTCGAGGAAGAGCAGCAGGCGCTCCTCGGCGGGGCCCAGGTCCTCCTCGGGGTACATCGGCTTCAGCACCTCGTCGTCCGCGACGCCGCGGTAGAAGGCGGCGACGAGCCTCTGGAACGTCGGGCGCCCGCCGACCTGGTCGTAGAACGTCCCCACGCCGAGGGGGCGCAGGCTCTTCGGCTCGCTCACGTGTCGGCTCCCTCTTCCTCGTCCTGTCCGCCCTCCTGGCGTCCCGCGGGCGCCGTCGGGCTCTTCTCGTCGCGCGGTCGCGGTCGCCACGTCGGCCTCTCGGGGAGCTCGCTCGTGATCGTCGGCGGGTTCGCCCCGCGCACGCGGAGGGCGCCCTCCGCGCCCTCGAGCGTCGCGCGGGCGATGCCCGTGACGTCGATGCCCTCGGTGAGGAGGACCGCGCGCAGGCGCTCGCGCAGCTCGCGCGCGACGTCGTCCTTCGCGGTCGGCTTGGCCTTGATCACGAGGCGGACGACGAGGGTCTCGCCCTCGAGCGACTCGAGGCCCCAGACCTCCGGCTCGCCGATGACGCGCGAGCGCCAGCGCGGATCGTGCGCGAGTCCGAGCGAGGTGTCGGCGATGAGGCTCTCGACATCCTCGATCACGATGTCCTTCGGGAGGGTCAGGTCGAGGACGACCCGCGACCATCCCTGGGTCATGTTGCCGATGCGCGTGATCTCGCCGTTGCGGACGTACCAGAGCACCCCGTTGACGTCGCGGACGTGCGTGATGCGCACGCTGACGAACTCCACGACACCGGTCGCGAGGCCGAGGTCGACGACGTCGCCGATGCCGATCTGGTCCTCCGCGACGATGAAGATGCCGTTGAGGACGTCCTTGACGATGTTCTGCGCGCCGAAGCCGAGGCCCGCGCCGACGGCGGCGGTGAGCAGCGAGAGCGACGCCAGCACGTCCGGCACGAGGATCGAGGCGACGAGGACGAGCGCGACGACGACCATCGCGATGTTGACGACGTTCGTGAGGATCGAGCCGAGCGTGCGCGTGCGCTGCACGACGCGCACGGATGCGAGCGGCGACCGCTCGAGCGCGCGCGTGTCGTCGACCTTCGCCTTGCTCTTCGCGCCCTCGACGATGCGCTTCACGACGCGTCGGATGACGAGGCGGAGGATCCACGCGACGATCACGCACGCCGCGACGGCGATGGCGGCCCGCACGAGGAGCCAGCCGAACTGCCCCAGCTCGACGAGGCGCTCCTGCCACCAGCTGAGGTCGGTCACGTCCGCTGTCTCGGTCTTCATCATCACCTCGATCGTACGGCGCGAGCCCCGGTGGATCCTCTGGATCGCACCGGGGCTCGCTGTGAGCGGGGGCTACTCGGCGTCGCGCTCCTGCGCGGCGATCGCGCGCTCGACGCCGGCGAGGTTCTCGGCGACGATCCGGCGCAGCGCGGCCGGCGCATCGGCGTGCTCGCCGAGCCACGCGCGCGTCGCCTTGCGCAGGTCGGCGTTCGCGAGCGGCGCGGGGTACAGCAGCTCGATGAGGTACGACGCGATCTGGAACGTGCGGGACTCCCACACGGGGATCAGCATCTCGAAGTACTTCTCGACGAACGGCTCGAGCTGGTCGCGCGTCGCGGGGTGGACGAACCCGAGCGCCGCCGAGCGGATGACGATGTTGGGAAGCGCGTCGCTGTCGATGAGCGACGCCCACGCGGCGGCCTTCCCCTCGGCAGTCGGGAGCGCGGCGCGCGCCTGGGCAGCGGACTCGGCGCCCTTGGCCGTGTTGTCGGCGGCCAGTGCCGCGTCGATCGCCGCGTCGTCGGCGCGGCCGCCGGCCGCGAGCGAGACGAGCAGCTGCCACGAGAGGTCGGTGTCGATCTCGAGCCCCTCGAGAACGATCTCGCCGTCGCGCAGCGCGCGGACCCGATCCCAGTGCGCGGGCTCGGAGGCGGCGGAGGCGAAGGCCGTCGTCAGCTGCAGCTGGAGGTCGCTGCCGGGCTCGGCGTCCTGCAGGAGCGCCCAGAGGCCGTCGGCGACCTTGCGGCGCGTCTCGGTGCGCGTCTCGGGCGCGACGTAGCTGTTCGCCGCGAGCTGGAGCTGCGCGAGGGTCGTGCGGATGGTCGTCGACTCGGTCTCGCGGCCGATGTTGCGCAGGACGAGGTCGACGTAGTCGCTCGCTGCGGTCTCGGCGTCGCGCGTCTGATCCCACGCGGCGCCCCAGACGAGCGAGCGCGCGAGCGGGTCCGCGATGTCGGCGAGGTGGTCGATCGCCGTCGCGAGGCTGCGGTCGTCGAGGCGGATCTTCGCGTAGGCGAGGTCTCCGTCGTTGAGGAGGACGAGGGCGGGGCGGCGCATGCCCTTGAGCTGCGGCACCTCGGTGAGGTCGCCGTCCACGTCGATCTCGACGCTGTGCGTGCGCGTCAGGGCGCCGTCCTGCAGGTCGTAGAAGCCGATGCCGAGGCGGTGCGGGCGGATGGTCGGGTAGTCCGCCGGGGCCGTCTGCGTGATCGCGAAGCGCGTGATGCGGCCGTCGTGGTCGTCGTCGACGACGGGGGAGAGCGTGTTGACGCCTGCCGTCTCGAGCCACTTGCGAGACCACGGGGCGAGGTCGCGGCCGCTCGTCTTCTCGAGCTCGACGAGGAGGTCGGAGAGGGTGGTGTTCCCGTACGCGTGCTTCTGGAAGTAGGCGCCGACGCCCTGGAAGAACGCGTCGATGCCGACCCACGCGGCCAGCTGCTTGAGGACGGAGCCGCCCTTGGCGTACGTGATCCCGTCGAAGTTGACCTGGACATCCTCGAGGTCGTTGATCTCGGCGACGATCGGATGCGTCGAGGGGAGCTGATCCTGGCGGTACGCCCAGGTCTTCTCCATGGCGTTGAACGTCGTCCACGCCTCGGTCCACTCGGTGGCCTCGGCCGTGGCGATCGTCGACGCCCACTCGGCGAACGACTCGTTGAGCCACAGGTCGTTCCACCACTTCATGGTCACGAGGTCGCCGAACCACATGTGGGCCAGCTCGTGCAGGATCGTGACGACGCGACGCTCCCTCACGGCGTCGGTGACCTTGCTGCGGAACACGTACGTCTCGGTGAAGGTGACCGCTCCCGCGTTCTCCATCGCGCCCGCGTTGAACTCGGGGACGAAGAGCTGGTCGTACTTCGCGAACGGGTACGGGTATCCGAACTTCTCCTCAAAGTACGCGAAGCCCTGACGGGTCTTCTCGAAGACGTAGTCGGCGTCCATGTGCTGCCACAGGCTCTTGCGGGCGAAGATGCCCAGCGGGATGACGCGGCCGGACGCCGACGTCAGCTCCGAGCGGGTCTCCTCGTACGGGCCCGCGATGAGCGCCGTGATGTAGGACGAGATGCGCGGGGTGGGCTCGAAGCCCCACGTCGCGTTGACGCCGTCGTCGTGCGGGATGGGCTCGGGCGTGGGCTGGTTCGACACGACCTTCCACGACGCCGGCGCGGTCACCGTGAACTGGAACGTCGCCTTGAGGTCGGGCTGCTCGAACACCGCGAAGACGCGCCGCGAGTCCGGCACCTCGAACTGGGAGTAGAGGTACACCTCGCCGTCGACGGGGTCGACGAAGCGGTGGAGGCCCTCGCCCGTGTTCGTGTACAGGCAGTCGGCGTCGACGACGAGCTCGTTCTCGGCCTCCAGGTCGTCGAGTCGGATGCGCGCGTCGGCGTAGGCGGATGACGGGTCGATCTCGCGGCCGTTCAGGGTGATCTCCCGCACGTCTCGCGCGATGAGGTCGATGAAGGTGCTCGCTCCCGGCGTCGCGGCGAATCGCACCACGCTGCGCGATCCGAACACCTCTGCGCCCTTGGTCAGGTCGAGCGCGATCTCGTACGTCTGCGTCTCGACGATCGCGCGGCGCTCCTGCGCCTCGACGCGGGTGAGGTTCTCTCCAGGCACTGTTTCACTCCCATGGGGTAGGGGACGAAAGATCTCCGGGCGCGCGGGTGACGCCTGCGGCAACCTGAACAGCCTACGTGCTCGACGGGCTCCGCTCGCGGGAATCGCGGCGGGACCGCCCGTGACGGGACCCTGAACGCCGCCTGAACACCCTGATTTCTACGCGGGTGCGAAGATGGAGGGGTGACGACGAGCAGCACCCCGACGCAGTCAGCGGTCCCCTTCGCCTCCCCGGCCGCGGCCGGGGGAGACCCGTTCGTCGAGGTCCCCGTCGCCTACGACGCGATCGTGCTCTCGAGCTTCGGCGGCCCCGAGGGGCAGGACGACGTCATCCCCTTCCTGCGCAACGTGACGCACGGCAGGGGGATCCCCGACGAGCGTCTCGAGGAGGTCGCCGTCCACTACCGCCACTTCGGCGGCGTGAGCCCGATCAACGCCCAGAACCGCGCGCTCAAGGCCGCGCTGGAGGCCGAGATCGCCCGGCGGGGCCTCGACCTGCCGGTCTACTGGGGCAACCGCAACTGGGCGCCGTACCTCGATGACGCCGTTCGGGCCGCTCACGCCGACGGACACCGCACCCTGCTCGCGATCGCCACGAGCGCCTACAGCTCGTACTCGAGCGACCGTCAGTACCGCGAGGACTACGCGCGCGTCCTCGCCGAGACGGGCCTGGGAACGGGGGACGACCCCGTGACGATCGACAAGGTGCGCCTGTTCTTCGACCACCCCGGCTTCGTCGAGCCCTTTTACGAGGGTGTGCGCGACGCTGTCGCCGGGTTCCTCGCGGACGGCGTGGGCGCCGGGGCGGTGCGCGTGCTGTTCTCAACGCACTCGATCCCGACCGCCGACGCCGACCGCTCCGGTCCGCGCGACCGCTCCTGGCCCGAGGGCGGAGCGTACGCGGCGCAGCACCGGGCCGTGGCGGCGCACATCATGCAGCGCCTCGCCGACGAGATCCCGGCCGCAGCGGGGACCGGATGGGACCTCGTCTTCCAGTCGCGATCGGGCCCCGCGTCGCAGCCGTGGCTCGAGCCCGACGTCAACGACGTGATCGCCGGGCTGCCCGCGCAGGGTGTCGAGGCTGTCGCGATCGTGCCGCTCGGCTTCGTGAGCGACCACATGGAGGTCCTCTGGGACCTCGACAACGAGGCGATGGCGTCGGCCGCGGAGGCCGGCATCCGCGCGGTCCGCACCCGCACGCCCGGCACGCATCCGGCGTTCGTGGCGGGCCTCGTCGACCTCGTGGAGGAGCGCCTGCACGGAACGCCCGCGAGCGAGCGGCCGCACCTGACCGACCTGGGGCCCTGGTACGACGTGGCGCGCCCCGGCGACTGCGAGAACGCGCGGCTGGGCTTCCTGCCCGCCGCGGCGGGCGTCGCGCCCTGACCGTGCACGGGCACCCTCGCAGGTAGGGGAGAATCGTCTCCATGCGCATCCACATCGCGACCGATCACGCGGGTCTCGAGTTCTCGACCCAGCTGCAGCACCACCTCGCCTCCCAGGGCCACGAGGTCATCGACCACGGGCCGGTCGAGTACGACCCGCTCGACGACTACCCCGCGTTCTGCATCCGCGCGGCGCAGGCGGTCGTCGACGACCAGCGCGCCGGCGTCCCCGCCCTCGGCGTCGTCTTCGGCGGCTCGGGCAACGGCGAGCAGATCGCGGCGAACAAGGTCGAGGGCATCCGCGCGGCGCTCGTGTGGAACCTCTCGACCGCCGAGCTCGCGCGCGAGCACAACGACGCGAACGTCATCGCCATCGGCGCGCGCCAGCACACGTTCGAGGACGTCACGCGCTTCATCGACCGCTTCATCCAGACGCCGTTCTCGAACGACGAGCGTCACGTCCGCCGGATCGCGCAGATCGGCGCCTACGAGCGCGACGGCGCCCTCGTCGACGGGCCCGCTCCGCGCACGATGTCCTAGCGGATGCCCGAGGGTCATTCCGTCCACCGGATCGCGCGGCAGTTCGCGCGCAACTTCGTCGGCCGCCCGGTCGGGGCGACGAGCCCGCAGGGGCGCTTCGCGGAGGGTGCGGCCATCCTCGACGGCCGCACGATGACGCGCGCCGAGGCGGTCGGCAAGCAGATGTTCCTCGAGTTCGACGAGGATGTCTGGCTGCGCGTGCACCTCGGCCTGTACGGAGCGTGGGACTTCGCCGGCGAGATCCTCGTCGACCCGACGATCGCGTCCGCGAACGGGCGGATGGGGCAGACGAATCAGCGCGGCACCGACCTCTCCGACGCCGACCGCGTGTTCGACGACGCCGGCGAGAACTCCCTCGCGTCGATCGGCGCCCCGCGTCGCACGCGCGTGCACGTGCGGATGTCCGAGCAGACGCGAGGGCTCGACGAGCCGGACGGTCTGGCCGCCTCCGACGCCGAGTGGCCGCCGCCCGTCGTCGGCCAGGTGCGCGTCCGCCTCCTCACGGAGACGACCTGCGCGGACCTCCGCGGACCCACCGCATGCGTCGTGCAGCGGCCGGACGAGATCGCCCGCGTGATCGCCAAGCTCGGCCCCGATCCGCTCGTCGGCGACGTCGGTGAGGGCGAGGAGCGCTTCCTCGCGGCGGTCCGCCGCCGGAATGTCGCGATCGGCCAGCTGCTCATGGACCAGTCGGTCGTGAGCGGCATCGGCAACGTCTACCGCGCTGAGATGCTCTTCCGCGCGGGGCTCGACCCGCACACGCCGGGCAAGGACATCCCCGAGGAGACGGTGCGCGGGCTGTGGCGCGACTGGGTCGTGCTCCTGCGCATCGGCGTCGAGACGGGGCAGATGATGACCATGGACGGGCTCGAGGGCGACGCCTGGCGTCGCGCGATGGCGAGCAGGGACGACCGCCACTGGGTCTACCACCGCGCGGGCCTGCCCTGCCGGGTCTGCGGCACGGAGATCGTGCTCGAGGAGATGCAGGCGCGCAAGCTCTACTGGTGCCCGGCATGCCAGCGCTGAGCCGAGGCGACCGGGTCGACGTCATCGCGGATGTCCGCATCGGGGGCGAGGGGCGCGAGCTGCTCGCCCACCCCGAGTACGACGTCGACGGCGTGTACGACGTGTGGCTCGCGGACGGACGGATCGCCGACATCGCGCCCGCTGGCGCGATCCGCCGAAGCGGCGCGGTGCTCGACGGCGCGGGCGGATGGCTCGTCCCCGGCCTCTGGGACCATCACGTGCACACGCTCGAGTGCGCGCTCGCGCAGGGCACGCCGTCGGTCGAGCACGCCGCGTCCGCCGAGGAGGCCGCGCGCGCGGCCGCGGCCGCCCCGGTCCGAGCAGACGGGCGCCGGGTCGTCGCGCGCCTGCGTGACGGCCTCTGGACGGATGCCGCCGACCTGGGCCTCCTCGACGAGGTGACCGGCGACATCCCGACCTATCTCGTGAGCTCCGATCTCCACGGCGTCTGGCTGAACTCGGCCGCCGCGCGGCGTGAGGGCCTCGCGGCCGACGCCGCGGGTCTCGTGCGCGAGGGCGCCGCCTTCCTCGTCGAGCAGCGTCTCAAGCAGCTTGCCCCGGAGGACGAGGACGCCGCGCTGGACCGGATGCTCGCGGCCGCCGCCGCGAGAGGCATCGTCGGCGTGCAGGACCTCGAGATCGGGTGGAACGCCGATCGGTGGCGACGGCGGATGGCGCGGGGCGACGAGCGCGTCCGGGTGCGCTTCGACGTGTATCCCGACGACCTGGACCGGGCGATCGCGGAGGGGCTGTCGACCGGCGAGGCGCTCGACGGGTCGGACCGCGTGTCCTTCGGGATGCTCAAGGTCATCTCCGACGGGTCGCTCGGCACGCGGACAGCCGCGACGAGCGCCCCGTACGCCGACGGCGTCAGCCGCGGGCGCCTGAACGTCGAGCCGCGCGCGCTCATCGAGCTCGTCGCGCGCGCCGCGAGCGCGGGCATCGCGACGACGATCCACGCGATCGGAGACGTCGCGGCCCGGCACGCGCTCGACGCGTTCGCGGCCGCCGACGTGCCCGGGCGCATCGAGCACGTCCAGCTCGTCGCGCGCACCGACATCGCGCGGTTCGCCCGCCTCGGCGTCGAGGCCAGCGTGCAGCCCGAGCATGCCCTCGACGATCGCGAGCTCGCCGGCGTCGAGTGGGCTGCGCAGACGGCGGTCGCCTATCCGCTCCGCGAGCTGGTCGAGGCCGGAGCCTGCCTGCTGCTCGGGTCCGACGCGCCGGTCTCGCCCCTCGACCCGTGGGTCCAGATGGCCGCCGCGGTCTTCCGCGTCCGCGACGCGAGCGAGCCCTGGCGGGTCGATCAGGCTCTCGACGCCCGCACGGCCCTCGCCGCCTCGACCGACGGCGGCACGGCGGATCCGGCGCGGGTCCTCCCCGGCGAGCCGGCTGACCTGGCACTCGTCGGGCACGACCCGCTGACGGCGGGAGCCGACGCGCTGCGTGCCATGCCGGTGCACGCGACCCTCGTCGACGGGCGCCTCACGCACCTCGGCTAGGGAGCCGCGCGCCACCGCGCCGTGACACGTCGAAGGCCTCGCTCCGAGCGGAGCGAGGCCTTCTGACGAGGAGAGCGAGGGTCACTCGGCGATGTGCGCCACCAGGAACCAGCGGTCCTTCTCGAGGCCCGCCTTGATCTCGATGGCGACGTCCTGGCTCGTGAGGTCGACCTCGTCGAGACCGTCGATGGCGGCCTGGAGGTCGGCCAGAACGGCGTCGATGTCGGAGACGATGCCGCGGATGACGGCGTCCGACTGGGCGAAGCCCGCGGGCGCGCCGGTGGTCGGGACCTTGCCGGCGACGGCGGCGAGGCGCGCGTCGATGGGGAGGCCCAGGGCCACGATGCGCTCGGCGGCGAGGTCCGCCCACTCCTGCACGTGGTCGACGAGCGTGTCGAGGAACTCGTGCACGCCGATGAAGTTGGCGCCGCGCACGTGCCAGTGCGCCTGCTTGCCGTTGACGCCGAGAGCCTGGAGGCCGAGGACGACGGGAGAGAGGAACTGGGCCGAGCCGGCGGCGACGGTCGGGTCGGCGGCGGTCGCGGAGATGGTCTGTGCGTCGCTCATGAGGATTCTCCTTCGTCTTGCCGGGCGCGTGTCGCGCCCTGTCGCTGAGGACAACGCTACTCGTCGGCTGGCATTCCGCAAGCAAGCAGAGGCTCGGCTAAATCGCAGATGATCGGGCGAAAGTTAGGCTTGCCGAACCTGGCATCGAAAGCGAGAGGGCGCGCGCGGACGTATCGTCGGACCATGAGCGTCTCGCCCCGTGCCACGGTCCTGCCTCTCGACGGCGTGCGGCCGGTCGTCCCGCCCGATGCGTTCCTCGCCGACGGAGCGCGCGTCGTCGGCGACGTCGTGCTCGGCCCTCAGACGAGCGTCTGGTACAACGCTGTCCTCCGGGGCGACACCGGCGCCATCCGCGTGGGCGCGCGCAGCAACCTCCAGGACAGCGTCTCGGTGCACGTCGGCGGCGGCTTCGACACCGAGATCGGCGACGACGTGTCGGTCGGGCACAACGCCGTGGTGCACGGCTGCCGCATCGGCGACCGGTCGCTCATCGGCATGGGCGCCGTCGTGCTGCAGGGCGCCGAGATCGGGGCCGAGTGCCTCGTCGCCGGGGGAGCGGTCGTGCTCGAGGGCACGGTCGTGCCACCGCGGAGTCTCGTCGCGGGAGTGCCCGCGAAGGTCCGCCGCGCACTCACGGACGAGGAGGTCGCCGGACTCCTCCGAAACGCCGAGAACTACCTCGCGCACGCGGCGCGCCACGAGGCGGCGCTCCGCGACGGCGAGCGCTGATCAGGGCGCGGTCGCGCCGGGGAGGTCGGCCGCCCGGTGTGCGGCCTCCGTGCGCGTCGCCGCTCCGAGCTTGCGGAGGATCGCGGAGACGTGCACGCTGACGGTCTTCGTGCTGATGAACAGGCGCTGCCCGATCTGGCCGTTGCTGAGGCCCTCGGCGACGAGCTCGAGGACCTGGAGCTCGCGCGCCGTGAGCACCGGATCGGCGTGCCCGTCGCGTCCCTGGAGACCGGCCTCGTCGGCCAGTGCATCCAGGTCGCGCAGGACGCCGAGGACGCCGCGTTCGCGCGCGGCCGCGCGTGCGGACGGCACGAGAGCCCGGGCGCCCGCGCGGTCTCCGGCCTCGACCCGTGCCCGCACCTGCTGGGCGAGCGCGTAGGGCAGCAGCCCGACCGGCGCCTCGCGGCCCTCCGCTGCTGCCGCGGCCGCGCGCCATGACGGCTCGTCGTCGGCGAGCTCGGCGCGGGTGAGCGCACTCCACACGCCGTGCGTCGGCCAGCCCGCGAACTGGTCGATCAGGCGCTCGGCGAGCCGGCCAGCCTCCTGCCCGAACGCGTGTCCGCCGCGCCTCCCGGCCAGGCGCGCGACGCGGGCGAACGACCAGGCCAGGGGCACCGCGTTGCCCGAGTTCAGCGCGAGTCGCTCCACGGGCACGGCCCGCACGCCCGCGGCCGCGTCCCACGCGACCTCGGGCCGCCCGTCCGCGAGCGCGAGCTCCATGTCGACGCGCGCCACGGTGAGGAGGGCCTGGATCTCGTTCTCGGCGGTCGAGCGGAGCACGGCTCGGTGCGGTTCGAGCGTCGCGGCCGCGGCGGCGAGATCGCCCCGCCAGACGAGGGACCACGCGCGGACGACCGCGAGGTACGTCACGTTGACCGACGGGGGCGAGGCGGCCAGAGCGCGGTCGATGAGGGCGTCGACCTCGTCCCACCGGCCGAGGCTCGCGAGCGGGTCGGCGGCGTTCGACGCGAGGACGGTGCCCGAGGTGCGCTCGAGGCCGTAGGCCTGAGCCTCGGCCATCCCGAGCCGGGCGAGTTCGAGCGCGCGCTCCGGGTCTCCGGCCCGCTGCGCGAGATCCGACGCGTTGACCCAGTACCGCAGGCGCGCGGCGCGATCGTCGCCTGCCAGCTGCCGTGCCTGCTCGAGCTCGGCCCACCCCGCTGCGAGGTCGCCGCCGTGCGCGAGGCAGAGCCCGGCGACGTTCATCGCGTTCGAGACGAGCGCGGTCGCTCCGAGCCGCTCCGCGACGGCGGCGCCCTCGAGAGCCAGGCGGCGGGCATCGGCGCGCTCGCCGGCCAGCATGAGCCGCCCGGCGAGGGAGATGAGCAGATCGACGCGCAGCTCCTCGTGCCCGCCGATCCGCTCGACGGTCGCGAGGGCGTCGCGATACGCCTCGATGGAGCCCGGACGGGCCGCGTTGGAGAGGGCGCGCGCGAGATTGCGCGTGAGGCGGACGTGGTGGATGGAGTCGGGAGGGCACGCGGCCAGCGCGGAGCGCGACACGGCGATGCTGCGCTCGGTCTCGCCGGCGTTGCGGAGGTACGTCGCGGCCCTCCCCATGAGCTCGAGCCACGGCATCCCGGCCGTGCTCTCGGCGTCGGGCACGGCATCCCACATCGCGAGCGCCTGCTCGGCGTGCTGTGCGGCGGACGCGTAGGCGGAGCTCGCCCGCGCCTCCTGCATCGCGCGGATCGAGGCGGGGAACGCCCGCGCGGCGTCTCGCGTCGACGCCAGGTGGTGCGCGACGGCCGCTGCCACGCGCGCGCCGGATGCGGCACGCTCCTCGAGCGCCTCGGCGTAGCGCTCGTGGAGCCGCTCGCGCTCGCCGGGGAGGGCGTCCTCGAGGATGGCCTCGCGCACGAGCGCGTGCCGGAACGCGTAGCCGTCGTCCGTGAGGACGAGGAGGCCCGCGTCGAGGGCCTCGCGGAGGGCGGCGTCGCGCGCGGTCGCGTCGAGGCCGTCGACCCTCTCGAGGAGCGCGTGCGCGACGGACAGCCCGCCGACCGAGAGAGCGCGCGCAAGCGCTCGTGCCGGATCGGACAGCCGCTCGTACCGCGCGAGCAGCAGGCTCCGCAGGCCGCCGGGGAGGGCGCGCTCGTCGTCGCAGCCCTCCACGGCGACGAGCTCCTCGAGATAGAAGGGCACGCCGTCGCTGCGGGCGGCGATCGCGTCGAGCTGCGGCCCCGCGACCGCCGTGCCGGTCAGCTCGCCGACGAGCGCGCGGACGTTCTCGCGGTCCAGGCGGCCCAGCTCGACGCGCGTCGTGGCGCGGCTGCGCGCCAGCTCGCCGAGCAGATCGCGCGCGGGGTGCGTGCGGCCGATGTCCTCGGGCCGGTACGTGGCCACGACGAGCAGACGGGCGTCGAGCGAGACCCGCGCGAGGTAGGCGAGCACGCCGAGGCTCGCCCTGTCCATCCAGTGCACGTCCTCGAGGACGAGCACAACCGGGCGCTCGCGGCTCGCGGTCTCGAGCAGATGGGCGAGCGCCTCGTAGGGCTGCTGGCCGGTCGGCTCCGCCTCGCTCGCGAGCGCGGGCGCCATGCCCGAGAGGGCGGCGGCCCCGGGGCCCGCCAGCTCGCGCACGCGGTCGACGCCGAGGTCGGCGATGAGCACCCGCAGCGCGGCGGTGAAGGGCGTGTACGCCTCGCCGACGCGACCGAGGTCGACGCAGTGGCCCACGAGGACGCGCGCGCGGCCGCCGACCGCGGCCGCGAGATCGGAGACGAGCCGCGACTTGCCGATGCCGGCCTCGCCCGAGACGAGCGCGAGCGCGGGCTCGCCGCGCTCGGCGGCCTCGAAGAGCGCGACGAGCTGAGCGTGCTCGCTCTCGCGCCCGACCGTGCGCGGACTGGTCCTGATCGTCACCGCGTCATCATCACACGGACCGTCGACATCGCGGCGGACGGCGGACGTCACGACGAGAGGCGCGGGAGGAGTCGACGCGCCCGGGATGCTCGCCGAGTCGGGATCCGATCGCCCTGTGCGGCGTCGGCCTCGAGTCGCTCGCGGATCGAGCGCTCGCGAGCCGCACGGCGCTCGGCCTCCTCGATCTCGGCGCGGTGGACGGAGAGGCTGTGGAGAGGATCGATGAACATGACTCCACGGTCGTCCCTGAGGCGGCGCCGGAGCATCGGCAGAACGCCGTATTCCCGGGGCCGGACGAGCCGGATGAGGTACCTCAGACCGTGCCGTGTCGGAAGCACGTGCGCGCGTGGGATAGGATCGTTCACGCTGCCGGACGCAGTTCCGGGGATGTAGCTCAATGGTAGAGCCCCAGTCTTCCAAACTGGTCACGCGGGTTCGATTCCCGTCATCCCCTCCATCTCCTCTCTCGCCGCCCCGGGTGGCGAGTCCCGCCCGATCGGTCGGCTAGACTTTCCGAGGCCGTTTCGTGTTCCCGTGCGCGGGGATATCCGCGGGGCGTAGCTCAGCTTGGTAGAGCGCCCGCTTTGGGAGCGGGAGGCCGCAGGTTCAAATCCTGTCGCCCCGACCAACGGCCCATCCAGACCTCAGCCCGCGTCGCGACCGGCGTGCGGGTCCGTCACAAGGAGAAACGAACCAGCATGGTGAACAGCACCGTCGAGAAGCTCAGCCCGACGCGGGTGAAGCTTCACATCACGGTCAGCCCCGAAGACCTCAAGCCGAGCATCCAGCACGCGTACGAGCACATCGCGCGCGACGTGCAGGTCCCCGGCTTCCGCAAGGGCAAGGTTCCCGCTCCGATCATCGACCAGCGCGTCGGCCGCGGCGCGGTCATCGAGCACGCCGTCAACGAGGGCCTCGACGGGTTCTTCCGCGCCGCCGTCGCCGAGAACGACGTGAAGATCCTCGGGCGCCCGCAGGCGGACATCGTCGAGTGGCCGAGCGACAAGGACTTCTCGGGCGACCTCGTCGTCGACGTCGAGGTCGACGTGCGCCCCGAGTTCGAGATCCCCGCCTACGAGGGCCTCACCGTCACGGTCGACGCCGTCGAGATCGACGACGCGAAGATCGACGAGGAGCTCGACAGCCTGCGCGCCCGCTTCGGCACGCTCGTGCCCGTGGACCGCCCGGCCGCGAAGGGCGACTTCGTCGAGCTCGACCTCGTCGCCAAGATCGACGACCAGGAGATCGACCGCGCCGAGGGCGTGTCGTACGAGGTCGGCTCGGGCGAGCTGCTCGACGGCATCGACGAGGCCGTCGAGTCGCTCACCGCCGGCGAGGAGACCACGTTCCGCTCCAAGCTCGTGGGCGGAGACCACGCGGGCGAGGAGGCCGAGGTCGCCGTGACCGTCAAGGCCGTCAAGGAGCGCGAGCTCCCCGAGGCCGACGACGACTTCGCGCAGATGGCGAGCGAGTTCGACACGATCGCCGAGCTGCGCGAGTCGCTCAAGGAGACGGCCGCGACGCGCGGAGCGTTCTCGCAGGGCTCCGCCGCGCGCGACAAGCTCGTCGAGACGCTGCTCGAGGCGGTCGAGATCCCGGTTCCCGCGAGCCTCATCGAGGACGAGGTGCACCGTCACCTCGAGCAGGAGAACCGCCTCGAGGACGACGAGCACCGCGCCGAGGTGACCGAGGCGAGCGAGAAGCAGTTCCGCACGCAGATCCTCTTCGACGCGATCGCCGAGAAGCTCGACGTGCAGGTCTCGCAGGACGAGTTCACGCAGTACCTCATCCAGGCGTCGGGCCAGTACGGCATGTCGCCGCAGGACTTCGTGCAGGCGCTCCAGCAGGGCAACCAGCTGCCGGCTCTCATGGGCGACGTCGCGCGCAACAAGGCGATCGCGATCGTCCTCGGCAAGGTGTCCGTCGTCGACACCGCGGGCAACCCGGTCGACGTGAGCGACTTCGCGGCCGTCGACGACGAGCCCGAGGCCGAAGAGGCTGCTGCGGAGGAGGCTCCGGCCGACGAGGCTGGTGCGGCCGAGGAGGCTCCCGCTGCGGAGGAGGCTCCGGCCGAGGAGGCTCCCGCGGCCGAGAAGAAGCCCAAGCGCACGCGCAAGACCGCGAAGGCGGCAGACGAGGCCGAGTGATCTCAGCGGATCCCGAGGAGGGCGGGTGCTTCGGCACCCGCCCTCCTCGCGTCTGCCGACTCAGATCCGCACGACGGCTCCCGCGCGCGGCGGCACGAGCATCGCGCCGTCGTCGTCATCGAGCGGCGCCGTCGCGAAGACGACGTCCGCGGTCGGCCGGATGCGCAGCGGCTCGTCCGCCAGGTTGACGACGATCTCCAGGCCGCCCCGTCGGAGCCGGATCCAGCGCTCGTCCTCGCTCCACTCCGCCGACACCCGCTCGAGGCGCGGATCGACGAGGTCGGGCTCCGCCCTGCGCAGGCGCGCGAGCGCGCGATGGACGGCGAGGATGCGCGTGTGCCGCGTCGGAGCGCCATCCGCGGGATAGGGCTCGCTCCAGTCGAGCCGCGAGCGCGCGAACGTCGCAGGGTCCTGCGGGTCGGGCACGGTCTCGCGCTCCCATCCCATCCGCGCGAACTCCTCCCTGCGCCCCTCCCTGGTCGCCTCCCCGAGCTGCGGATCGGGATGCGACGTGAAGAACTGCCAGGGCGTGGACGCTGCCCACTCCTCGCCCATGAAGAGCATCGGCGTGAACGGCGACGCGAGGCAGAGGAGCGCCGCGACGGCGAGCAGGTCCTCGTCGAGCGCGGCGGCCAGGCGATCGCCCGTCGAGCGGTTGCCGATCTGGTCGTGATTCTGCGTGTAGGTGACGAGCCGCCACGCGGGAGTGCCGGGCGGAAGGGGGCGGCCGTGCGCGCGTCCGCGGAAGGACGACCACGTGCCGTCGTGGAAGAATCCGCGGGTCGCCGCCTTCGCGAGGGCCGACAGCGGAGCGAAGTCGGCGTAGTAGCCGTGCGTCTCGCCCGTGAGCGCGACGTGGACAGCGTGGTGGTAGTCGTCGCTCCACTGCGCGTGCACGCCGTACCCGCCCGCCTCTCGGGGCGAGATGAGGGTCGGATCGTTGAGGTCCGATTCGGCGATGAGCGTGAGCGGCCGACGCAGGTGCGCGCTGAGCGCGTCGACCTCCTCGGCGAGCTCCTGGAGGATGTGCGTCGGGCTGCCGTCGACGAGCGCGTGGACGGCGTCGAGCCGGAGGGCGTCGACATGGTGGTCCCGCAGCCACATGAGCGCGTTCTCGACGATATGCGCGCGCACGGCGGGCAGGCGCAGGTCGACGCCTGCGCCCCACGTGTTCTCGTCGTCCTCGCGCAGGTACGGCCCGAACCGGGGGAGGCGGTTGCCGCTCGGCCCGAGGTGGTTGTAGACGACGTCCTGGATCACGCCGACGCCCGCGGCGTGGCAGGCGTCGACGAACCGCTGGTAGGCGTCCGGGCCGCCGTAGCTCTCGTCGACCGCGTACCAGAGGACGCCGTCGTAGCCCCAGTTCCGCGGGCCGTCGAAGGCGTTCACGGGCAGGAGCTGGACGAAGTCGACGCCGAGGTCGACGAGGTGCGGCAGACGCGCCGCGGCGGCGTCGAGCGTCCCCTCGGGCGTGAACGTGCCCACGTGGAGCTCGTAGATGAGGCCGCCCGCGAGCTGCCGGCCCGTCCATCCGCTGTCCTGCCACGCGTGTGCTGACGGGTCGTGCACGCGGCTGAGCCCGTCGACCCCGTCGGGCTGCCAGCGCGAGCGCGGATCGGGCAGGGGCGTGTCGTCGTCGTCGAGCAGGTAGCCGTAGGCGGCGCCGTGCCGCGGCTCGGCGTCGGACGTCCACCATCCGTCGGGCGCTGCTCGCATCGCGAGCCGCGATCCGTCGAGCACGAGCGTCGCGGTCCGCGCGTGCGGCGCCCACACCTCGAAGCTCACGGCGCCTGCCTCAGGAGCAGGGCGACGGGGTAGGTGCGCAGAAGCTCGGCGAGGGGGACGGCACCGCCCTCGGTCTCGGCGTCGGTGAGGGCATCCGCGTATCGGCCGGGAGGGAGCAGGACGGATGCGCTGCCCCATCCGCCGGCGCGGGCGAGGCCGATCGGGAGGCGGGTCGCGATCGCGACGGCCCCGCCGCGGTCGAACGCGATCGCGTGCCGCCCCGCGTCGCCGATCACAGTCAGCGGCGCGTAGCGCGTGAAGAGCTCGGGTCGATCGCGTCGCGCCCTCAGCGCGCGCGAGGTGACGAGCAGCTTCGCCGCGCCGCTCTCGTCGAGGGGCGGCGGCGCGCCCGCATCGAGCTGCGCGAGCAGGGCGCGCCGCTCGCCGAAGTCGACGGGGCGCCGGTTGTCGGGATCGACGAGCGAGCGGTTCCAGAGCTCCGCGCCCTGGTACACGTCGGGCACGCCGGGCATCGCGAGCTGCAGCACCTTCGCGGAGAGGCCGTTCGACCAGCCGGCCGGGCGGATGGCGTCCACGAGGCCCTCGAGGGCGGCGGCCGCCTCGGGGTCGTCGAATGCCGCGTCGACGAGGGCGTGGAGCCGCCCCTCGAAGTCCGCGTCGGGAGAGCGCCACGATGTGCCGGTCGCGGCCTCCCGTGCGGCCTTCTCCGCGTAGGCGTGAGCGCGTTCGCGGGAGACGGGCCACGCCCCCGCGAGTGTGCTCCACAGGAGCGCCGCGAGCGGCGCGTCGCCCAGGGGAGCGCGCGCGAGAAGCGTCGCGAGGGTCGTGCGCCAGAGCTCCGGCACCTCGGCGAGCGCATCGATCCGCGCACGGGTGTCCTCGCCGCGCTTCGTGTCGTGCGTCGAGAGCGTCGAGAGCGATGCGGGCGTGCGCGCCTGACGCTCGATCTGGCGCCGGTGGAACTCGGCGACATCGATCGCGAACTCCGAGGGATCGCCACCCACCTCCGCAAGCGAGGCGAGGCGCGCGACGCGGTAGAACACGGTGTCCTCGACGCCCTTGGCCATCACGGCGCCCGAGGTCTGCTGGAGGCGCGCCGCGGCGGGCTCCGCGGGGTCGGAGAGGACCGGGAGGAGCGCCTCGACGGCCGCCGCCAGGTCGGGCCGTCTCCGCGCCGCCTCGGCGACGGCGGCGTGGAGGTGCTCGGCTCCGGCGGGCAGATACGACCGGTACACGGGGAAGCAGGCGAGGATCTCGGCGAGCGCGTCGGCGGCGTCCGCGCCGCCGGGCAGGGCCCGGTCCGGCAGGAGCCGCACGAGCCGACGCACCTCGGACGCGAGGATGCCGTCGGCCGCGGCGCGCTTGCCGTCGTGGACGAGGTCGTCCCACGCGGCGCGCGAGCCGCGCAGCTCCTCCTCGAGCGCGTCGAGCTGGGCGCGGCCGGCCGGGTCGACGAGCACGCGATCGACGTCTCCGAGCGCCTCGTACCCGGTCGTGCCAGCCGTCGCCCAGTGCGCGGGCAGGTGCTCTCCGGCCTCGAGGATCTTCTCGACGACGACGTAGCGGCCCCCGGTCGCGTCCGCGAGGCGTGCGAGGTACCCTCCCGGGTCGGCGAGGCCGTCCGGATGGTCGATGCGGAGCCCGTCCACGAGGCCGTCGCGGAGCCAGCGGAGGATCTCGGCGTGCGATGCGTCGAACACCCACGGCTCCTCGACGCGGATCGCCGCGAGCGAGGAGACCGCGAAGAACCGACGGTAGTTCAGCTCCGCGTCGCCGCGCCGCCAGTCGACGAGCTCGTAGTGCTGGCGGCCGTGCACGGTCTCGGGATCGGCGCCGTCGTCGGCCGATCCCGGGGCGAGGGGGAATCTCTGATCGCCGCAGCGCAGCTCGCCGTCCTCGATCCGAAGCGGCGGGCTGTCGTCGCCGAGCACGGGCAGGCGCACGCGTCCGCCGCCCGCGGCCCAGTCGATGTCGAACGCATCCGCCCACCGGGACGCCCGGCCGTGCGCGAGGACATCCCACCACCAGGGGTTGTTCGCCGGCGTCGCGACGCCCATGTGGTTCGGGACGACGTCGACGAGCACGCCGAGCCCAGCCTCCCGTGCGGCCGCGGAGAGACGGGCGAGCCCGTCGGCTCCGCCGCGCAGCGGGTCCACGCGCGTGTGGTCGACGACGTCGTAGCCGTGGTTCGAGCCGGGTTCCGCCGCGAGCAGGGGCGAGAGGTAGAGCCAGTCTGCCCCGAGTGCGCGCACATACGCGACGGCACCCGCCGCGTCATCGAGGTCGAAGTCCGCGCTGATCTGCAGGCGGTACGTCGAGCGCGGCGCTCGCGGGGTCACGAGCCGTCCTCTTCCGCGGCGCGCTCGAGCCGGAGCCGCACCGATGCGGCGGGGGAGTGATCGGGCGACTCCTCCGGTGCACGGTGCTCGCGGAGCACGAGCATCGAGCGGGCCGTCACGGCGAGCGACGACCCGGCCGCGCGCGGCGTCGGATCTGCGCCGTCCGCGGTGTCGAGCACGATCTCCCACTGGGGGCAGTACTCGTCGGGCGGCAGCGTGAACTCCACCTCGCTGTCATGCGCGTTGAAGCAGATGAGGAAGTGCACGTCGACGATCCGCTCGCCGCGCGGGCCGCGGCCGCCGATGCCCTGCCCGTTCAGGAAGACGCCGAGCGAGCGCGCGTACGCGGTCTCCCAGTCCTCGGGCTCCATGGGGTCGCCGCCGGGGCGCAGCCACACGATGTCGGGCAGAGGGTCGCCCTTGCCGCGGCGGACGGGCCGCCCGTCGAAGAACCGCAGTCGTCGGAACGCCGGGTGCCGCCGGCGCAGGCGCGACACGGCGGCCGTGAACTCGATGAGCGGGCCGTCCGCCTCGTCCCAGTGCACCCACGTGAGCTCGCTGTCCTGCGCGTAGCCGTTGTTGTTGCCGCGCTGCGTGCGTCCGAGCTCGTCCCCGTGGGGAAGCATGGGAACGCCCTGCGAGAGCAGGAGAGTCGCGAGGAAGTTCCGCTGCTGGCGCGCGCGCAGCTCGAGGACAGCGGGGTCGTCGGTCGGTCCCTCGACTCCCAGGTTGTACGAGCGGTTGTGGGACTCGCCGTCGCGCCCGCCCTCCCCGTTGGCCTCGTTGTGCTTCTCGTTGTACGACACGAGGTCGTTGAGCGTGAACCCGTCGTGCGCCGTGACGAAGTTGATCGAGGCCGACGGGAGCCGTGCCGAGGTCTCGTAGAGGTCGGCCGACCCGGTGATGCGCGACGCGAACTCGCCGAGCGTCGCGGGCTCGCCGCGCCAGAAGTCGCGCACGGTGTCGCGGTACTTGCCGTTCCACTCCGTCCACTGCGGAGGGAAGTTGCCGACCTGGTAGCCGCCGGGTCCGACGTCCCACGGCTCGGCGATGAGCTTGACCTGCGAGACGACCGGGTCCTGCTGCACGAGGTCGAAGAAGCTCGACAGCCGGTCGACGTCGTAGAACTCGCGCGCGAGCGTCGCCGCGAGGTCGAAGCGGAAGCCGTCGACGTGCATCTCGGTGACCCAGTACCGGAGCGAGTCCATGAGGAGCTGGAGCGCGTGCGGGTTGCGCACGTTGAGGCTGTTGCCCGTGCCGGTGTAGTCCATGTAGAAGGACGGGTCGTCGTCGACGAGCCGGTAGTACGCGCGGTTGTCGATCCCGCGGAACGAGAGGGTCGGGCCGAGGTGGTTGCCCTCCGCGGTGTGGTTGTAGACGACGTCGAGGATGACCTCGATGCCGGCGGCGTGCAGTGCGCGGACCATCCCCTTGAACTCCTGCACCTGCGCGCCGGCGTCGCCCGATGAGGAGTACTCGTTGTGCGGCGCGAAGAAGCCGAGCGTGTTGTACCCCCAGTAGTTGCGCAGGCCCCGCTCGATGAGATGGCCGTCGTGCACGAACTGATGGACCGGCATGAGCTCGATCGCGGTCACGCCGAGCTTGCGCAGGTGGGCGATGACGCTCGGATGGGCGATGCCCGCGTAGGTGCCGCGCTGCGCCTCGGGGACGTCGGGGTGCAGCGCCGTGAGGCCCTTCACATGCGCCTCGTAGATGAGCGTGCGGTCGTACGGGACGGACGGCGGCCGGTCGTCCCGCCAGTCGAAGTACGGGTTGACGACGACCGCGAGCAGCGTGTGGCCCGCGGAATCGGCCTCGTTCGGCTTCTCCGGGTCGTCGAAGTCGTAGTCGTAGAGCGACGCGTCCCAGTCGACCGCGCCGGAGAGCGCCTTCGCGTACGGATCCACGAGCAGCTTGTGCGGGTTGCACCGGAGCCCCTGGGCGGGGTCGCGCGGCCCGTGCACGCGGTAGCCGTAGCGCTGGCCGGGGCCGACATCCGGGAGGTACGCATGCCAGACGAACGCGTCGACCTCGGTGAGCTCGACGCGGGTCTCGGCCCCCGCATCGTCGAAGAGGCAGAGCTCGACGCGCTCGGCGACCTCGCTGAAGAGGGCGAAGTTCGTCCCGTCGCCGTCGTACGACGCTCCGAGGGGGTAGGGGTTTCCGGGCCAGGTGTTCATGCGCGCCTTCCTCGCGGTCCGGAGGCTCCCGGGGCGGACCCCTCCGTTGATCCGCGCCGATGCCGCCACGCTAACGGGCGCGACGTGCCGGAGGGAAGGGCTTGCGGAAGGGCGGTCCGACAGGGCATGCGACACCCGATATGCCCAGGGCGAACACGACCGGACCGCTGAAACGGCGCCGGTAGGGTCGATCTCGACGCATCACCGAAATGGAGTGATTTCATGGCCGAACCGCTGATGGCACAGAGTGTCTTCGACAGGCTTCTCAAGGACCGCATCATCTGGCTGGGCTCGGAGGTGCGCGACGAGAACGCGAACGAGATCTGCGCGAAGATCCTCCTTCTCGCCGCGGAGGACTCCGAGAAGGACATCTACCTCTACATCAACTCGCCCGGCGGCTCGATCACGGCCGGCATGGCGATCTACGACACCATGCAGTTCGTGCCCAACGACATCGTCACGGTGGGCATCGGCATGGCCGCCTCGATGGGGCAGCTCCTGCTCACGAGCGGGACGAAGGGCAAGCGGTACATCACGCCCAACGCACGCGTCCTGCTGCACCAGCCGCACGGCGGCTTCGGCGGCACAGCGAGCGACATCCAGACGCAGGCCGAGCTCATCGTCTCGATGAAGAACCGCCTCGCCGAGATCACCGCGGCGCAGACCGGGACGACCGTCGAGCAGATCAACGAGGACGGCGACCGCGACCGCTGGTTCACCGCCGACGAGGCGCTCGAGTACGGGTTCGTGGACCACATCCGCGAGCATGCGGCGGACGTGACGGGCGCGGGCGGCACCGACCGCGACGCGCAGTGAGCCGAGAGACGAGGACGCACACGATGAACACCCCCTACACCGGCGCGGCGACCCCGCAGGGCTTCCAGCTCCCGAGCAGCCGCTACATCCTGCCGCAGTTCGAGGAGCGCACGGCATACGGCTACAAGCGCCAGGACCCGTACAACAAGCTCTTCGAGGACCGCGTGATCTTCCTGGGCGTCCAGGTCGACGACGCGTCGGCGGACGACGTCATGGCGCAGCTGCTCGTGCTCGAGAGCCAGGACCCCGACCGCGACATCATCATGTACATCAACTCGCCCGGCGGCTCGTTCACGGCCATGACGGCGATCTACGACACGATGCAGTACATCTCGCCCCAGATCCAGACCGTCGTGCTGGGTCAGGCCGCCTCGGCGGCGGCCGTGCTGCTCGCGGCCGGCGCGCCGGGCAAGCGCCTCGCGCTGCCCAACGCGCGGATCCTCATCCACCAGCCCGCGGTCGGCGAGTCCGGCCACGGGCAGGCGTCGGACATCGAGATCCAGGCGGCCGAGATCCTGCGCATGCGCACGTGGCTCGAGGAGACGCTCGCGAAGCACTCGAACAAGTCGCAGGCCGAGGTCCACAAGGACATCGACCGCGACAAGATCCTGGGTGGCACCGAGGCGGTCGAGTACGGCCTCGTCGACCAGGTCCTCACGTCGCGCAAGCGCACGCCGCTGACGAAGTAGGACGAGCAGGATCCTGCAGGATGCCCCGGTCGCGCGCTCGCACGGCCGGGGCATCCCGCATCCATGCCGCGTCGGACGGCGTCGGTGTCGGCGGCAGCGGTTAGGCTCGAAGAAGACCCCCTTCCGGGACCCAGGAGGAGAAGGACCATGGCTCGCATCGGTGAGAGTGCCGACCTGTTCAAGTGCTCCTTCTGCGGGAAGAGCCAGAAGCAGGTCCAGCAGCTGATCGCCGGACCCGGCGTCTACATCTGCGACGAATGCGTCGAGCTCTGCAACGAGATCATCGAAGAGCGGATGGCCGAGTCCAACGCCGACGGCGGGGTCGCGGAGTTCGACCTGCCGAAGCCGCGGGAGATCTTCGGGTTCCTCGAGGAGTACGTCGTCGGCCAGGAGCCCGCCAAGCGCGCGCTCGCGGTGGCGGTGTACAACCACTACAAGCGCGTCCGCGCGCGCGGCGAGATCAAGACGGCCGAGCAGAAGGCCGAGGACGTCGACATCGCCAAGAGCAACATCCTCATGCTCGGGCCGACCGGGTCGGGCAAGACCTACCTCGCGCAGACGCTCGCGAAGCGGCTCAACGTCCCGTTCGCCGTCGCCGACGCGACGGCCCTCACCGAGGCGGGCTACGTGGGCGAGGACGTCGAGAACATCCTCCTCAAGCTCCTCCAGGCCGCCGACTTCGACGTCAAGCGCGCCGAGACCGGCATCATCTACATCGACGAGGTCGACAAGATCGCCCGCAAGGCGGAGAACCCGTCGATCACGCGCGATGTGTCGGGCGAGGGCGTGCAGCAGGCGCTCCTGAAGATCCTCGAGGGCACGGTGGCGTCCGTCCCTCCGCAGGGCGGGCGCAAGCACCCGCATCAGGAGTTCATCCAGATCGACACGACGAACGTGCTGTTCATCGTGGCCGGCGCGTTCGCCGGGCTCGAGGACATCATCTCGGCGCGCGTCGGGCGCCACGGCGTCGGGTTCGGCGCCCCGCTCCAGGACAAGCGCGACGACGGCGGGCTCTACGCGGAGGTGCTCCCGGAGGACCTCCACAAGTTCGGGCTCATCCCGGAGTTCATCGGCCGCCTTCCCGTCATCGCGTCGGTCGGCGCGCTCGACCAGGAGGCGCTCATGGAGATCCTCACCGTCCCGCGGAACGCGCTCGTGAAGCAGTACCAGCGCATGTTCGAGCTCGACGGCGTCGCGCTCGACTTCGAGGAGGACGCGCTGCGCGCGATCGCCGATCTCGCCGTCGGGCGCAAGACGGGAGCCCGCGGGCTGCGTGCCATCCTCGAGGAGGTGCTCGGGCCGATCATGTTCGAGATCCCGTCCACCGATGACGTCGCGAAGGTCATCGTCACCCGCGCCGCCGTCGAGGAGGGCGCGCCCCCCACGGTCGTGCTGCGGCAGCGCAAGAAGAGCGCGTAGCCGAGTGGACGCCTCCGGGCCGGGGATCGAGGATCCTCGGCCCGGAGCCGCTCAGCCCACGTGCACGTCGGGGCGGAGACGCCGCTTGGGCTCCACGCGCCGCAGCACCTCGCGCGTGACCGGCGCGATCTCGCCCGTCCCGAAGACGAGGAAGCGCAGCATGTTCGACGCCGGATTGCCTTCGCTCCACTCGAAGTAGACGTCGGGGACGACGCCGGTCTCGTCCCGGATGGCGAGGAGCACAGCGGCGATCGCGTTCGGCACGCTCGTGGCATGGACGCTGAGGATGCGGTGCCCCGCGTGCTCCTCGCCGCGGACGACGAGGTCGTCCTCGAAGTCCGACGAGTCGCCGAGGATGACCTGCAGGAACACCACCTGCGCCGAGCGGGGGATGCCGTTGAAGCGCCGCTCGTTGCGGAGCTTGTCGGCGAACTCGGCCGCCGTCCCGGAGCCCGGCTCCTTGGGCACGACGCGGATCGCACCGTGGTGCTCCGCGTCGTGACGGACGAACGCGAGGGCCGCCTCGTCGAAGACGACCGAGCGCGCGCGGAGCTGGAACGACCGCGGGATGCGCGACAGCACGGACACCGTCACGATGCCGAGGATGAACAGCGCGGCGATCTTGACCCCGTCGGGCCGCTCCACGACGTTGACCGCGGTCGTGGCGAGGAAGACGGCGGCGATGACCGCGTAGCCGGCGGCCGCGCGCGGGTGCCGCCGCCGACGCACGGACAGCGCCACCGCGATCGACGCCGAGGTGATGAGCACGAGCACGCCGGTCGCGTAGGCGCCGCTCTGGGCGTCGACGTCGGCCTCGAAGGCGAGCGTGACGGCGAACGCGATCGCGGTGAACACGATGACGAGGGGGCGCGTGGCGGCCGCCCAGCGCGGGGCCATGCCGTAGCGCGGCAGGTAGCGGGGCACGAGGTTCAGCAGGCCCGCCATCGCCGACGCGCCCGCGAACCAGAGGATGAGCACGGTCGCGATGTCGTAGGCGGTGCCGAAACCCTCCCCGAGCAGGCCGTGGGCGAGGTACGCGAGCGCCCGGCCGTTCGCCGAGCCGCCGGGCGCGAACTCCTCCTGGGGGATGAGCAGCGTCGTGACGACGCTCGAGCCGAGCAGGAACGCGCTCATCGTGAGCGCGGCGGCCGTGAGCAGCTTGCGGGCCCCGCGGATGCGGCCGACCGGCCGCGCCTCCGTGTCGCCGCGGATGCCGCGGATCTGCGGCATCACGGCGACGCCCGTCTCGAAGCCGGAGAGGCCGAGCGCGAGCTGCGGGAAGACGAGGAGCGCCACCGCGATCGCCGCGAGCGGACTTCCGTGCGCGGTGGTGAGCGCGGCCGTCCAGTCGCCGACGACCCCGGGATGTGCGGCCACCTCGGCGAAGGACACGAGCACGACCACCGCGTTCAGCGCGAGGAAGACCCCCACGAGCGCCACCGCGATCGAGATCGCGCCGCGGAAGCCCTTGAGGAACACCGCCCCGAGGAGCGCCACGAGGAACAGGGTGATCGGGATCTCCATCCCCTCCCATTCGTCCGGCGCGAACGGGTTCTCCACGATGTGCGCCGTCGCGTCGGCGGCCGACAGGGTGATGGTGATCATGAAGTCGGTGGCGGCGAAGCCGAGCAGGACGAGCACGAGGAGCTTCCCGCCCCACCAGGGGAGGAGGCGCTCGAGCATGGCGATCGACCCCTCGCCGTGCGGGCTCTCCTTCGCCACGCGTCGATAGACCGGCAGGGCGCCCAGCAGCGTGACGAGGATGAGCACGAGCGTCGCGATGGGGGAGAGAAGGCCCGCGGCGAGGGCTGCGATCGCCGGCTGGTAGCCGAGGGTCGAGAAGTAGTCGACGCCCGTGAGGCACATGACGCGCCACCACGGCGCGCCCCTCCCGGAGTCGATCTCCGATGTGGACTCCCCGGTGACGTCCGGGGGCACTGCGCTCTCGACGAGCATCTCTTCTCCGCCTCTCGATCTGGACATCGGACGACGCTAGTCCCGTCGCGGCGCGCGGGACCCGCCTTCGCGTCAGGATTCCGTCAGGATTTCCGCCGCCCGCGCGCGCCGCCGTCGTCAGCCCGACCGGAGCCGCGAGACTTCCTCTGTGCAGCGGTTCGCGATGCTCCCCGTGCGACGGCAGCTCGCCGCCGCGGCCGTGGTCACGGCGGCGCTCGTGGGAGCGACGGCGGCGGTCGCAGCGTCGGTCGACCCGCAGGACCTCGTGGTCGCGGCGCTCCTGTACCTGCTCATCGTCGTCGTGGGCGCCGTGCTGGGTGGGATCGTCGTCGCCCTCGTCGCGTCGATCGCTGCGGGGCCGCTCCTCATCTACTTCTTCGCGGAGCCCGTGCACACCCTGCACGTGACCGACGGCGCGCAGCTCGTCGCGATCGGCGTGTTCGTCGCGGCGGGCGTGATCGTGAGCCTCGTCGTCGGGCAGTCGGAGGCGCGCCTCCTGCTCGCGCGTCAGGCGCTCGCGGCGCAGAGCCGAGCCGACGCCGCGCAGGAGGCGGACCGGCTGCGCAGCGCCCTTCTCGCGGCCGTCGGGCACGACCTCCGCACTCCGCTCGCCGCCGCATCGGCCGCGGCGACGAGCCTCGCCAGCTCCGACGTCGTCTGGACGCCCGACCAGCGGGGCGAGCTCCTCGGCACGACGATCGCCTCGCTCGCTCGCCTCGAGCGGCTGCTCGACGACCTGCTCGACTCGTCGCGGCTCGACGCGGGCGTGCTGCCGGTCTCGATCGAGCCCATGCGGGTCGAGGACGCCGCCGCGCTCGCGCTGGATGAGCTGGGCGACGAGGGCGCCGTCGCCGTCACGGTGGCGCCCGGGATGCCGGACGCGCTCGCCGATCCCGTGCTCGTGCAGCGGATCGTCGCGAACCTCGTGGGCAACGCCCTCCGCCACGGTGGCGGCGACGTCGCGGTGAGGATCCGCACGGCCGGGGCGCGCGTGGAGCTCGCGGTCGTCGACCACGGTCCGGGGATCCCAGCCGCGTCGCGCGATGAGGCGTTCCGCGCATTCCGTCGCCTCGACGACAGCGGGTCCGGCGCGGGGCTCGGTCTCTCCCTCTCGCGCGGGTTCGCGGAGGCGATGGGCGGCACGCTCGAGCTGCGCCCGTCGGAGGGCGGAGGGCTCACGTGCGTGCTCGAGCTGCCCATCGCACCCGTCGCGCCGCGGGATGGGGGCGTCGCATGACCATCCTCATCGTCGAGGACGACGCGGCGATCCGCCGCACGCTCGCCCTCAACCTCGAGGCGCGCGGGTACGAGGTGCGCGAGGCGGCGGACGGCGCCGAAGCGGTCAGGGAGATCGCTCGGAACGAGCCCGCTCTCGTCATCCTCGACCTGGGGCTGCCGGCGCTCGACGGCGCGGGGGTCATCACCACGGTGCGCGGCGCGCACCGGATGCCCATCCTGGTGCTCAGCGGACGGTCGCAGACGGCGGAGAAGGTCGCGGCGCTCGACGCGGGCGCCAACGACTACGTCACGAAGCCGTTCGCGGTCGATGAGCTGCTCGCGCGCGTGCGCGCCCTCCTGCGGACCGCGCCCGCGCCATCCGAGGAGGCCGATCGGCACGCGATCGGCCCCTCCCAGATCGACCTCGTGGCGCACACGGCCACGCGCGATGGCGAGCCGGTGCACCTCACCGCGACCGAGTGGTCGATGCTCGAGGTGCTGCTGCGCAACGTGGGCCGCCTCGTCGGGAAGCGCGAGCTCCTCACGGCCGTCTGGGGCCCGGCGTACACGGGGGAGGACGCCTACCTCCGCCTCTACATGAGCCAGCTGCGGCGCAAGCTCGAGGCGGACCCGGCCCGGCCCCGCCATCTGCTGACGGAGCCGGGGCTCGGGTACCGCTACCGGCCCTGAGGCGTCACGCGTCGAGGCCGCGGCGCTTCAGCAGCGGGGCGATCTCGGCGTCGCGCCCGCGGAAGTCGCGGTATGCCTCGAGCGGATCCTTCGCACCGCCCACGCCGAGCAGCCGCGCGCGGAAGCGGTCGCCGCCCGCGCGCGAGAGCCCGCCGTTCTCACGGAACCACTCGACGGTGTCGGCATCGAGCACCTCGGCCCAGATGTAGGAGTAGTACCCCGCGCTGTACCCGCCCGCGAAGATGTGCTGGAAGTAGGTCGAGGAGTACCGCGTGGGCACGGTCGGCTCGTCCAGGCCGATGTCGGCGAGCGCGGCGGCCTCGAAGGCCGCCACGTCGGTCACCGCCGCCGCCTCGGACGGCGACAGCGCGTGCCACGCCTGATCGAGCCAGGCGGCCGCGAGGTACTCGCTCGTCTCGAAGCCCTGGTTGAACGTCTCGCTCGCGCGGAGCCGTTCGACGACGTCCGCGGGGAGGGGCTCGCCGGTCTCGTGGTGGACGGCGTAGTTCGCGAGCACCTCGGGCCAGAGGATCCACATCTCGTTCACCTGGCTGGGGAACTCGACGAAGTCCCGGTGGACGGCCGTGCCCGCGAAGTGCGGGTACGTCACGCGCGCGAAGAGCCCGTGCAGGGCGTGGCCGAACTCGTGGAAGAGGGTCGTCACGTTGTCGAGCGTGAGGAGGGTCGGCTCGCCGGCGGCCGGCTTGACGACGTTGAGGTTGTTCACGACGACCGGCTTCGTGCCGCGGAGCGCGGACTGCGCGACGAGCGAGTTCATCCAGGCGCCGCCGCGCTTCGTGTCGCGCGTGTAGAGGTCGAGCAGGTAGAGGCCGAGGGGCGTGCCGTCGGAGTCGAGGACCTCGAAGGCGCGCACGTCCCGGTGGTAGCTCGGGAGGTCGGCGCGCTCGCGGAAGGAGAGCCCGTAGAGCTCGTGCGCCGCGTGGAACACGCCGTCGCGGAGGACGCGCTCGGCTTCGAACCAGGGCCGCAGAGCCGCCGTGTCGATGTCGTACTCGGCCTGACGCACCTTCTCCGTGTAGAAGGCCCAGTCGTGCGCTGCGAGCGGGAAGGGCTCGGGCTCCGTCTCGTCGACGATGCGCTGGAGCGCGGCCTTCTCCCGCTGCGCGTTGCGCGCCGCCGGCCCGGCGAGGCGACGCAGCAGAGCGCGCACGGCCTCGGGAGATCCGGCGGTCTCGTCGGAGGTCACGTACGCCGCGTGCGAGGGGTACCCGAGCAGCGCGGCGCGCTCGGCGCGGAGCCGCACGATCTCGCGGACGACCTCGGAGCTGTCGTTCGCGTTGCCTCGCGACGCCCGGGCGCGGGAGGCGGCGAGGATGCGCTCGCGCGCGTCTCTGCGGACCAGCGAAGACAGGTGCGGATGGCCTGTGAAGAGCGTGAGGGTGACCGCATAGCGCCCGTCGAGCCCTCGCTCGCGGGCGGCCTCGGCCGCGGCGGACAGCTCGCCGGGCGCGAGGCCCTCGAGCTCCTCCGCGCTGTCGAAGACGACCGCGAGGTCGTTCGTGTCGGCGAGGAGGTTCTTCTCGAATCGCGTGGTGAGGGTCGACAGGCGCGCGTTGAGCTCGGTGAGCCGCTCCTTGGCCGTGTCGTCGAGGGCGGCGCCGGCGCGCGTCATCTCGGTGTGGCGTCGCTCGACGAGGCGACGCTGCTCCGCGGTGAGGTCGAGCTCGTCGAGCCGGTCGCGGACGGACCCGATCCGCGCGTACAGCGCCGCGTCGAGCTCGATCGCGTCGGAGTGCGCCGACATGAGCGGTGCGAGCTGCTCGTCGATCTCCTGGATCTCCGCCGTCGCGTGCGCCGAGTTCACGGTGTAGAACGCACGCGAGACCGCGTCGAGAAGCGCGCCGGAGCGCTCGAGCGGCTCGAGCGTGTTCTCGAAGGTCGGGGCGTCCGGGTTCGCCGTGATCGCATCGATCTCGGCGCGGTGCTCGGCGAAGGCGCGCTCGAACGCGGGCAGGTAGTGACCGGGCTCGATGGCCGCGTAGTCGGGCAGTCCGTAGGGGAGGGGCGAGGGCGCGAGCAGGGGGTTGAACACGGGCGCGGTCATCCCGTCAGCCTATCCAGGGCCGTCGTGCTGGGCGCGGCACGCGCCGCGTCATGCAAAGAGATACTTGCAAAGAGCCGTTTGCAAAGATATCTTTGCACTATGACCGACGAACCGGCGAAGGTGTCCGAGGAGCGCGAGACGCGCGTGCTCGACACGGCGGCGCTGCGTGCGCTCGCACATCCGCTGCGGGTGCGCATCCTCGACCTGCTGAGCAGGGAGGGCCCGCAGACCGCGAGCTCGCTCGCCGCGCTCACGGGCGAGTCATCCGGCTCGACGAGCTACCACCTGCGGATGCTCGCGCGCCACGATCTCGTCCGCGAGGTCGCGGGGCGCGTCGGCCGGGAGCGGTGGTGGGAGCGGCCCCGCGGCCGGATCGCCTTCGGCAGCGAGTCGGTCGGCGACTCGCCGGCCGGCAGAGCCGTGCTCCAGGTGGCCGTCGCCGAGTACCACCGGGCGCGCTTCCAGGAGATGTTCGACTACTTCACGGGCGGGTACGACGACGAGCCCGAGGAGTGGCGCGACGCGAGCGTCTCGACGACGTCGACCGCCCATCTCACCGCGGCGCAGCTCAAGGAGCTCGCCGAGCGCGCGGACGCGCTGTTCAGCGAGTACGTCGACCGCTACCGCGGGCAGGAGGGCGAGGGTGTGCGGAGCGTGTCTCTGCGCGCCGACCTCTTCCCCCTTCCGCAGAGAGGAGCAGGATCATGACCACGCTCACCGTGACGCTGTCGGTCACGATGCCCGACGCGGCGCCGCCGCTCGCGCTCGGCGCGGGGGAGCGGCTGGCGCTGCGCGTCGCCGAGGGCCTCCAGGCGCGCGTGCATCGGCGCGCGGCCGCGCGGACGGCGCGCATCGCGGCGGATCTCGCCCGCGAGGGGCTCATCGCCGAGTCGCGGCGCGCCGGCGATCGCGCCGCGGCCGCGAACGGCGTCGGAGCGCTGCGCTGGTGAGGCGCCGCCGACGACGTCGGCGGCGCCTCTCAGTCGGAGAACGGGCGCGAGATCGCGACCCCGTCGGGGCCGATGACGACCTCGATCCCCGTGTCGAGCTCGGCGATCGGCCGTCCCTCCAGCCACGTGAGCGTCCACGACGGCCGCGGAGCGTCATCCGGCAGCTCCGCCTCGACGCGCGAGATCTCCGCGCGCAGCGAGGCGGGCACGCTGGCCGGCGGCTCCGAGCCGGCCGACCAGCGCGTTCCGAGCTGCATCAGGCCTCCTCGGCCAGCTGGATGTCGGTGACCGCGAACGCGTCGGCGTCCTCGATCTCGAGCGCGGCGATCCGGCCGACGGCCTTGAGGTCGTCGGCCGCGAGCCGCAGGGCGGCCGCGCGCTCGGCGGGGGCCGCGACGACTGCGCGGGCGACGGGCGTCTTCTGCGAGGCCTTCGCCTCGGTCTTCGCGCGGCGGATGCCGATCAGGGCCTCGCTCGCGGCGGCGAGCACGTCCGTGTCGCCGCCGAGCCCGGTCGGCTCGGGCCAGGCTGCGCGATGCACGGAGCCGCTCTCGAACCAGGACCACGCCTCCTCCGCGGCGAAGACGACGACGGGCGCGAGCAGGCGCAGGAGCGTCGAGAGCGCGGTGCGCAGCGCGACGGCCGCCGAGGCGCCCGCGTCGCCGCCCGCGTACGCGCGCTCCTTCACGAGCTCGAGGTAGTCGTCGCAGAACGTCCAGAAGAACGACTCCGAGAGCTCGAGGGCGCGGGCGTGGTCGTACGCGTCGAGCGCGGCCGTCGCCTGCACCACGACGTCGTCGAGCGCGGCGAGCATCGACAGATCGAGCGGCTCGGTGACCGAGGCGCCCTCGGGCGCCTCGAAGCCCAGCACGAACTTCGCGGCGTTGAGGACCTTGATCGCGAGGCGGCGTCCGATCTTGATCTGCGTCGGGTTCTGCGGGTCGAACGCCGCGTCCGTCCCGAGGCGGCTCGACGCGGCCCAGTATCGGACGGCGTCGGACCCGTGCTTCTCGAGGATGTCGGCGGGCGTGACGACGTTGCCCTTCGACTTCGACATCTTCTTGCGGTCCGGGTCCACGATGAAGCCGGAGATCGCGGCGTGCGCCCACGGCGCACGGTCGTCCTCGAGAGCGCTGCGCAGCAGGGTCGAGAAGAGCCACGTGCGGATGATGTCCTGGCCCTGCGGGCGCAGGTCGAACGGCGCCACGAGGCTCCACAGATCCTCGTCGCGCTGCCATCCGCCCGCGAGCTGCGGGGTCAGCGACGACGTCGCCCACGTGTCGAAGACGTCGGTCTCCGCCTCGAATCCGCCCGGCACGCCGCGCTGGTCCTCGGTGTAGCCCGGCGGGACGTCGCTCGACGGGTCGACCGGGAGGCTCGCGGCGTCGGGCACGAGGACGCGCGCGTAGTCGCGCTCGCCGTTCTCGTCGAGGCCGTACCAGACCGGGATCGGCACGCCGAAGAAGCGCTGACGCGACACGAGCCAGTCGCCGGTGAGGCCGTTCACCCAGTTCTCGTAGCGGACCCGCATGAACTCGGGGTGCCACTCGATCTCCTGGCCGAGCGCGAGGAGCCGCTCGCGCAGCTCGGCGTCGCGCGCTCCGTTGCGGATGTACCACTGGCGCGTCGAGACGATCTCCAGCGGTCGGTCGCCCTTCTCGAAGAACTTCACGGGATGCGTGAACGGGGCCGACACGCTCGTGAGCTCGCCGGACTCCTCCAGCAGCTCGACCATCCGCTTCTTGGCGCTGAAGACCGTCTTGCCGGCGATCTCCGCGAACGCGGCCCTGCCGCCATCCGACGTGATCGCCTCGGGCGCGTCGGCGACGACGCGGCCGTCCTTGCCGATGATGGTCCGGTTGGGGAGGTCGAGCTCCCGCCACCAGATGATGTCGGTCACGTCGCCGAACGTGCAGATCATCGCGATGCCCGAGCCCTTGTCGGGCTGCGCGAGCGGGTGCGCGAGGACGGGGACCTCGACGCCGAACACGGGCGTCGTCACGGTCGAGCCGAACACGGGCTGGTAGCGCTCGTCGTCGGGGTGGGCGACGAGCGCGACGCACGCCGCGAGCAGCTCGGGACGCGTCGTCTCGATGTGGATGTCGCCTGAGCCATCCGTCCGGTGGAATGCGAGGCGGTGGTAGGCGGCCTGCTGGTCGCGATCCTCGAGCTCCGCCTGCGCGATCGCGGAGCGGAAGTCGACGTCCCACAGAGTGGGCGCGAGGTCCTGGTACGCCTCGCCCCGCTCGAGGTTCTTCAGGAACGCGAGCTGGCTCGTGCGGATGGTGTCGTCCGAGATCGTCCGGTAGGTCTGCGTCCAGTCGACCGAGAGCCCGAGGGTGCGCCACAGGTCCTCGAAGGTCTTCTCGTCCTCGACTGTGAGCTTCTCGCACAGCTCGATGAAGTTGCGGCGGCTCACCGGGATCTGGTCGGCGGCCTTGATCGTCTTCGTCGTCCCCTCGAACGGCGGTGTGAAGTCGGGGTCGTAGGGCAGCGACGGGTCGCAGCGCACGCCGTAGTAGTTCTGCACGCGGCGCTCGGTGGGCAGGCCGTTGTCGTCCCAGCCGATCGGGTAGAACACCGTCTTGCCGCGCATGCGCTCGTAGCGGGTCTTCACGTCGGTGTGCGTGTACGAGAACACGTGGCCGATGTGGAGGCTGCCGCTCGCGGTCGGCGGCGGGGTGTCGACCGAGAAGACGCCGGCGCGCCCCTTCGCGCGGGCGGCGTCGCGGTCGAAGAGGTAGGTGCCCTGCTGCTCCCAGGACTCACCCCACTTCGCTTCGAGACCCTCGAGTGCGGGCTTGTCGGGAATGGCGGCCATGGGATCTCCTCGCGCGCTATGTACGGCACGGTGTCTGCGTGCCTGAGTGTGGGTGCGCGACCAGTGTACCGGGGCGGGGAGGACTGGCCCGGGAGGGCCGGGGCCGGCGGGGCGGGGGCCGGCGGGGGCGGGGCGGGGCCGGCGGGCGGGGCCGGCGGGCGGTCGGCGCCGTTCGCCGCGTTTCGCGGCGATTCGGATGGCGTTCGCCGCGTTTCGGGGCAGGTCCCGCGGACATCCGCCTCGTTCTGCGGCGAACCCGCGCCGCTTCGCCGCATTCCGCGGCGTGCGGGATCGAGCCCGCCGCGCCCGTCGGCAGCCGCACGCCGTGTGCACAGGAGCGCGACGACGGCGTGCCTCCTCCCCCGGCTGGGGAGAGTCGTCGACTGGCCCCGGTCCGCGCGCAGAGTCGGAGCATGTCGCGATCGCCGTCCCCCTTGCCGCAGCGCGTCTCCGGTCGCGCCTTCCGCGTGGAGGAGGTGCCGGAGGTGTCGTCAGCGCGGCTCCGCGCCGGCGATCTCTGGATTCCCGCGCAGGGGGTGCGCCTGCCGACGCAGTTCACCGACCTCGAGAGCATCTGCCAGGCCATTCTCCTGACGATGCCTCCGTCGGCGGCGTTCAGCCATGAGACGGCCGCCCGGCTCCTGGCGCTTCCCCTGCCTCGCCGGCTCATCGCCCCGGGCCGGGTGCACGTCACGACTCCCACCGGCGTGCGCGCGCGCCGCGGGCGGCGGATCGTCGGACACGAGCGAAGCCTGCCCGCTGACGCGGTGGAGGTGCTGCGCGGCGTTCCCGTGACCACGCCGGCGCGCACCTTCTGCGACCTCGCCGGTGCCCTGACGCTGGCGGAGCTCGTCGCGCTCGGCGACGCGGCGGCGCGCATGTGTGGGTCCGAAGCCCTGCGTCGCGCGGCGGAGGCGGTTCCTCGCGGGCGAGGACCGGCGAAGCTCGGCCGTGCGATCGAGCTCGTCGATCCCGGCGCGGAGTCGCCCAAGGAGTCGGAGCTGCGCGTCCTCCTCGTCGAGCAGGGGCTCGGAACCCTCGAGACGAACTTCGAGCTCTTCGACGATGAGGGCCGCTTCGTCGCTCGCGTCGACCTCGCGCTCACTGCGCTGAGGATCGCGATCGAGTACGAGGGCGATCACCACCGGGACAAGGAGCAGTGGCGGCGCGATCTCGCACGTCGACGCAGGATCGAGGCGCTCGGATGGGTCTACATCCCGGTGACGCAGGCGGATCTCGACGACCCGCGTCGGCTGCTCGCGGATGTGCGAGCGGCTATCGCACGGCGACGCTGACTGTGCACTTCGGCCTTGCCGCGAATCGCGGCGATCCGCCATCCGTTCGCCGCGTTCTGCGGCGAGCCTCCTGTGGACCTGCCTCGGAATGCGGTGATCAGCCTCGGGTTGGACGCGGTCTGCGGCGAACCGGGATGCGACCGCCTCAGCCCCTCGCGCCTCAGCCCTTCACGTCGATGCCCGCGGCCGCCGCGAACGCGGGAGCGAGCATCCGCACCTGGTCGTCCGTGAGCGTGGCGCCGCGCAGAGCGAGCACGTCGAGGTAGGACAGCGCGTCGAGCCCGCGCAGGTCGAGGTCGGCGGCGCGCATGCCGCGCGGGTCGACCTCGTCGGCCCGGCAGCCCTCGAACGCCACCCGCGTCAGGCGCGCCTGCGGCAGATCGATCGCGCGGATGGTGCTGTCGACGATGCGCACATCCTCCAGTCGTGCGCCCGCGAACGAGAGGTAGTCCACGCGCACGTCGCGCAGCTCGAGCTCCGCGACGCCCGCGTCCGCGAGGTCGAGCGTCCCGATGCGGCCGCCCGTGATGCGCAGCCGACGGATGGTCGCGTCGCGGGCGACGACGGAGACGGCGCGGATGTCGGAGATCTCGACGTCGATGAGCGTCGCGCCGCGCAGGGCGAGGGTCTCGACCGACGGAGCGGCGATGACGCACTCCTCGAGCGACGCGTGCTCGAGGTCGACGTCGCCCGCGAGACCCGCCAGGCGCGACCGCTGCAGGTCCGCGTATCGCCGAGGGACGGCGTCCTCGAGGGCGTCCGGCAGATCCGGTGCGCTCACGCGCGGGGCGATCGGGCGATCCTGCTTTCTGGCCATCCGTCGACCCTACGCGCCCGCGCCGACACGCCGTGCGCACCGGCGCCCGGCGGCGGTAGGATGGGGGCATCGGCACCGATCCGGCCATCACCGGGGAGCTCGCGGAAGAACGGGAACGCAAGGACCTCAGTAGAACCGCGCGGGGCAGGCCCGTCACAGCCGCAGTGAGAGCGGCGTCGCATGCGGCGCAACGCGGGGTGGTACCGCGGCTCCTGCCGTCTCGTCGGCGGAGGTCGTCCTCGCAGTCCCCTTGGAACTGCTGGAGTGAGATGACCTACCCGAAGTCCTCGTTCGGCCCCGCCGCCGACAAGAGCACCGTCGTGCCGAGCCCCCGCTTCCCCGAGATCGAGCGCGAGATCCTCGACTTCTGGGCCGCGGACGACACCTTCCGTGCGTCGATCGCGCAGCGCGAGGGCGCCGAGGAGTGGGTCTTCTACGACGGGCCGCCGTTCGCGAACGGCCTGCCGCACTACGGGCACCTCCTCACCGGGTACGCGAAGGACCTCTTCCCGCGCTTCCAGACGATGCGCGGGCGCAAGGTCGACCGCGTGTTCGGCTGGGACACCCACGGGCTCCCCGCCGAGCTCGAGGCGATGAAGCAGCTCGGCATCACCGAGAAGCACGAGATCCTCGAGATGGGGATCGACGCGTTCAACGCCAAGGCCCGTGACTCCGTGCTCGCCTACACGCGCGAGTGGGAGGACTACGTCACCCGCCAGGCGCGCTGGGTGGACTTCGAGCGCGGCTACAAGACGCTCGACACGACGTACATGGAGAGCGTCCTCTGGGCGTTCAAGACGCTGTTCGACAAGGGCCTCGCCTACGAGGGCTACCGCGTGCTCCCGTACTGCTGGCGCGACCAGACGCCGCTGTCGAACCACGAGCTGCGCATGGACGACGACGTCTACAAGATGCGGCAGGACCCGTCGGTCACGGTGACCTTCCCGCTCGTCGGCGAGAAGGCAGCGGCGCTGGGCATCGAGGGCGCGCGCGCCCTGGCCTGGACGACGACCCCGTGGACGCTGCCGACGAACATGTCCCTCGCGGTCGGCCCGGACATCGTGTACGCGGTCGTCCCGGTCGGCCCGAACGGGGCAGGCGAGGCGGCGGATGGCGCGGAGTTCCTGCTCGCGGAGGACCTCCTCGGCGGCTATGCCAAGGACCTCGGCTACGACGACGCGGCCGCCGCGCGCGAGGCCGTGCGCGTCCGCGTCACGGGCGAGCAGCTCCGCGACGTCGCCTACGAGCGGCTGTGGGACTACTTCGCCGACGCCGAGACCTGGGGCACGCAGCGCGCGTGGCGGATCCTCGTCGACGACTACGTCACCACCGGCGACGGCACGGGCATCGTCCACCAGGCTCCCGCCTACGGTGAGGACGACAAGCGCCTCAACGACGCCGCGGGCATCCCCACCATCGTGTCGCTCGGCGACGACGGCCGCTTCCTCGACATCGTCCCGGACGTCGCGGGCGAGCTCTGGCTCGACGCGAACACCCCGCTCGTGCGCCTGCTGCGCCAGGGCGGGCGGCTCCTGCGCCTGCAGTCGTACGAGCACTCGTACCCGCACTGCTGGCGCTGCCGGAACCCGCTCATCTACAAGGCCGTGTCGAGCTGGTTCATCCGGGTGACCGACTTCCGCGACCGCCTCGTCGAGCTCAACGAGCAGATCACGTGGGCGCCCGAGAACGTCAAGCACGGCCAGTTCGGGAAGTGGGTCGAGGGCGCGCGCGACTGGTCGATCAGCCGCAACCGCTTCTGGGGCTCGCCGATCCCCGTGTGGAAGTCGGATGACCCGAATCACCCCCGCGTGGACGCCTACGGCTCGCTCGAGGAGCTCGAGCGCGACTTCGGCCGCCTCCCGCGCAACGAGAAGGGCGAGGTCGACCTGCACCGCCCGTACATCGACGAGCTCACGCGCCCGAACCCCGACGACCCGACGGGGAAGAGCACGATGCGCCGCATCGAGGACGTCTTCGACGTCTGGTTCGACTCGGGCTCGATGCCGTTCGCGCAGGTGCACTACCCGTTCGAGAACAAGGACTGGTTCGAGACGCACGCCCCGGCCGACTTCATCGTCGAGTACATCGGGCAGACGCGCGGCTGGTTCTACGTCATGCACGTGCTGTCGGGCGCGCTGTTCGACCGGCCCGCCTTCACGGGCGTCTCGTGCCACGGCATCGTGCTCGGCAACGACGGCCAGAAGATGTCGAAGTCGCTGCGGAACTACCCCGACGTGTCGGAGGTCTTCGACCGCGACGGGTCGGATGCCATGCGCTGGTTCCTCATGTCCTCGAGCGTGCTGCGCGGCGGCAACCTCGTCGTGACCGAGGAGGGAATCCGCTCGGGCGTGCGCGAGTTCCTCCTCCCGCTGTGGAACTCGTGGTACTTCTTCGCGACGTACGCGAACGCCGCAGCGGGCCCGGATGGCGCGGGCTACGAGGCCACGCGACGCACGGACTCGACGGATGTGCTCGACCGCTACATCCTCGCGCTCACGGGCGACCTCGTGCGCGACGTCGCGGCCGACCTCGACCAGCTCGACTCCACGACGGCCTCGGCGCGGCTGCGCGACTTCGCCGAGGTCCTCACGAACTGGTACATCCGCCGCTCGCGGGACCGCTTCTGGCTCGGCGTCACGGACGACCCGCGCAGCCGCGAGGCCTTCGACACGCTCTACACCGTGCTCGAGACGCTCACGCGCGTCGCGGCGCCGCTCATCCCGCTCGTGAGCGAGCGCGTGTGGCAGGGGCTCACGGGTGGACGCAGCGTGCACCTCGAGGACTGGCCCGATGCCGCCGAGTTCGCCGATGCGGCCGACATCCGGACGGCCATGGACGCCGTGCGCGAGGCCTCGAGCGTCGCGAACGCGCTCCGCAAGAAGGAGGGGCTGCGCGTGCGCCTTCCGCTCGCGAAGCTGACCGTGGTGACGGCGAACGCAGAGGCGCTCGCGCAGTTCGACGACATCCTGCGCGACGAGCTCAACGTGAAGGCCGTCGAGCTCGTGGAGCTCGGCGACGACACGGCGGCCCAGTACGGCATCTCGCACCGCCTCACGGTCAACGCGCGCGCCGCGGGACCGCGTCTGGGCAAGCAGGTGCAGCAGGTCATCCGCGCCGCGAAGTCGGGCGCCTGGACCGAGCAGGACGGCGTCGTGACCGCCGACGGCATCGCCCTCGAGCCGGGGGAGTACGAGCTCGCGCTCGACACGTCGGGCCGGCCGGATGGCGAGGCGATCGCGACCCTGCCGTCGGGCGGCTTCGTGCTGCTCGACACGACGACGACGCCGGAGCTCGAGGCCGAGGGCCTCGCCCGCGACGTCGTGCGCGCCGTGCAGGACACGCGCAAGGCCGCGGGCTTCGAGGTGAGCGACCGCATCCGCCTGCAGCTCGCGTTCGCGTCGGCCGACGACGCCGCTGCCGTGCGCCGCGCGTGGGATGTCGCCGACGTCGCGGGGGAGACCCTCGCCGTCGAGCACGCGGTCGTCGAGGGCTCGACGACCGACGCCGCGGAGCACACGGCGACCGTGCCCGCGGGAACCTACGCGAACGCGGGCGACTTCGCCGTCGCCGTCTCGCGAGTGGGGAGCGCCGCGTGAGCGCGAACGACCGGGCCAGGGCCGACGCCGTCTACGACGCGCTGCTGGCGAGGGCGGGGGAGCAGTGGGTGCAGCCGCGTGTCGAGCGCGTCGGCCGCATCCTCGAGCTCCTCGACAACCCGCAGCGCACCTACCGGGTCGTGCACATCACGGGGACGAACGGGAAGACCTCGACGGCACGCATCATCGAGAGCCTCATCCGCGCGCACGGCCTCCGCACGGGGCTGTTCACGAGCCCGCATCTCACCCGCTTCACCGAGCGGATCCTCATCGACGGCGAGCCGATCGCGGATGCGGCGATCGCCGACGCCTGGGACGAGATCGAGCCCTTCGTCGGGATCGTCGACGCCGAGCTCGAGGCCCGCGGCGACGCGCGCCTGACGTTCTTCGAGCTCCTCACCGTGCTCGCGTTCGTCGCGTGCGCGGACGCGCCCGTCGACGTGCTCGTGCTCGAGGTGGGGATGGGCGGCAGCTGGGACTCCACGAACACGGCCGACGGCGACGTCGCGGTGCTCACGCCCATCGACATCGACCACGTGAGCCGCCTGGGATCGACCGTGGAGGAGATCGCCGAGGTCAAGGCCGGCATCATCAAGGACAGCGCGTCGGTCGTCTCCGCCGTCCAGCGTCCCGAGGCCGAGGCCGTCATCCGCCGCGTCGCCGCGCAGAGGAACGCGACCGTCGCGTTCGAGGGGCAGGACTTCGCCCTCGTCGACGACCGGCTCGCGGTCGGCGGTCAGCTCATCTCCGTCAAGGGCCTCGCCGGCTCGTACGACGAGGAGTACCTCCCGCTCTACGGACGTCATCAGGGGCAGAACGCCGCGGTCGCGATCGCGGCGGTCGAGGCGCTGATCGGCGCGGGCAGCCAGGCGATCGCGTCGGGCGTGCTCACCGACGGGCTCCAGCAGGCGACCTCGCCGGGTCGGCTCCAGCTCGTCGGCATCGAGCCGACCGTCGTCGTGGACGCCGCGCACAACCCGCACGGCGCGCGCGCCCTCGCGGCCGCGCTGAAGGAGTCGTTCGACTTCGACGAGTGGGGCGTCGTCCTCGGCGTCCTCGACGACAAGGACGCCGCGGGCATCGTGGCCGCGCTCGCCCCGGTCGCCGCGCACGTCTTCGCCACGGCTCCGTCGTCGGACCGCGCGAGCGACGCGGATCGACTCGCCGACATCGCGGAGGCCGCGGGTCTCCGCGTCACGGTGCACTCCGGCGTCTACGACGCGGCCGAGGCGGCTCGCGCGTGGGCGCAGGAGGCGCCGCGGCGCGCGGTCGCGATCGCGGGCTCGGTCGTGCTCGCGGGAGAGGCCGTCCTGCTCGCGCAGGAGGAGGAGTGGAAGCCGGTGAGCGGATCGTGACGGGCGCCGCGCGCCGGGCGCCGCGCTACCGCGCCTTGCCCGAGAAGATCGGCTCGATCGTCCTCGTGTTCGAGGCGGTCGTCGTGTTCCTCGCCGGCCTGTCGATCTACGGGCTCCGCGCGCTTCCCGAGCCGATCGCCCCGTGGTGGGGGATCGTCGCGGGCGCCGTCGTCGCCATCCTGATGGTGCTCACGAGCGGCCTGCTCCGGCACCGCTGGGGGTTCGCGGTCGGATGGGCGCTCCAGGTCGTGACCGCCCTCGGCGCGCTCTTCGTGCCCGCGATCCTGCTCGTCACGCTCGTGTTCGGCGGCATGTGGGCGTATGCGACGATCGGAGGGGCGCGGATCGAGCGGCGCGTCTCCGCGCAGCGCGCCGCGGCCGAGTCCGAGACCGACTGACCGGCACCCGCACCACCCGTTCCACGAGAAAGGCACTCCCATGGCCACCGAAGAGACCCTCGTCCTCGTCAAGCCCGATGGCGTCGCCCGCGGCCTCACCGGCGAGATCCTCCGCCGCATCGAGGCGAAGGGCTACTCGCTCGTCGACATCAAGCTCGTCGAGCCGAGCCGCGACCTGCTCGCCCGGCACTACGCCGAGCACGAGGGCAAGCCGTTCTACGAGCCGCTCCTCGAGTTCATGCTGTCGGGCCCCGTCGTCGCGATCCGCGTCGCCGGGAACCGCGTGATCGAGGGCTTCCGCGCGCTCGCCGGCACGACCGACCCGACGACCGCCGCCCCGGGCACCATCCGCGGCGATCTCGGCCGCGACTGGGGCCTCGCCGTGCAGCAGAACCTCGTGCACGGCTCGGACAGCCCCGAGTCCGCCGCCCGCGAGCTCGAGATCTGGTTCTAGACGCTCAGCGAGCCGAGAGAGCCGGCATCGGGAACGCTCCCGATGCCGGCTCTCTGCGTGCGTCGGCCTAGAACAGCATCCCGAGGACGTCGAGGCGCAGCTGGGCCATGACCGCGATGGCGACGTAGCTGAGCACGGCGAGGAGCGGCAGCCAGCCGATGAGCGTGTCGGCGCCCCTGCGCACGGGACGCGGGAGGGGGATCGCCCCGATCCGGATGGCGTGGAGCAGCACCGCGTAGAACGACGGGATGGTGACGACCCACGTCACCATGCACCACGGGCACAGCGTCCCGATGACGAAGATGCTCTGGCCGATGAGCCAGCACACGAAGCCGAACGCGAACGCCATCCCGAGCGTGAACAGGGCCCAGAACCAGCGGGAGAAGCGCGCGCCGGCGAGCAGCGCCATCCCGACGACGATCGGGGCGACCCATCCGGTGACCCCGAGCAGGGGGTTCGGGAAGCCGAACACGGAGCCCTGCCAGGCGTCGAGGTTCGCCGCGCACTGGACGAGCACGTTGAAGTCGCAGCCGAGCGCCGCACTCGGGTTCTCCAGCAGGTGGAACTTCTCGACCGTGAGCGAGAACGCCGCCCACCAGCCGATGACGCCGGCGACGACGAGCCAGATGGCCAGAGCGGTGGGGCGCGTGCGAGTCTCGGGCATGGTCGGATTATCGCATCGCGGCCTGCGCGCGCCGTCCGCGCGGCGCGCCCGGGCACCCTTCCTCGCGCCTCAGGGTGCGGGTGAACAGCAGGTAGTGAGATAATGGTCCCGACGTGCACCCCGGCGAGGTCGGGGAGCCGTCGAGTGACAAGACTTCGGGGCAACGGCTGCCCCGCGCGACCAGAGCGAAGTGCCGGTCGCATGCCGATGGAGTTCGCGGCCGCGCGATGCGGGGCCGCACGAGATTCTCGGGCGGACCTCCGCCCCGCAGGGAGTACGCCAGCGATGGCTGAAGTGAACAACGACACAGACGGAACCTTCGACGCGAACGGAGGCGACGAGGCGGCTGTCGAGCCCACGACGCAGCCCGACGCGCAGCGCGAGAGCGCCACGGACGAGACACCGGACGCGCCCGACGCACCGCAGGTCGAGAAGGCCGAGCAGGAATCGGATGGCGCGGAGCCGGCCGCCGAGACGGACGCGCCCGAGGGCGAGAGCTCGGAAGCCGGATCCGCGGACTCCGAGGACTCCGACGCGGCGGCGGACTCCGACGCGCCGGCGGAGGACGAGGTGCCGGCGGAGGAGCCCGAGCCGGTCACTGCGGTGAGCCTCGGCCTCCTCCCGGCCGACTTCGTCTCGCGCGTCACGACGGACCTGCACTTCTACGCGCCCGACATCACGCCGCTGCCCGCGCTCCCCGAGCCCGAGCCCGAGGAGCAGCAGGGCGGGCGCTCGTCGCGCCGTCGGCGCCGTCGCGGCGGATCCGACGGGGTCGACGAGGCGCCGCAGGACGAGCCGCGCCGCCGGCAGCGCGTCGTCGAGGTGATCACCGAGCCGCAGCGCATCAAGGGCTCGACGCGCCTCGAGGCGAAGAAGCAGCGCCGTCGGGACGGCCGGGAGGCGGGCCGCCGTCGCCCCGTCGTGACCGAGGCCGAGTTCCTCGCCCGCCGCGAGGCGGTGGACCGCCAGATGATCGTCCGCTCGAAGAACGGGCGCATCCAGATCGCCGTGCTCGAGGACAACGTGCTCGTCGAGCACTACGTGGCGCGCAACCAGGACGCATCGCTCATCGGCAACGTGTACCTCGGCCGCGTGCAGAACGTGCTGCCCAGCATGGAGGCCGCGTTCGTCGACATCGGCCGCGGCCGCAACGCCGTGCTGTACTCGGGCGAGGTCGACTGGGATGCCGTCGAGACCGGCAACCAGCCGCGTCGCATCGAGCTCGCGCTCAAGCAGGGCGACCGCGTCCTCGTGCAGGTCACGAAGGACCCCGTGGGCCACAAGGGCGCGCGCCTGACCAGCCAGATCTCGCTCCCGGGCCGCTACCTCGTGTACGTGCCGGGCGGCGCCATGAACGGCATCTCGCGCAAGCTGCCCGACACCGAGCGGGCGCGCCTCAAGAAGATCCTCAAGGAGGTGCTCCCCGAGTCGTCGGGCGTCATCGTCCGCACCGCCGCGGAGGGGGCCACCGAGGAGCAGCTGACCCGCGACGTCAACCGCCTCACCTCGCAGTGGGCGCACATCAACGAGCTCGTGCAGAAGGGCAACGCGCCCGCGCTGCTGCACAGCGAGCCCGACCTGCTCGTCAAGATCATCCGCGATGTCTTCAACGAGGACTTCACGAAGCTCCTCATCCAGGGCGCGGAGGCGCAGCGGACGATCGTCGACTACCTCACGGGCGTCGCGCCCGACCTGCTCGACCGCGTCGAGCACTACGAGGGCGACCGCGACCCCTTCGACGAGTACCGCATCACGGAGCAGATCGAGAAGGCGCTCGACCGCAAGGTCTGGCTGCCGTCGGGCGGCTCGCTCGTCATCGACCGCACCGAGGCGATGACGGTCGTCGACGTGAACACGGGCAAGTTCGTCGGCTCGGGGGGCAACCTCGAGGAGACCGTCACGAAGAACAACCTCGAGGCGGCCGAGGAGATCGTCCGCCAGCTCCGGCTGCGCGACATCGGCGGCATCATCGTCGTCGACTTCATCGACATGGTGCTCGAGTCGAACCGCGACCTCGTCCTGCGGCGCCTCATCGAGTGCCTGAGCCGGGACCGGACGAAGCACCAGGTCGCCGAGGTCACCTCGCTCGGCCTCGTGCAGATGACCCGCAAGAAGCTCGGCCTGGGCCTGCTCGAGACGTTCAGCGAGCCGTGCGAGGTGTGCGCCGGCCGCGGCGTCATCGTCCATCACGACCCCGTGGTCAAGCACCGCTCGAACGGCGCAGGCTCGAACGGCTCGAACGGCTCCGGCCGTCGCTCGCGCGGCGGGCAGTCGTCCCAGAGCGCCGCGCCCGCGCAGCCGTCGTCGGCCGCGCACGTCATCACGGACGGCGTGAAGTCGGCGCTCGCGCAGATCGCCGCGTCGACGATCGCGAAGCCGGAGTCCGAGGCGTCGGAGCCGCAGCGCCCCGAGCAGCCCGCGCGCGCGGAGCAGCCGGCCGACCTCGCGTCGCTCGGCATCGAGCTCCCTGAGGGGCCGCGCGGCGGCGCCCAGAGCGAGGAGCGCGAGCGCCCCCGGCGACCGCGCAAGAAGCGCTCGGTCGAGAAGCCCCCGTCGGTCGCGCCGACCTCGGAGGCCGCGCAGCTGCTCGACTCCGTGCTCGAGGCGCTGCCCGAGCCGAAGGCGCCCGGTCAGGGCCGTGCCCGCCGTCGTGTCACGACGGCCGCGCTGCTCGGCACAGCGGTCACCGTCAATCCCGCGACCCGCGACGGGGAGTGACGTCACGCGCGCTCGGGGCCTCAGCGGCGGTGCCGAGCGCGCACCCGCAGGCCGGAGGCGATGAGGGCGCGCGTGAGCTCGTGCGCCGAGACCGCCGTGGCGCCCGCCGCGACGAGCCGGGGAAGCGCGTCCTCCGGCACGTCGTAGTGGTCGCGGTCGAACGCCCGCCGTGGGATGTCGTTGGCCGCTGCGAAGGCATGCAGCTCGGCGAGGCTCTCGTCGCTCACGAGATGGGCCCACAGGCGCCCGTGCGCGGGCCACATCGCCTGGTCGACGAGAACGGTCATGGCCATCCAGCCTACGGACATCCGCGCCCGACGCGCCGCGTCGCCGCTTTTGGCCGAACCGCCCGACATCGGGTAAAGTATTCCTTTGGTGCGTCCCCTGTCGCGCGCTCTCCCACTGGCGGCGCGACGAAAGTCTTGCCCGAGACGCACCTCGCACATCCGGTGCGACCCGCAAGCGAAGTCTTCCCGTGAGATTCGGAAGCCGCACGGCTTCCCCAATGAAACAGGTATGAACGTGGTTTACGCAGTTGTTCGCGCCGGTGGCCGGCAGGAGAAGGTCGAGGTCGGGACCATCGTGACGCTCGACCGCCTCAAGGCTGCCGAGGGTGAGACGATCGAGCTGCCCGCCGTCCTCTTCGTCGACGGCGACACCGTGACGACCGACGCCAAGAAGCTGGCGAAGGTCAAGGTCACCGCCGAGGTCCTCGGCGACCTGCGCGGCCCCAAGATCGTCATCCAGAAGTACAAGAACAAGACCGGCTACAAGAAGCGCCAGGGTCACCGTCAGGACCTGACGCGCGTCAAGGTCACCGGCATCAAGTAAGCGGAAGAGGCTCCAGAGATGGCACATAAGAAGGGCGCAAGCTCCACCCGCAACGGCCGCGACTCGAACGCGCAGCGCCTCGGCGTCAAGCGCTTCGGCGGCCAGACCGTCAACGCGGGCGAGATCCTCGTCCGTCAGCGCGGCACGCACTTCCACCCGGGCGCCAACGTGGGCCGCGGCGGCGACGACACGCTCTTCGCGCTCGCTGCCGGTGCCGTGGAGTTCGGCACCAAGGGCGGCCGCAAGGTCGTCAACATCGTCGCGGGCGAGTAATCACCGCAGACGCACATGCATCTGGACGGGGCGGGCTTCGGCCCGCCCCGTTCTCTTTCCCCCGGTTCGTCCGGGACGCTCCCGCGAGAGGTCAGGAACCGACATGGTCACGTTCGTCGACGAGGTGACGCTGCACCTGCGCGCAGGCAAGGGCGGCAACGGCTGCGTCTCGGTGCACCGTGAGAAGTTCAAGCCGCTCGGCGGCCCCGACGGCGGCAACGGCGGAGACGGCGGCGACATCGTGCTCGTCGCCGATCCGCAGACGACCACCCTCCTGAGCTACCACCACTCGCCGCATCGGTCGGCGGGCAACGGCGGCTTCGGGATGGGCGACCACCGATCGGGCGCGCAGGGCGAGGACCTCGAGCTGCCGGTTCCGGTCGGCACGGTCGTGAAGTCGCCGGACGGCGAGGTGCTCGTCGACCTCATCGAGCCGGGGATGCGCTTCATCGCCGCCCCCGGCGGCCGCGGCGGGCTGGGCAACGCGGCGCTCGCATCGCCCAAGCGGAAGGCGCCGGGGTTCGCGCTCCTCGGCACCCCCGGCTGGGAGGGCGACGTCGTCCTCGAGCTGAAGACCGTCGCCGACGTCGCGCTCGTCGGGTTCCCGTCGGCGGGCAAATCGAGCCTCATCGCGGCGATCTCCGCCGCGCGGCCGAAGATCGCCGACTACCCCTTCACGACGCTGCACCCGAATCTCGGCGTCGTCCAGGCCGGCGACATCCGCTACACGGTCGCCGACGTGCCCGGCCTCATCGAGGGCGCGAGCGAGGGGCGCGGGCTCGGCCTGGAGTTCCTCCGCCACGTCGAGCGGTGCACCGCGCTCGTCCACGTGCTCGACTGCGCCACGCTCGAGCCGGGACGCGACCCGATCACCGACCTCGAGACCATCCGCCAGGAGCTCGCGAACTACCCGGTGGCGGACGGCCAGGTGCCGCTCCTCGAGCGCCCGCAGATCGTCGTGCTCAACAAGGTCGACGTGCCCGAGGCGCATGAGCTCGCCGAGTTCGTGCGGCCCGACCTCGAGGCGCTCGGCTACCGCGTGTTCGAGATCTCGACGGTCGCGCGGCGCGGGCTCCGCGAGCTGACCTTCGCCCTCGGCGAGATCATCGACGAGCACCGGAAGGCCGCGCCGGTCGAGCCTCCGCGGGAACGGGTCGTGATCCGCTCCAAGGGCTCCGAGAAGGAGTTCACGGTGCGCGTCGAGGGCGGAACGTACGGGAACGTGTACCACGTGCTCGGCGAGAAGCCGCTGCGCTGGGTGCAGCAGACCGACTTCCAGAACGAGGAGGCCGTGGGCTTCCTCGCCGACCGCCTCGAGAAGCTCGGCGTCGAGGATGAGCTGTTCCGGCTCGGCGCCGTGCCCGGCTCCACGGTCGTGATCGGCGGCGACGCCGGCATCGTGTTCGACTGGGAGCCGTCGATCGCGTCGGCGGCGGAGCTCATCCAGGCGCCGCGCGGCCTCGATCCGCGTCTGGACCCGAACCGCCGGCGCACGACGGCCGAGCGGCGCGAGCAGTACTACGCCCGTCAGGATGCCCGCACGCTCGAGCGGGCGATGGAGGAGGAGCGCCGCCGGGCACGTCGCGACGACGAGGAGGACGACGCCGAATGACGGTGCGGCACAGGAGCGAGCTGGCGACCGCGGGTCGCATCGTCGTGAAGGTCGGCTCGTCGTCGATCAGCGGCGAGGCCGCGTGGCGGATCCCGGTCCTCGTCGAGGCTCTCGCGGCCGCGCACGCGCGCGGCGCCGAGGTGCTCCTCGTCTCGTCCGGGGCGATCGCGACGGGGATGCCGTTCCTCGACCTGGAGTCCCGCCCGCACGACCTCGCGACGCAGCAGGCGGCCGCCGCCGTCGGCCAGAACGTCCTCGTGTACCGCTACCTCGAGGCGCTGCGGCCCTTCGACATCATGGCGGGGCAGGTGCTGCTCACCGCCCACGACATGGAGGACCCGACGCACCGCAGCAACGCGCGCCGCGCGATCGAGCGCCTGCTCGGACTGCGCATCCTCCCGATCATCAACGAGAACGACACGGTCGCCACGCACGAGATCCGGTTCGGGGACAACGACCGCCTGGCCGCCCTCGTCGCGCGTCTCGTCGGAGCCGACGCGCTCGTTCTCCTGAGCGACATCACGGCGCTGTACACGCGTCCGCCGGGGGAGCCGGGGGCCGAGCCGATCCACGTCATCGAGCCGGACGACGATCTGTCTTCGTACGCCTTCGGCTCGAAGGTCGTCAACAGCGTCGGCACCGGGGGAGCGGCGACCAAGGCCTCGGCCGCGCGTCTCGCCTCGAGCGCCGGTATCGGCGTGCTCGTCACGAGCGCCGACCAGGTCGCCGACGCCCTCGCGGGCGCGCCCGTCGGCACGTGGTTCGCGCCGTCCGACGGAGGGGCCGTCGCGACCGGCCCGTTCGCTAGAATGGGCGGATGACGACAGACGCACTCATCGCCCCCGAGCACACCGCGGTCGAGGTCCCGGAGGACCGCCTGCGGCGCGCCAAGGAGGCGTCGCGCGCGGTGGCGCGTCTGACGAGCGACGAGAAGAAGGCCGCGCTGCATGCGATCGCCGATGCGCTCATCGCGCACCGCGCCGAGATCATCGCCGCGAACGCCGAGGATCTGCGCCGCGGCGAGGAGCAGCAGATCGGCGCATCGCTCCTGGACCGCCTGCGCCTCGACGAGGCGCGCATCGACGCGCTCGCGGCCGCCGTGCGCCAGGTCGCCGCGCTGCCCGACCCCGTGGGTGAGCTCGTCCGGGGGCAGCGGATGTACAACGGGCTGCTGCTCGAGCAGCGCCGTGTGCCGTTCGGCGTGGTCGGCGTGATCTACGAGGCGCGCCCCAACGTCACCGTCGACATCGCGGCGCTCGCGCTGCAGTCGGGGAACGCCGTCGTCCTGCGCGGCGGCAGCGCCGCCCGGTCGTCGAACACGGTCCTCGTCGACGTGATGCGCGGCGCTCTCGAGGCACAGGGCGTCGTGGGCGACGCGGTGCAGACGGTCGACGACTTCGGGCGCGACGGCGCGCGCGCCCTCATGCGCGGCCGCGGGCTGGTCGACGTCCTCGTCCCGCGCGGGAGCGCAGGTCTCATCGAGACGGTCGTCACGGAGTCGATCGTGCCGGTGATCGAGACCGGCGCGGGCAACGTGCACGTCGTGCTCGATGCGTCGGCGCCGGAGGACTGGGCCCGCGACATCGTCGTGAACGCCAAGGTGCAGCGGCCGAGCGTGTGCAACGCGGCGGAGACCGTGCTCGTCGTCCGCGAGGCGGCCGACCGGCTCATCCCCTCGGTCGTCGCGGCGCTGCAGGCGGAGGGCGTGACCGTCCACGGCGACGAGGCCGTCGCGGCGCTCGCGTCCGGCATCGTCCCCGCGACGGAGGAGGACTGGGAGACCGAGTACCTCAGCCTCGACATCGCGATGCGCGTGGTCGACACGCTCGACGACGCGATCGCGCACATCCGCCGGTACAGCACGGGCCACACGGAGTCGATCGTCACGGCCGACGTGCGCAACGCCGAGCGCTTCCTCGACGAGGTCGACTCGGCGGCCGTCTTCGCGAACGCGTCGACCCGCTTCACGGACGGCGGCGAGTTCGGGTTCGGCGCCGAGGTCGGCATCTCGACGCAGAAGCTGCACGCGCGCGGGCCGATGGGCCTTCCCGAGCTGACCAGCACCAAGTGGGTCGGGCGTGGCTCCGGCCAGGTGCGGGGCTGACGGTAAGCTGGAAGGGTCCGCCCGACCGTAGAACGGAACACCTATGCACTTCGCCACCGCGATCGCGACCCTCGCCGCAGAATCCGAGCACGGCAACGTCGCCCTGGAGACCCTGCCCTTCGGACTCGTCGCCTTCGGGATCTTCGGCGTCCTCGCGCTCGTGGCCGCGTCGTACCGCAACGTCGCCAACCGCCACGCCGACGCGAGCGAGCACGTCGACGGCGAAGCAGGGCACGGCCACTAGGCCTCGGAAGGTGACGACCACGACGCGTGCTCCTCGGATCGGGGTGATGGGCGGGACGTTCGATCCCATCCACCACGGTCACCTCGTCGCCGCGAGCGAGGTCGCGACGTCGTTCGACCTCGACGAGGTCGTCTTCGTGCCGACGGGGCAGCCGTGGCAGAAGGAGAAGGTGTCGCCCGCGCAGGCACGGTACGAGATGACGGTCATCGCGACCGCGTCGAACCCGCGCTTCACGGTCAGCCGCGTCGACATCGACCGCGGAGGGCTCACCTACACGGTCGACACGCTGCGCGACCTGAAGGCCGAGCGCCCCGATGCCGAGCTGTTCTTCATCTCGGGCGCCGACGCCGTGGCGCAGATTCTCAGCTGGCGGGACCATCATGAGCTGTGGGAGCTCGCCCACTTCGTCGCCGTCTCGCGTCCCGGTCACGTGCTCAGCACGGATGGACTGCCCGACGACGGCGTGAGTCGCCTGGAGATCCCCGCACTGGCGATCTCCTCCACTGATTGCCGGGACCGCGTGAGACGCGATCTTCCCGTCTGGTACCTCGTGCCGGATGGCGTGGTGCAGTACATCGCGAAGCATCATCTGTATCGGAGCAAGTCATGAGCACATCAGACGGTCGTCCCCTCACACGACGTCAGCTGCGTGAGCTGCGCCAGACCGGACAGACGCCGATCCTCACCGCGGACGACATCGCGGCCGACCGCGATGCGAGAGCCGTCGAGGAGGATGCGGCAGCGCCCGCGATCGACGAGCCGTCCGACGAGAACCCCGCCCCCGCGTCGGACGACGGCGAGGCGACCGACGAGGTCGAGGAGCTCGAGGTCGTGCCGGCCGTCGCCGAGGAGGAGCGCGAGGAGGCGCAGACCGCGGACGCCGAGCCCGCTGAGCCCGTGGACGAGCCCGCTGAGCCCGCGGACGCTGACGCCGCGGACGAGCCAGCTGAGCCCACTGCGTCGGCGACGCCCGACGACCGGGCATCGTCCGAGGGGGAGAGCGCCCCGTCGCCCGCTCCCGCTCACCCGGTCCTGACGCGCCGTCAGCTGCGCGAGCAGGAGCGTCTGCGCACCAACGCGACCCCCACGGTGAACGCCGAGCAGGCCGAGCCGGAGACGCAGGCCGAGCCGGAGACGATCGAGGCCACCATCGTCACCGACGAGGTGCCGCAGACGGCGGCGCCCGCCACGGTCGACGTCGAGCTCGTGGAGCAGACTCCGGAAGCGCCCGTCGAGGAAGCGCCCGTCGAGGATGAGGCCCCTGCCGCGTCGGCGACCCCGCGTGCGTCGTCCGAGGCGCCGACCGCGGAGGACGCGGGGGAGCAGCAGGCCACGCTCCGCCCGGACTTCGGAGAGGGCGTCGAGGTCGAGGCGATCACCCACTCGCCGGCGTCGTTCGACGAGCTCCTCACCCAGCCGCAGGAGACGAGCGGCTCCAGCTCGGCCCCGAGCACCCTCGTCCTCGATGAGATCCCGGCGACCGCGGCGCTCAGCGCGCCGATCACGGCGACCGGCGAGCTGCTCATCACGAGCTCGCACAAGCTCCCCGAGGGCTTCGGCTCGAGCGGCGCCGCGAAGGGCACGACCGACGGCCGCGAGGTCGACGCGGTGCTCATCGACGGCGAGATCCCGCTCTCCTCGTCCCCGACGCCGATCGCCGCGAGCGACGCGGTGTCGACCTCGAAGAGCCCGGGAGAGGTCATCCGCCCTCCCGCGCCCGAGAAGAACCACAAGCTCATCTTGACGCTCGGCATCACCGCAGGAGGCCTCGGCATCGCCGTCGTCGCGGCCGTCGTCATCGCCTACGCGACAGGAGTATTCGGCTGATGGCAACACAGTCGTCCATCGACATGCTGCAGATCGCCGCCGCCGCGGCGGATTCCAAGGGCGCAGAGGATCTCGTCGCGCTCGACGTCTCGCAGCCCCTTCCGCTCGTGGACATCTTCCTCCTGGCGACGGGGCGCAGCGAGCGCAATGTCGCGGCCATCGCCGACGAGATCGAGGACAAGCTCCTCGAGGCGGGCCACAAGTGCCTGCGACGCGAGGGCCGCTCGGAGGCGCGCTGGGTGCTCCTCGACTTCGGCGACCTCGTGGCGCACATCTTCCACCAGGAGGAGCGGTCGTTCTACGCGCTCGAGCGCCTCTGGAAGGACTGCCCCGTGGTGCCGATCGACCTCCCCGCGACGCGCCCGGCGGACTGAGCGGATTTCACCGCGCGGAAACCGTCATGTAAGCTAAAGGAGTTGTCCGGGGCTTCTACCGGACAGCGTCTGGGCCTGTGGCGCAGCTGGTAGCGCACCTGCATGGCATGCAGGGGGTCAGGGGTTCGAGTCCCCTCAGGTCCACCAGAAGAGCGAGAGCGCCCCGTCGGAATACGGGGCGCTCTCGCGTTGTGAGGCGAGGTCCCGGCTCAGCTCGCGTCCGCGGACGGCGAGCGGTCGACAGCGGATACCGGTCCGCGCACGAGGATGGCGATGGCGACCGCGCCCAGGACCGCGGCGCCCGCCCACATCGTCTGCTGCCAGCCCACGACGAAGGCGATGCGTGCGGCATCGAGGATCTGCGCCGCATGGGGACCGGCCTCCGTCGCGATCGCGGCGGCGGTCGCGATGCCCTCGCTCGCGGCGCCGGCCCACTCCGCCGGCACGCCGTCCAGCCGCGCCGAGATCGCGTCGCGGTAGCCGGCGACGAGGAGCCCGCCGAGCAGGGCGATGCCGAGGGCCGCGCCGAACTCGCGTGCGAGGTCGTTGACGGCCGATGCGACTCCCTGACGCTCCTCGGGAAGCGACGAGGTGATCGCCTCGGTCGACGGGGTCATCGCGAGCCCTGCGCCGGCGCCCAGGACGACGAGGCCCGGCAGAACGCTGAGGTAGCCGCCATCCGCGGACACGAGGCCCGCCATGAGTGCGAGACCCGCCGCCGCCATCCCGAGGCCCGCGACCATCGCGGCCCGTGTGCCGACGCGCGCAGCGAACCGCGGAGCGAGGCCGGACGCGAGCATCATCATGAGCGCCAGCGGCATCAGGCCGAGCGTGGCGAGGCGGCCGCTCCACCCGAGCGCGACCTGGAGGAACGGATAGAGCATCAGCGAGACGCCGCCCTGCACGCCGAACAGCACGAGGAGGATCGCGGAGCCGGACGAGAGGCCGCGCCGGCGGAAGAACCGCAGGTCGAGCAGGGGGTCGTCCGTGCGCAGCTCCCACACCGCGAATGCGACGGCGGCGAGCGCGGCCGCCGCGAGTGCGATGAGCACGACCGGATCGGTCCAGCCGTGCGTCGGAGCCTCGTGGAGCGCGAACGTGAATCCGACGGCGGCGACGACCGAGGTCACGGCGCCGACGAGGTCGAAACGGCCGCTCGCGACCTCGCGCGAGTCCGGCACCGCTCGGATGGCGACGAGGAGCGCCGCGATCGTCAGCGCGATGGGCAGCGCGAAGAGCCATCGCCACGAGGCGAGGTCGACGAGGAGGGCCGAGAGGTACATGCCGAGGAGGCCGCCGCTCGCCGCGACCGCGCTCCAGATGCCGATCGCGCGCGAGCGCTCGCCCTCGGGGAACGTGGCGGTGATGACCGCGAGCGTCACGGGCATGATCATCGCGGCTCCGACTCCCGCCAGGAGCCGCGCGGCAAGCATCGCCTCGAGCACGGGCGCGACAGCGCCGGCGATGTTGGCGAGCCCGAAGAGGGCGAGCCCGAGCAGGAGCACGCGGCGTCGTCCCAGCCGGTCTCCTGCGGCGCCGAGCGGAAGCAGGAGGGCCGCGAGCGTGAGCGTGTAGGTGTTGATGATCCAGAGCACGTCGCCCTGCGACGCGGCGAACGCGCTCGCGAGCTGCGGCTGCGCGACGTTGAGCCCGGAGACCGACGCGACGACGGCCATGAGCGCGATGCCGACAGCCCAGAGGATCGCGCGGCGTCGCCGCGGATCGTCGACGACGAGGGATGGCGGATGGACGCGGACGGGGGAGGTCGAGGTCATGGAGCGGGCCTTTCCGGTTCAGTGGACACGATGAGCGCGCACGACGACGTCGCGGAGATGCTGCCGATGGGTGCCGATCGTCAGCGCCCGGGACGACGTGTACCGGCTGTCGACCTGCCATTCGGGCGCGGCCAGCAGCGACGCGATGTCGCCGGGGGAGGCGGTCGCGTGCGCGGGATGCGGGACGGCGCCATGCCCGTGGGCGGGCGAAAGCGCGTGGGCGACGACGAGGAGCGTGCCGCCCGGTGCGACCTGTGACGCGAGGAGCCTGAAGAGGTCGAGCTGGCCGATGTCGGCGTGCGCGTAGCTCGTCAGGACGAGGCTCCACGTCCGCCTCGGCTGCCATCGTGCGATGTCTGCCTCGACCCAGTCGATCCGATCCGCGACCCCCGCAGGGGCGGCGCGACCCGCGGCCGCTGCCAGTGCCTTCGCGGAGAGGTCGACGCCGGTGACCTGCCATCCTCGTTCGGCGAGCCAGACCGCCTCGGCCCCGGTCCCGCACCCTGCGTCGAGCGCGGTGCCGGGCGCGAGGCCGCCGATCTCCCTGTCCAGGTAGGGGTGGGGTGCGTCGAGCCCGGGATCCGAAGGGGCATGGGCGGACCAGTGATCCTCCCAGAAGGCCTTGTCGAAGTCGTGCATGCTCATCTCCTTCTCCCCGACCGTGCGCGGGGTGCGGGAAGAGCGTCCCACCTCGAAAGTCGCCCTGGCAAGCAATCTTGCCGAATGGCAAAATGGTGCCATGCGACCATCTGCGGACCAGACTCTCGACGCGGTCGGGCCGAGGCTCAAGCACCTTCGGCTGCGGCGCGACATCACGCTCACGGCGCTCGCGGAGGCGACCCGGATCTCCGTCAGCACGCTGTCGCGGCTCGAGGCCGGTCTGCGTCGGCCCACCCTCGAGCAGCTCCTGCCCCTCGCCCGGTACTACGGCGTCACGATCGACTCCCTCGTCGACGCCCCGCGCACGGCCGACCCCCGGGTGGACCTGCGCCCGATCTCCTGCGGCGACGGTTCGGTCATCATCCCGCTCACCCGGCGCCCCGGTGGGGTGCAGGCGTTCAAGTTCGTGCTGCCGGCCGACCGGGACGACCGGGCTCCCGATCTCCGCTCGCATGAGGGGCACGACTGGGCGTACGTCCTCAATGGGACGCTCCGGCTCGTCCTCGGTGACCAGGACCTCCTTCTCCACGCGGGCGAGGCGGTGGAGTTCGACACGCGCACCCCGCACTGGTTCGGTGCGACGAGCGCGGGAGCTGTCGAGTACCTGAGCCTCGTCGGCCGTCATGGGCAGCGCGCGCACGTGCACGGGGGCGCCGCGACGGCGTAGCTCCCTGCGACGAGTCGATACCGTGGGTGCATGGCCTCCCCGCGCATCGTCATCACCTACTGCACCCAGTGCCGCTGGCTGCTGCGCGCCCAGTGGTACGCGGGCGAGCTCCTCCAGTCGTTCGAGGACGAGATCGGCGAGGTCGCGCTCGTGCCCGCGACGGGCGGCGTGTTCCGGATCGACGTCGGCGAGGTGCACGTGTGGAACCGGAAGCGCGACGGCGGCTTCCCGGACATCGCCGACCTGAAGCGGCGCGTGCGCGACCTCATCGCGCCGGGCAAGTCGCTCGGGCACGCGGATCGCGCCGCAGGGGACTGAGCCGCGACGTGCGCCGGTGACGTCGTGTTACCGAGTTCGTCGCCCGGCTACGCGCTCGGCCCCGTCGACGCGGATGCGCTCGTAGCGTGCTCGCATGGTCACCGTCTCCCTCGTCGCCGTCTCCGGCAGCCTCCAGTCGCCCTCGCGCACGAGCGTTCTCGCGCGCGACATCCTCACCGCGTACGCCGACGCCCTCGGCGACGAGCATCTCGTCACGACCGACGTGATCGAGCTCAGCGAACTCGGTCGCGAGTTCAGCGGCGCGCTGCGCCGCGATGAGCTCTCGGTGCGCGCGGAGGACGCCCTGCGCCGCATCGAGAGCGCGTCCCTCCTCGTCGTCGCGAGCCCCGTCTACCGCGCCTCGTTCACCGGGCTGTTCAAGCACGTGTTCGACTTCGTCGACCAGTACGCCCTCGTCGACACGCCCGTGCAGCTCGCCGCGACCGGCGGGAGCGATCGGCATGCCCTCGCCCTCGAGCATCAGTTCCGCCCGCTCTTCGCGTTCTTCCAGTCCCTCACGCTCCCGCTCGCGGTCTACGCGCGGGACACCGACTTCACGGACGGTCGCATCGCCTCGGCCGCTCTGCACGACCGGCTCGAGCTCACAGTGCGTCGGGGGCTGCCGTCGGTGCGCGCGGCTCTCGCCACGTCGTCTCCGGTGGCCGCGGGCGTGTAGCGCCCGGGCCGACGACGCACGACGTCATATTCCCTATCGGAATGATCGGGAATGCGGTGCGCGGGGTCAGGATGGCCTCATGTCGCCTCTCATCTCCGCTGCCGACCTGCACGAAAGGCTCTCCGGCGGCGCACGCGTGAGCCTTCTCGACGTCCGCTGGCGCCTCGACCTCCCGGAGGGCCGACCCGCCTACCTCTCGGGTCACCTCCCCGGCGCGGTGTACGTCGATCTCGAGACCGAGCTCGCCCGTCGCGGTCATCCGGAGGAGGGCCGGCATCCGCGTCCGGCACACCGCGATCTCGAGCGCGCGGCGATCCGATGGGGCGTGCGCCGCGGCGACCTCGTGGTCGTCTACGACGACAACGACTCGGTGGCCGCGGCGCGGGCGTGGTGGCTGCTCCGGCGCACCGGGCTCGAGGTCCGCGTCCTCGATGGAGGCCTGCGCGCGTGGATCGCCGCCGGACATCTCCTCGACACGGGCGATGTCGCTCCGCCCCGTGGTGACGCGACGCTGCGCGACGTCGATCCCGGGGACCTGCCGATCGACGAGGCGGCGACCCTGCCGAGCCGCGGCGTGCTCGTCGATGTGCGGTCCCCTGAGCGATACCGCGGTGCGCACGCGGGAGCCGATCCGACGGCGGGCCACATCCCGGGCGCCGTCAGCCTCCCCGCCGTGACGCACATCCGACCGGACGGCACGCTGCGCACGCCGGCCGAGATCCTCACGGCCTTCGCGCGGATCGGGGCTCGACCGGGCCGCGAGATCGGGCTGTACTGCGCGTCGGGCGTCGCATCCGCGCACAGCGCCCTCGCCCTCGCGACAGCGGGGATCGAGGCGCGGGTCTTCTCGGGCTCGTGGAGCCGGTGGGTCCAGAGCCCGGGGCGGCCCATCGCCGTCGGCCCGACGCCGGCCGGGCGGGTCGTCGGGCACCTGCGGAGCTCTGCGCTCGCCCGGTGACTCAGGTCGGGATGCCGCGCCGAACCGCGGCTTCGAGAAGGTCGCGGCTCGTCGGCGCGAGGTCGCGCGGTGTGCCGCGCCAGAGCGCCGTGATCGGGCGCGAGATGGCGGGCCCGGCGATCGCGATCCGCCGCAGCCGCGCCAGGCGCACATCGTCCGCCACGACGAGGTCGCTCAGAACGGCGGGGGCGATGCCCTCGGCGACCGCAGACCGAACCGCCGCCGAGGTGGACAGGACCATGGCCGGCGCGACCGGCGTGCGTCCGAGTCGCTTGCGGACCGCGGACTCCCACGCCCTCCGCGTGCCGCTGCCGTCCTCGCGCGCGATGAGCGCGGTGTCGGCGACGTCGTCGAGCGACACGCTCCCGTGGTCGGTCCACGGGTGCGAGGGCGCCGTGACGAGGACGAGCACATCGTCCGCGACCGTCGAGCTCGACAGGTCGTCCGGGATGTCCGGACTCTCGACGAACCCGAGGTCCGCCGTGCCCGTGCGCACGAGCTCGGCCGTCTCGTCGCTGTTCGCCGTCACGAGGCGAACGGAGGTCGGCTCCCTCCCGTCCTCGAGCTGCGCGGCGCGCAGGGCGAGGAGCCACGCGGGCAGCATGTGCGCGGCGACCGTCTGACTCGCGGCGACGACGAGCGCGCGCGTGCTCTCCCCGCGCAGCCGCTCGACGCCCGCGCGGAACCGCTCGGCGGCCGCGAGCAGGTCGTCGGTCCAGGTCAGCACCCGGCGTCCGCTCGCGGTGAGCGCGACGCCGTGCGGGGAGCGCGTCACGAGCTCGAGGCCGAGCGTGCGCTCGAGCGAGCGGATGCGCGCCGACGCGGACTGCTGCGTGCAGCCGGTCTCGCGGGCCGCGGCCGAGATCGAGCCGTGGTGCGCGACGGCCCTCAGGAGTTCGAGGGCGTCGATCGAGGGCACGTGTCGCATGGTCCCTACAGTCTGGCCCTGTACCCCCACGCACGCCAGCCGGATACCGCGCGCCCCGTGGTCCGGCGACCGTGGGAGCATGCCCCAGCTCCTTCTGCACCGCACGATGCGGGCGGCCCCCGGTCTCGCGGCCTGCGGCGCGATCGCCCTCGTCTCCCTCGTGATCGGCCGCGCAGCCCCCGCGGTCGGCAGCGCGGCGCCCGCGATCGCCCTCGGCGTCGGCTGCGCGGTGCTCCGCGCTCCGGGGCCTGCGCTGCACCCCGGTATCGCGTGGGCGAGCGGCGCGGGCCTGCGGGTCGCCATCGTGCTCCTCGGCGCGGGCCTCCCGATCCAGAGCGTCGCCGCGGCCGGTGCCGAGGCGCTTCCCGTCATGGCCGCCACGCTCGCGGCGTGCGCGCTCGCGACGGTCGTCGTCGGCAGGGTGCTCGGCGTGGGGCGGCGGCTGCGGACCCTCGTCGGCGCGGGCACCGGGATCTGCGGCGCGTCCGCCATCGCCGCGGTCGCCCCCGTGATCGGCGCCTCGAGCGCCGAGATCGCCTACGCGATGTCGACGATCTTCCTCTTCAACCTCCTCGCGGTCGTCGTGTTCCCCGTGCTCGGGCACGCGCTGGGGCTCGACGCGCACGCGTTCGGGGTGCTCGCGGGCACCGCCGTGAACGATACGAGCTCGGTCATCGCGGCGGCGGGGGTGTTCGGCGGCGGCGCACTCGCCGTGGCGGTCGCCGTGAAGCTCGTCCGCACGCTCGCGATCATCCCGCTGAGCATCGCGCTCTCGATCGGCGAGAGCCGACGGGGCGGGGGAGGGAGCCCGCTGACCCCGAGCCGGGCCGCGGCGCTCGTGCCGTGGTTCCTCATCGGGTTCGCGCTCCTCGCGCTCGCCCGGTCGGCCGGATGGATCCCGGCTGGGATGCAGGAAGCGGTCTCGCAGGCGAGCGGGTTCCTCATCGCGGCCGCGCTCGCGGGTGTGGGCCTCTCGGCCGACATCCGAGCCGTGCTCCGAGCCGGGTGGCGCCCGCTGGGGCTCGGCGCGATCCTCTCCGCGGTCGTGGCGGGCACCGCGCTGGCCGTGATGTCCGCGTTCGGCGCTCTCGCCTGAGGGTCTGCGCAGACGAGGAGGCGCCGCCCGGCGATCCGGGGGGCGCCTCCTCGTCGCGATCGGTCAGACGGTCGTGAGACCGTGCGGGATGTCGGTGACGAGATCGCGGATGGCGACGGTGAGGCTCGCGCGGGTCCCGATCGAGCGCGCGTCGGCCATGTGCGCGCCGGCGAAGCACTCCCACTCGCGTCCCTTGACGCAGATGTACCCCTTCACCTGGTCTGCGAGCGCCACCTGGTAGCAGGTGAGGCTGATGGGGATGAGGACGGCTTCCGGCGCGCGTCCGAGGCTCGGATGACCGGTCCTCATGGTCGACGCGGTGCGTGCGGGGGCCTGCGGGGCTGTCTCTGCGATCAGCGACATCTGTCCTCCGTTCTCGGTGCCGCGGGGTGCGGCGATAGAAGATGTCTATCGACCGCGCCGCCTCCTCTCCAAGACGGACCTCAAGGCTTGACACCGTCGCCGCGATCGGGCAGACGGCGTCAGGACCACGTCCTCCGCGCGGGGTTGCTCACCTCCGGCTGTCGGCGCTCGCCTGGCGTCGGGGCCGTCCAGCGGACGGCGTTCGCGAGCACGCGGCGCACCTGAGGGTGGAAGTAGACGGGGTACTCCTGATCGCCGGGGCTGAAGTAGAAGATCCGCCCGCGGCCGCGCGTGAAGGTCACGCCCGAGCGGAACACCTCGCCGCCCTCGAACGAGCTGATGAACACCTGGTCGTCGGGGTTCGGGATGTCGAAGTGCTCGCCGTACATCTCCTGTCGCTCGATGACGATCGGACTCTCGACGCCCTCCGCGATCGGATGCCCGGGCGCGGTCGTCCAGACCAGCTCGCGCTCTCCGTCGTTGCGCCAGGCGAGGGAGCACGTCGTGCCGAGCAGTCGCGTGAAGATCTTCGAGAAGTGGCCGGAATGCAGCACGATGAGGCCCATCCCGCCGAGGACATGGCGCTGCACGCGCGCCACGACCTCGTCCGCCACCTGATCGTGCGCGATGTGGCCCCACCACAGGAGCACGTCCGCGGCCGCGAGGGCATCTTCCGTCAGGCCGTGCTCGGGCTCCGCGAGCGTCGCCGTGCGCACTGCGACGTCGTCGCCGAGGAGATCGGCGAGGCCCTGCGCGATCGCGCCGTGGATCCCGTCGGGATAGATGGCGCGGATGTCGTCCTGCGTCGTCTCGTGGACGTTCTCGTTCCAGACGAGGGCGCGGATGGTCATGCTGTTCCTCCGATGATGTTGAGGTCGGTGTCGAGGGCGATCTCGCGCCCGGCGGCGGCCGACGCGTAGCAGGCGTCGACGAGGCGCGCGCGGCTGAGCCCGACGCTCCCGTCGTGCTCGGCCCACGTGCCGGGGTCGGCGACGTGGTCGAGGAACGTCTCCACGACGGCGGCGTGACCGCGACCTGCGGGCGCCTGGATCGGGGTGTCCTGGCGCGACGCGCCATCGCCCGTGAAGATCGTCAGCTCGCCCGACGGGGCGTAGTCCACGACGGAGAGGTCGGCGCCGCCGTCGGTGCCGTACAGCGCGATGCCGAACTGATCGGGGGTCGAGCGGTGCGACGCCCAGCTCGTCTCCAGCACGATCGACCCGCCGCCCTCGAGGCGCAGGAGCGCGGTGGCGAGGTCCTCGACCTCGTACGCGTGACCGGTCCCGTGCTTGACGCCTCCCGAGCCGCCCAGGCCGCGCGGGCCGAGCTCGGAGTGCGTGACGGCGGATACCGCGGTCACGCGGGGCTCTCCCATGAGGTGGAGCGTCCAGTCGAGCACATGCACACCGAGGTCGACGAGCGGCCCGCCTCCCGACATCTCGGCGTTCGTGAACCAGCTCCCGAGAGCCGGGATGCCCGAGCGCCGCAGCCACATCGCGCGCGCGTGGTAGGGGCGACCGATCGTGCCGTCGTCGACGGCCGCGCGGATCGCCTCGATGTCGCCGCGGCGGCGGTGGTTGAAGGTGATCTCGAGGATGCGCCCGGCCTCGCGCGCGGCGTCGACCATGCTCTGGCCCTCGTCGCCCGTGCGGGCGATCGGCTTCTCGCACAGGACGTGCGCGCCGGCGCGCAGCGCCGCGATGCTGATCGGCGCGTGGAGGAAGGTCGGCACCGCGACGCTGACGACGTCGAGGTCGCCGCGGCCGATCATCTCCTCCCAGTCGGCGTACGTCTCGTCGATGCCGTAGGTCTCCGCGAGCTGCGCGCGGACGTCGTCTTCCTTCCCGGCGATCGCGACGAGGTCGACCTCCGGGCGGGCGGCGTACGCCGCCATGTGCTGCTGGCCGGCCCATCCGATTCCGACGACGCCTGCACGGATGCGACGAGCGGGAGTGGGGGAGGACTGCTGTGTCACTGTTCCTCGTTCTCTCTCCGGGCATCGACGCCCGGATGATTGAGTATCTAAATATATGCGTGTCTCGACCGTAGGAGACATCTCCCGGAGAGTCAATCACCCGCCTGCGGGCGCGTCGATACCGGTTTCTCGGAGCCTGGCCATTCAGTGCAGTTTCGTGCACTATGCTCGGGGAACGGGAGACCGAGGAGGAGCTCACGGCGGGAACGACACGGATCGACAGGATCCTCGAGGACAGCTTCGTCCACGAGGAGGTGTTCGCCCTCCGCCCCGACTGCCGGGCGATGCTCGTCGTGATCGAGGGGATCGCTCCGGCGGCAGGCGACGCGGAGAGCGAGGCGCTGCTCGTCCGCGCCGAGGAGCACGCCCGGCGCGTGGCCGCCGCCGGGCCGATCGAGGATGAGCCGCACATCGCGTCGTGGCGCGAGGCCTATCGGGCGTTCGGGGCGAAGCCGCAGCGCACGCGCAACAGCCTCGAAGCGCTCACCCGCCGTGCGGCGGATGCGCTGCCGCGAGTGAATCGCCTCACCGACGTGTACAATGCCGTCTCGGTCCTCCATGGGCTCCCGCTCGGCGGTGAGGATCTCGACCGGTACGTGGGTGCGCCGCGCCTCGTGCGCGCGACCGGGACGGAGCCCTTCGACACGGTGGCCGGCGGAGACCCGGTCGTCGAGCACCCCGACCCGGGTGAGGTCGTCTGGTGCGACGGCGAGGGCGTGACGTGCCGCCGATGGAACTGGCGTCAGGGCCGCCGCACGCGGCTGACCGACGGCACGCGCACGGCCCTGTTCATCCTCGACGCTCTCGCGCCGACGACGGATGCCGAGCTGGAGGCCGCCGCGGACGCGCTCGTCGGGCACCTCGGCGCGGGCGCGACGGTCGCGCGACGCCTGCTCGCGGGACCGGATTCCGCTCTCGGATGACGCTGCCCGCGGACGGCGTGAGGCGCACCGGGCCAGGGCGCAACCCCCTGTCGACATGCCGGCGCCCGTCGTAGCGTCGCTCCCGACATCGACGAGGGAGGACGCATGACCGGAACGCATGTGGAGACGTTCGCCAAGCGCGGGCAGTGGATCAGCCGGGTCGCCGGCGACAGCGCGCTCTCGCAGAGCTCGGCGAGCAGGGAGGAGGCCATCGAGGCCGGGCGTGCGCTCGCCGAGCGCCTCGGGGTGCCGCACCGGGTCGTCGACAGCGAGCCGACCGGGGTCGCGAGCGACGAGCAGAGCGAGGCCGACGCGGCCGAGGTGGCCGACGAGATGCTGCCGGACACCACCGACGAGCGGGGGATGCCGCTCGACAACCCCTCCGGCTGAGCCGCGCCGGCCTGCCCTGCGGGGGAATCGTCAGAGCGCGCGGAGTCGCTCGAGCAGCGGCTCCGCGATCTCGGCGAGGAAGCGCTCCTGCTGAGCGTCTCCCACCTGGACGATCGCGACATCCGTGAAGCCGGCATCGACGAACGGGCGCACGCTCTCCGCGAGGGCGTCGAGGTCGGGTCCGCACGCGATCGAGGCCGCGACGTCCTCGGGACGCACATACGCGCTGGCCCCCTCGAAGCCGGCGGGCGTGGGCAGGTCGGCGTTCACAGCCCAGCCGCCCGCGAACCAGCGGAACTGCTCGTGCGCTCGTGCGACGGCCGCGTCGCGGTCGGGGTCCCAGGAGATCGGGATCTGCCCGATCTTGCGGGATGCGCGGCCTCCCCGAGCCTCGTCCCAGGAGGCGAGGAGGTCGGCGTCGGGAGCGGTCGTGATGAGGTGGTCGGCGAGCGGTGCGAACTCCGCGACCGAGCTGTCTCCGGACACCGCGACGCCGATCGGCACGCCGCCGTCCGGGGCGTCCCACACGCGTGCGGAGTCGACGCGGAACCACTCGCCCTCGTAGGTCACGAGGTCGCCCGTGTGCAGCGCGCGGATGATCTCGATCGCGTCCGCGAGCATGTCCTGGCGCGCGTGAACGGCCGGCCATCCCTCGCCCACGACGTGCTCGTTGAGGTTCTCGCCCGATCCCAGTCCGAGCGTGAACCGCCCGTCCGAGAGCACCTGCATCGTCGCGGCCTTCTGCGCGACCACGGCGGGGTGGTACCGCATCGTGGGGCACGTCACATATGTCATGAGCTCGACGCGCGACGTGGCCTGGGCGACCGCGCCGAGCACCGTCCAGGCGTAGGGGGCGTGGCCCTGGCTCACGAGCCACGGGGAGTAGTGGTCGCTGCACGCGAGGTAGTCGTACCCCGCCGCCTCCGCGGCCTGCGCGTACGCGACGAGCTCTCGCGGGCCGCTCTGCTCGGTCATCAGCGTGTATCCGAAGCGCGTCATGTGGACCTCCTGTGTCGTCGGCTTCCCCCGCACACTAGGCGCGGGGGAAGGCCGCGAACAGGGGGTTGCCGCGGGCCGGGAGGTCCTCGATGATGCCCGCTCTCAGGCGGGCGCGATCTCCGCGACGAGGCTCTCGACGCGCGCCCGGATCTCGTCCCGGATCGGCCGGACCGCCTCGATGCCCTGCCCGGCCGGGTCGTCGAGCTGCCAGTCCTCGTAGCGCTTCCCCGGGAAGATCGGGCAGGCGTCGCCGCAGCCCATCGTGATGACCACGTCGGACTCCCGGACGGCGTCGACGGTCAGCACCTTCGGGGTGGCCGCCGAGATGTCGATGCCCTCCTCGGCCATGGCGGCGACGGCCACCGGGTTGATCTGGTCCTTGGGCTGCGAACCCGCGGAGAGCACGTCGACGCGGTCGCCCGCGAGCGCCTGCAGATAGCCCGCGGCCATCTGCGAGCGGCCCGCGTTGTGCACGCAGACGAAGAGGACAGCGGGGCGGGTGGTCTCGGTCATGGCTCCTCCGGGTCGGGTCGCCTCAAAGCATAGACCGTTGTCTATGTAATGGGAAGCAGGTCCCCGAGAAGACCGCGCACGCGGCGCTCGATCTCGTCGCGGATGGCCCGGACGCGCGGGAGCGGCTGGTCGGCGGGATCGTCGAGCGGCCAGTCGAGGTAGGTCTTGCCCGGGAGCACGGGGCACGCGTCGCCGCAGCCCATCGTGACGACGACGTCGGCCGCTCGCAGGGCCTCTGCCGTCAGCGGCTTGGGGAACTCGTCTCCCAGCGGCACCCCGATCTCGTCGAGCACCGCGACGACGTGCGCCTTGACCTCCTCGGCCGGCTCGGACCCGGCCGTGCGGGCGCGGACCCGGTCGCCGGCGAGATGCCGCAGGATCGCCGCGGCGAGCTGCGAGCGGCCCGCGTTGCGCACGCAGACGAAGAGCACCTCGGGCGCGCCGCGGTCGACGGATCGGGAGCGCGTGAGCGCATCGAGGCGCTCGACGGCGAGGGCCGACACCCGCGAGGCGAGGCGGGCCGGCGTGCGCTCCTGTCGGCGGAGGAGCTCATGGCTCGTCCGCACGAAGAGCGACACGGTCTCGGCGCCGTGCACGCCCTGGTACCGCTCGGTGAGATCCGCGGCGATGCGCTCGAGGTCCGGGCCGGCGGCGGGGGCATGGCCAACGAGGCCGATCACCTCATCGACGCGATCCGGTGCGAGCGAGAACCACGCCCGCCGTCCCTCCTGCCGCCGCTCGACGACGCCCGCCGACGCGAGCGCGCGCATATGGTGGCTGACGGTCGGCTGGCGCAGTCCGAGCTCGCCGGCGAGCTCGGTCACGCTCACGCGGCCCTCAGCGGAGTCGAGGATGAGCCGGATGATCCGGGCGCGCGTCGGGTCGGCGACCGTCGCGAGGACAGCGGGGGAGGTCGCGGCGGGCATGGATCGCAGTCTATGCCTCATGGGACCGAGCGGAGAGGGAGCGCCGGCGTCGGCCGGCGCCCCCTCGCGTCACTCCGCGTCGCTCACGGCCGAGCTGACGGCCGTCGGCGCGTCGTACTCGCGATCGGGGATGCGGCCGAGCGCATCGAGCACGGCGTCATCCGCGCCCGCGTCCCGCGCCGATGCGAGGATGTCCTCCTTGCTCGCGGGATAGTCGATGCCGCCCAGGAACTTCTGACGGGCCCACGACGACGGCGCCGATGCCGGCGCCCACGCACCCGGACGCGCGCTTCTACGGCACGACGGACGTCCCGAACACGGTCGAGCGGATCGCGGGCGCGGCGCAGGACAGGCTGCACCGCGAGTAGGCGCTCATCGGTCCGCCGTCTCGGCGAGGGCGGCCACCTCCGCGATGACCCGCGGATGCGCGAGCACCCGGAAGTGGCCGCCCGTCTCGAGCGCGACGTTGCGCGCACCGAGGAGCTCGCTGCCCTCGGGGATGTGCGGGTCGAAGCGCGCGTACACCGACACGATCCGCGCGTTGACCTCGGTCGCCTGCGCGAGCGCACGGAGGGCCGCGTCGCGCGGCGAGAATGCGCGGAGAGTGGGGGCGGCGAGGAAGCGCGCATAGCGCGAGCCGCCGAACGGCGTCGCGACCGCGACCATCCCGTGCACGCGCCGGGCGGCGGCCGGAAGCGACATCGCGCGCTTCCCGATGAGCCCGCCCTTGCTGTGCGCGACGAGGACGACGTCGCGCAGCTCGCGCGTCTCGAGGAGCTCGGCGACGAGGTCCGCTCCGGCCGAGAACGGCATGCGGTTGTGCCGGAGCGGCTCGACGACGTGCACGGGATGGCCGCGTGCGTGCAGGGCGACGACGAGCGGGGTGAGGAATCGCCACGACTCGTACACCCCGGGGATCACGACCACCGGTGCGAGGGAGCCCGAGCGGAACTCGGCCGCTGAGCGACGCCGCGTGAGGGCGCGCAACTGGGCGAGGGCCGCGTAGGCGTAGTCGGCCGCCCACCAGGCGAGCCGCCGCAGCGGCCCGATCACGGGCCCTCCGCGTCCCCCGCGCGCGACGGCTCCCGGTCGGCGGCGAGGAACGGCCGCAGCACGGCGGCGACGGCGCGGGGTGCGGTGTGCTGCACGAGGTGGGGCTGGCCGGCGATCTCGACGAGCCTGCCGTCCTGCGCGGCGTCGCGCAGGCGCACGCACCACGCCCGTCGGGCGACCGGGTCGCGCTCTCCGCGCGCGATGAGCAGCGGCCGACGGAGCGCGGTCACGCGCTCCTCCGGCCGGTACGCGAGCATGTGCGGGAGCTGGCGTAAGTACCAGCGCGGCCCGCAGCGCACGTAGTCGCTCAGCACGATCTCGTTCGCGGAGACGGTCTCGCGCAGGCAGTCGTGGGCGAGAGCCAGGGCCTGCCGCGCGGCGGAGCGACGCCGCTCGTCGACGACCGGCCCGATCGCGACGACGCGCGACACGAGGCCGGGGTGCCGGCAGGCGAGCTCGATCGCCCACTGCGTGCCCATCGAGTTGCCGACGACCGCGAACGGGCCGTCGCCGAGGCCAGCGACCACGTCGGCGAGCAGCTCGGCCATCGCGGGCACGTCGGGGGAATGCCCGGGACGCGGCAGGTCTCCGAAGCCCGGCATGTCGAGGACGTGCACGACGTCGTCTGCGGCGAGCACCTCGGCGAGCCGGGAGAAGGCGCGGTGCGAGATGCCGATCCCGTGCACGAGCACGATCGGCGGATGGCCGGAGCCGGGCCGCCCGCGCGTGCGCACGCGGAACGTCGCATCGGCCACGCGCACGAGTCGGTCGGTCGTCATGGACCCAGTCTCCCGTTCCGGGCGGACGGTGTCTCGGGGTTGACGCGGGCGGCCGGAGGCGGCGACCTCTCGATCGCGCGCCGCGCGTGCCACACGCGGAGGGGGTCCGTCAACCCTCGCGAAATCGGACGCGGGACGGTGTTGCATCGCCGGTGAATCCATCCGCAGCGGTAACGGAAAGGAAGTCCCCCATGTCTCAGTTCTCTGGTCAGGTGCCGACCGAGGCGGACAGCCGCCCCACGGGCGCCGTCGACACGGCGCGACAGGAGGCCGCCGACGTCACGGAGACGGCCAGGGCCGAGGCCGGCCACGTCGTCGACACCGCCAAGCAGGAGGCGTCGCATGTCGCCCACGAGGCGAAGGCGCAGCTCAAGGACGTCTACAGCCAGACGCAGCGCGAGCTGCGGGATCAGGCCGCCGCGCAGCAGCGGCGCGTCGCCGAGGGGCTCCGCTCGGTCGGCGACGAGCTCGAGTCGCTCGCAGCGGGCTCGGAGAATCCCGGCGTCGCGACGGACATCGTGCGCCAGGCCTCCACCCGTCTGAAGGGCGCGTCCACCTGGCTCGACGACCGCGACCCCGGCTCGCTCATGCACGAGGTCACCTCCTTCGCCCGCCGTCGCCCCGGCGTGTTCATCGCGGGCGCGCTGCTCGCGGGGCTCGCCGCCGGGCGCCTCACGCGCGCGCTGGCGGAGAGCGGTGCGGAGAGCGCGCAGGGCGCGTCGGCCGAGCGCGCGGCAGACGTCGCCGCGGCTCCGACAGCTCGCGCCGTGCCGGCCGCCGCACCGACGACGACCGCGGGCGACGGCACGCCGTCGGCGGCAGCCCCGGGCGGATACGGCGAGCCGGGCGCGCCGGTGTCGGACCCGCTCGCCACGCCGTCGGACCTTCCGCCGTCGCGCGAGGAGGGCACGCCCGTCTACGACCGCTCGCGCGCCGAGCGCGCGCGCCCGGGGGAGGGGATCGGGAATGACCTCTGACCAGCCGACCCCGTCGGAGCAGAAGGCGGCGACGACCTCGCTCGGCGACCTCCTGTCCGAGGTGACGAGCGACATGTCCCTGCTGATGAGGCAGGAGCTCGAGCTCGCCAAGGCGGAGCTGCGGGAGTCGGCGACCCGCGCGGGGAAGGGCGCCGGCCTGCTGAGCGGCGCAGCGTACTCCGCGCTCATGGCGGTGTTCTTCCTGTCCGTGGCGCTGTGGTGGGCCATCGGCCTGCTCACGGGCCTCGGGTGGTCGGCCGTCATCGTCGCCGTCCTCTGGGCGATCGCCGCGGCCGTGATGTTCGCGATCGGCCGCAAGGACCTGAAGAACGTGAAGGGCGCTCCGCAGACCGTGGAGTCGCTCAAGAAGATCCCCGGCGCTCTGGGGAGAGATGAGGAGAACCGATGACCGATTCACCCGACGCCATCCGCGCCGACATCGAGCGCACGCGCCGCGAGCTGGGCCGCGACGCCGACGCCCTCGTCGACAAGGTGACGCCTTCGAAGATCATGGACAGGCAGACGAGCAGGCTCAAGGGGGCCTTCGGATCGCTGCGCGAGCGCGTGATGGGAGCGGCCGACGACGCCGGCTCGAGCCTGCACGACGCCGGTGAGACGGTCGCCGACGCGACGCACCGCGCCGCGGCGAAGGCCGAGGGCAACCCCATGGCTGTCGGCCTCATCGCCTTCGGCGTGGGGCTGCTCGCCTCGTCGCTCATCCCCGCGTCCGGCAGGGAGAAGCGGATCGCGCAGGATGTCAGGGAGCAGGCTCAGCCGCTCGTCGACGAGGTCAAGGACGTCGCACAGGAGGTCGGCGCGCACCTCAGGGAGCCGGCCCAGCAGGCGGCGGAGTCGATCAGGGACACCGCGACCGAGGCCGCCGAGCATGTGAAGTCGGAGGCTCAGGGCTCGGCCGACGCCGTGGCCGGGCGCGCCCAGGAGGCGCGCGACAACGTGCAGGGAAGCTGACTCCGGCAGGACAGCGGGCGGGCTCCGCGGAGCCCGCCCGCTGTCCTGCGTCAGCCCGCGCCGAAGAGGAGCCCGATGAGGCTCCAGGCGCCGTACACGGCCAGCGAGGCGCCGCCGATCACCGCTGCGGCGGCGGCCGACCCCGCGACGATGAGCCACGTCCGCACGCGGGAGCGCGCGGGTGCGCGGCCGCGCTGCGCGATCGCGTCGGCCGACGACTCGGCGAGCGCTGCCGCCTTCGCGCTGCGCAGCTCGACCGGCGCGAGCGGCGAGCCCGTCCACTTCTCGACGCCCCACGCGGTCGCCCTCGCGGTCTGGTTCCTGAGGGTCGCACCCCAGCCGCCGGTCGGCGCGACGGCGGTGGCGCGCAGCCGCTGCGCCGCTGCCCGCGCGTGCTCGGCGTCGCGCAGCCCCGCCTGGGCGAGATCCGCCGCGAGGGCCTGCAGGCGCCGCCGCGCCCCCTTGCGGAGGCCCGCGTCGGAGGCGCGTGCCGCGATGCGGTGCATCGAGGTGCGCACGCCGTCGAGCGTCCGATGCGCGTCCGCGAGGTAGCGGGCCGCCTGGCGGTCGGGGCCGACGGACAGGAACGCGGACTCCTCGGCGAGAGCGTCGACGGCCTGGTCGAATGCGAAGACCGCGCGGCGCGCATCCTCGTCGCGGGGCCCGATCCGGTCGGGAAGCGCCATGCGTCCTCACCCTCCTCGAGACGTGCGTCCTGCCGACAGCTTACGAGGGCCCGTGCGCGGCGGGACGCCCGATACCCGAGGCCTCGCGATGTGGCAACCCCCGTGACGCGTCATCCGAGCGCGGCACACGATGGAGCCCAACCCAACGATCGGAAGGACACCCCCATGGCTCGCATCACGGAGAGCATCGATGTCGACGTCGACGTCACGACGGCGTACGACCAGTGGACGCAGTTCGAGACGTTCCCGCAGTTCCTGAGCTTCGTCGAGTCGATCCGGCAGATCGACGATGAGACGCTCGCCTGGAAGGTGAACATCGGCGGCGCCGAGCGCGAGTTCACCGCCAAGATCACCGAGCAGCACCCCGACGAGCGCGTCGCGTGGACGAGCGTCGCGGGTGAGGCGGATCACGCCGGCGTCGTGACCTTCCACCGGCTCGGCGACGCGAGCACGCGCGTGACCGTGCAGCTCGACTGGGAGCCGACGGACCTCACCGAGAAGGTCGGCGCCGCCCTCGGCATCGACGACCACGCCGTCAAGAAGGACCTGCGGAAGTTCAAGGAGTTCATCGAGTCCCGCGGCACCGAGACCGGTGCGTGGCGCGGCGACATCGACTGATCCGCGCAGATCGGCCCCCGCCGCTCCGGTGATCGGAGTGCGGGGGCCGTGTCGCGCCGTCAGTGCTTCTCGGGCGTCCGGATGTGCTCCTCGACGAGCTGGATGCCGCCGAGGGCGTTCGCGGAGACCGCGAGCTCCTCGAGCCACTCGCGGTTGAGCGTCGGAGCATCGGCCTCGTCGAACTCGAAGCGCAGCGGGATCGCGGGGTGGATCCAGATCGTGCTGCGGCCGCCCTCGCCCTCGTCGGGGTGTCGCCACGAGACCGAGAAGCTCTCGTCACGGCGCAGCTTGCTGATGATGACGACCTTGATGTGCGCGAGCGCACGGTCGTCGATGTGGATGGCGGAGGCGTTCGCGCCGTAGTAGAGCACTCCCATGGCGGTCACGCTAGACCGGGCCGTCGCGCACCGCTCGGCCCGCGCGGCCGCGCGGCAGACCGGTGGATAGGGCGCGCTCCCGCTCGTGGCGCGGGGGACGACCGCGACACACCGACGCGGGAGGCGCGCGCTTTTCCGACGATCGTCGGAAAAGCGCCGTCGCGGACCGCGAGGACGCCGGGGTGGGTGCGTCAAGGGCACGCGCCGGGCCGTCGCGTCGTCCTACCGTCGAGGGGAAGGACAGCGCCGCGTGCGCGCGGCGTGAGGTGAGCAGGACATGGCGGAGTGGCAGTGACGTCTCAGACGCGAGGATCGCGCGAAGGCATCGAGCACATCTCAGGGGACGCGACGTCAGGCGCTCGCGTCCACGTCTTCCGGAGGCTCCTCGACGACGAGCGCGCCGTGCGCGTGCGCGCGCTCGCCCAGGCGGCCGATCGCCGCTGGCTCGACCGCTCGGAGGGCCTCGTCGTCGCGCTCCTCGACACCGTCGGATCGGACGACGAGCGGCGCCGTCTCGCGACGGCGATCCAGTCCGACGGGCGCGGCGCGACGTGGCACGTCGGCGATCTGGCCGACCATCCGGTCCTCGTCGTCTCCCGGAGCAGGCTCGACGGCGACGTCGAGGACGTCCTCGCGTCGGCAGCTCACCGCCATGGCCATCCCGCCGCGCGCTTCGCGACCGCGGCCGTCGCGCCGGACGAGGACGACATCCGGCCCGCCGTGCGGGAGGCGCGGCTTCTCCTCGAAGACCCCGAACACGTCACGCCGGCGGGCATCCGGGCGCTCCTGGACGATCTCCCCGTGCCGATCGACCTCATCCGGCGCGCGTCGCCCGGTGCATTCGCGCTGTGGCGTGCGGGGGATCGCCAGCAGCTCGACACGGTCGAGGCGTATCTCGACGCGGGTGCGCGCGTCTCCGAGGCCTGCCGGCGGCTGCACCTCCATCGCACGACGCTCTACTACCGTCTCGAGAACCTGCCAGAGCCGGTCCGCGCGGAGCTCGCGGACGGCGTGCGCAGGAGCGTGCTCCACGTCGCGCTCAAGCTGCTTCGACGGCGCTCGGGGGCGGCCGAGGCCGCGCGCGTCACGGATGGATGATCGTCAGCAGCGAGTCGGGGTGATCCGGCACGATGAGGGTCTGCCAGGTCGCGCGCTGCCAGCCGTGCTCGGCGTCGTAGAAGAGGCTCGTGCCGAACGTGAGCTTCCGCGCCCGCTGGCGTGACCACAGCTCCCGGAAGGCGGGGTACCGGCGCCGCAGGAGCGCGAGCAGCTCCTGGAACCGCGGTTCGTCGGGCGCGGTGTGGAAGCGCATCGAGTCGACGAGGCGCGTCGCCGTCGCGCGCCATTCCTCGGCGGACGGCGCCTCGTGCTCGTGCTCGAAGACCTCGATCAGGAGGTTCCGCCCCTCGTCCAGGAATCCCTTCGCGATGCCCGCGCACGAGCGGTTCACGACGAGCACGTCGTGGACGCCGTTCGTGATGTACGCCGGGTGGGGCTCGACGAGGCGCAGGATGGCGAACGCGCCGGCCGGGAGGCCCTCGCGCGTCGACAGGGCCCGCGTCGCGCTCGTCTGCGCGAGCTGCTGGAAGTACTCGGTGGTGTCGGGATCCAGCTGCAGGGCGCGAGAGAGCGCCGAGACGACCTGAGGCGACGGGAGGTGCCCGTGCGCCTGCTCGAGGCGGATGTAGTAGTCGCGATTGATCCCGGCGAGCTCGGCGACCTCCTCACGGCGGAGGCCCGGAACGCGGCGGCCGTCGCCGCGGGGGATCCCGACGTCCTCGGGCTGCAGCTCTGCCCGGCGGCCGCGCAGCAGCTCGGCGATGAGGGCGTGGCGAAGGCTCATGGTGTCAGCATCCTCCCGCGGACGGTCCGGCGCGAGCGCGTCACGGTCGCGCGTCGCGCTCGGCGGAGGCGCCGATCGTGCGCAGCGCGTCGATGAGCGCCGCGACCTGGTTCCAGGAGAGGCCCTCGAGCAGGCGCGCCTCGGCCGCGACGAGGGTGCGCATGGCCGACTCGACGCGCTCGCGACCCGCGGGGAGGAGAGTGACGATGCGGCTGCGCTGGTCGGCAGGGTTGTCGGTGCGCGCGACGTAGCCGCGCTCCTCGAGGCGCTCGATCCGGTACGTGATCGTGCCGCTCGTCGCCGTCGTCCACGCGGCGAGCTGCGACGGCGTCATGGACAGGTCGTCGGGGGAGCGGCGGAGGAGGGAGAGGATGTCGAACTCCCATGCGCGCAGACCCGACGCGGAGAAGGCGGATTCGCGGACGCGCTGCAGATCGCGCGCCACGCGTCGCAGGCGCGACATCACGTCGAGAGGGGAGAGGTCCACGTCGGGGAGGATCGTCGACCACGCGTCAATGATGAGGTCCACCTCGTCATCGCCGGACTGTGAGATCTCCGTGCCTGCCACCTCCCACAGCATAGGACCGCGCGCCCTCCGATCCGCGTCACGACGCCCCGCGCGGATTTGTAAGGGATTTTAACGATTAGCTTGGCGCGGCATCCGCGAGCGTGTACCGTCATGCGCATCACAGCACGCGCACGCCCGAAGTGCGCCCCTTCCAGGAGGTACCGATGAAGTTCTTCCAGAGGCTCGGCAGGTCGTTCATGCTGCCGGTCGCCGTCCTCCCGATCGCCGCGATCCTGATGGGCGTCGGGTACTGGATCCAGAACGTCGCAGGCGACAACATCGCCGTGACGTTCCTCAACGGCGCGGGCGGTGCGCTGCTCGGCAACATGCCGATCCTCTTCGCGATCGGCGTCTCACTCGGCATGGCGACGAAGACCGACGGCACGTCGGCGCTCGCGGGGCTCGTCTCGTGGCTCACGATCACGACGCTCCTGAGCACCGACACCGTCGCCCTCTTCCAGGGGGTCGAGGCCGCTGAGGTCAACCCGGCCTTCGGCGTCATCAACAACGTCTTCGTCGGCATCATCGCGGGTCTCATCGGCGCGTTCGCGTACAACCGCTTCAAGGATGTCAAGCTGCCCGACGCCCTGGCCTTCTTCTCGGGCAAGCGCTCGGTCGCGATCGTCGCCGCCGGCATCTCGCTCCTCGTCGTGATCCTCCTCTTCTTCATCTGGCCGTTCGTCTACAGCGGTCTCGTCGCCTTCGGCGAGTTCATCGCGACGCTCGGCCCGGTGGGCGCGGGCATCTACGGCTTCATGAACCGCCTGCTCATCCCGCTCGGGCTGCACCACGCGCTGAACTCGGTGTTCTGGTTCGACGTGGCCGGCATCAACGACCTCAACAACTTCCTCTCGGGCACGGGCGAGTATGGCGTCACCGGCCAGTACATGACCGGGTTCTTCCCCGTGATGATGTTCGGCCTCCCCGGTGCGGCGCTCGCGATGTACGTCACCGCGAAGAGCACGCGCAAGAAGGTCGCCGCGGGCCTGCTGCTCTCGGGCGCGATCTCGTCGTTCGTCGTCGGCGTGACCGAGCCCCTCGAGTTCGCGTTCATGTTCCTCGCCCCGGTCCTCTACCTCATCCACGCCGTCTTCATGGGCATCTCGCTCGCCGTCAGCGCGATCCTCCCCGTCCGGATGGGCTTCGGATTCTCCGGCGGCGGGATCGACCTGCTCCTGGGATGGGTGAACCCGATGGCGCAGAACCCGTGGCTCATCCTCGTCATGGGCGTGTTCTGGTTCGTCGTCTACTTCCTCGTGTTCCGATTCGTCATCCTGCGGTTCAACCTGAAGACGCCGGGCCGCGAGGACGACGACGTCGCGCTCGACGGATCCGGCGCGACGACGGCCGACGGGGGCTATCTCGCGACGGCCGCGCGCTTCATCGACGCGCTCGGCGGGCGCGACAACATCGTGGAGCTCGAGAACTGCGCGACCCGGCTCCGGATGGAGCTGGGTGACGTCGCGAAGGCCGACGAGGCCGCGCTCAAGCGCGCGGGCGCGGCGGGCGTGATGAAGCCCGGCGGGCGCTCGTACCAGGTGATCTACGGCCTCAACGTGCAGTTCGTGAAGGACGCCATGGAGCAGATCATGTCGGGGCGCGCCGAGGCGCCGGCGCCGTCCGCGCCGACCGCCGAGCCGGTCGCGGCCCCGCCGCAGACGGCGACCGCGGTCGCCGCTCCCGCGACGGTGCGGCTGCGTCAGCCGATCGAGGGTGCCGTCGTGCCGCTCTCGTCGGTGCCCGACGCCACGTTCGCCGAGGGCATCATGGGCCCGGGCGTCGCGATCGAGCCGACCGGTGACACGGTCGTCGCCCCGGTCGACGCGACCGTCGGGCACGTCTTCGAGACGGGGCACGCGATCGCCCTCGTGCTCGACGACGGAACGGAGCTGCTCATCCACGTCGGCATCGACACCGTCGCGATGAAGGGCGAGGGCTTCCAGTCCCTCGTCGAGGCCGGGGCGCGTGTGACCGCGGGGACCCCGCTGCTGCGCGTCGACCTCGACCGCATCCGCGCGGCCGGCCATCCCACCGTGACGCCCGTGATCGTCCTCAACAACGAGAGCGCCGTGATCGAGCTCATCTGACCGCGACCCGCGCGAGGCGCCCCGCAGGCACGCCTGCGGGGCGCCTCGCCGTCTGCGCGCGCCTCGTGTTCCCACGTTGCAAAGCAGGTGGTCGACAGGCAGGATGACCCGGGCGCCCGTCGTGCTTGACACGACCCCCGAGAGTGCGCCTATGATGCCAGAAACCGGTTTCTCCGGTTCTCGTCCTCGCAACGACGCGAAAGGGAAGACAGTGAGCGCATCACGTGTGGAGATGAGCCGTCGGACACTCCTCGGTCTCGGACTGGGCGCCACGGCGCTCATGCTGGCCGGCTGCAACCGCTTCGGCATCAGCACCGAGCCGTCGACGGCGGCGTCCACGCTCAACATGATCTGGTGGGGCGACGCGGCCCGCGCCGAGGCGACGGAGGCGATGCTCGCGGTCTTCACGAAGGAGCACGACGGCCTCACGATCAAGACCGAGTACCAGGACTCTGGCCCCTACGCCGACAAGATGGCGACCCGCTTCGCGGCCGGCGACATCCCCGACCTGTTCAACCAGCGCCGCGACAGCCTGCGCGAGTACGCCGACCGCGGCGCGCTGCTCGACCTCAACCAGCACCTCGACGTGCTGAACCTCGACGACGTCCCCAAGACGGCGCCGCTCGGCGTCGTGGGCGACGCGCTCTACGGCATCCCCGCGGGCCTCAACGCGGTCGGCTTCGTCATCAACCGGAACCTCACCGACCAGTACGGCGTCGAGATCCCCGACGGCGACACGTGGTCGTGGGACGACCTCTGGGCGTTCAGCAAGGCGGTCACCGACGCGTCGGGCGGTCAGGTCTACGGCGTCGACATGGCCTTCGACACCGTGCAGAACCTCGTCGTCTTCGTGCGTCAGACGGGTGAGGAGCTCTACAACGAGGACGGCTCGTTCGGCGCGAGCGAGAAGACGCTCACGGACTGGTTCGCGATGTCGGTCGAGCAGCGCGCGGCCGGCGCGCTCGCCCCGGCCGGGCACATCGAGACGGTCGGCAGCTCGGCCGAGCAGTCGCCGCTCGCCGCCGGTCTCGTCGCGGGGCAGGTCATCCCGACGAACAACCTCAAGGCCTACAACGACGCGTCGGGCGGCGCGCTCGAGCTGCTGCGCATGCCGGGCGAGGTCCAGGGCGCTCGGCGCGGCATGTCGATCGACACGTCGATGTACTGGTCGATCGGCCAGGAGTCGCCGAATCAGGAGATGGCGCTCGAGCTGCTCGACTTCATCGTCAACAGCGTCGAGGGCAACGAGGCCGTCGGCGCGACCCGCGGCCTTCCGGCGAGCACGGTCGTGGCGGAGGCGATCGCGGACTCCCTCACCCCCGAGGACCAGCGCTCGATCGCGTACATCACGGCCCTCGCCGAGGAGGAGCTGCCGGACTCGCGCCCCGACCCCATCGGAGGCCAGGCCGTGCAGGATGCGCTGACCGACATCGCGACCGAGGTCACCTTCGGCCGCATCACGGCTCAGGAGGCCGCGAAGCAGGTCATGGCCGCGGCGAGCGAAGCCCTCGGGCAGGCCTGACGATGGTCGCCACCGTGGATGCGCCGCCCCGCGGCGAGCGCACCCTTCCGCCGACGGCGCCGGTCGTGCGCCGTCGGCGGAAGCCGACGAGGGCCGGCCGGATCGACTGGTCCGGCTACCTCTTCCTCATCCCGTGGTACGGCGGGATGCTCCTCACGATCATCCCGTTCGGCGCCTCGCTGTACCTCGCTTTCACCGACTACAACCTCCTGAACGCCCCCATCTTCGTGGGCTTCGAGAACTTCGCCGAGATGCTCTCGGATCCCCGGGTCGGGCAGTCGCTCATCGTGACCTTCGTCTACACGTTCGTGTCGGTTCCGCTGTCGCTCGTCGCGGCGCTCGGCGTCGCGATGGCGCTCAACCAGGGTCTGCGCGGCCTCTCGTTCTACCGCGCGATCTACTACCTGCCCTCCCTGCTGGGGTCGAGCGTCGCGATCGTGATGCTGTGGCGCGAGCTGTTCGGCACGCGCGGCGTCGTGAACACGGCGCTCGGCTGGCTCGGGATCGACGGCCCCGCCTGGGTGTCCGATCCCGACACCGCACTCAGCGTGCTCATCATGCTGAACATCTGGACGTTCGGGTCGCCCATGGTGATCTTCCTCGCGGCACTCCGGCAGGTGCCCGCCATGTACTACGAGGCCGCGGCGGTCGACGGAGCGACGAAGTGGTGGCAGTTCCGCTACATCACCGTGCCGCTCATCAGCCCGATCATCTTCTTCAACCTCGTCCTGTCGATCATCGGGTCGCTGCAGACCTTCACGCAGGGCTACGTCATGAGCAACGGGTCGGGCGGCCCGGCCGGATCGACGCTCTTCTTCAATCTCAACCTCTACATCGAGGGATTCGGACGCTTCAACATGGGATACGCGTCGGCGCTCGCGTGGCTGCTGCTGCTCATCATCGCCGCGCTCACCGCGGTCAACTTCATCGCCCAGAAGCACTGGGTGTTCTACGAGGACGCGGAGGAGCGATGACCGTCACCGAGGTCCAGACCGTCGTCCGGCCCCGTCGCTGGAGCCGGCCCCCGCAGGATGTCCGCGCGGTCGGCCGCCGTCGCGCGACCGCCCGCTCGCGCTTCCTCCGGCACGTCGTGATCGCGGGGGTGGGGCTCTTCATGCTCTACCCGCTGCTGTGGATGCTCTCGAGCTCCTTCAAGCCCGACGACAGGATCTTCACCGAGCAGGGCCTGTGGCCCGCCGAGTGGGATCTCGCGAACTACACGGACGGCTGGAACGCCCTCGAGCATCCGTTCGACGTGTACCTCGTGAACTCGCTCATCATCGTGGTCCTCAGCATCATCGGCACCCTCGTGTCCACCGCGCTCGCGGCGTTCGCGTTCGCCCGGCTGAACTTCCCGGGGCGGCGCCTCATGTTCGCGCTCACGCTGGGAACGCTCATGCTCCCTGGCCACGTGCTGCTCATCCCGCAGTACATCATCTTCGCCGAGCTCGGGTGGGTGAACACGTACCTGCCGCTCGTCGTGCCGCACTTCCTCGCATCGAACGCGTTCTACACGTTCCTCATGGTGCAGTTCATGCGCGCGCTGCCGCGGGAGCTCGACGACGCCGCGCGCATCGACGGATGCGGGACCTTCGGCATCTTCTGGCGGATCATCCTCCCGCTGTGCACGCCCGCGTTCGCGACGACGGCGATCTTCACCTTCATCGCGACCTGGAACGACTTCTTCTCGCCGCTCATCTACATCACGGACACCGACCTGTACCCGGTGCCGCTCGCGCTGCGCCAGTTCATGGACTCGGAGGGCCAGGCGTCGTGGGGGCCGATGTTCGCGATGTCGGTCGTGTCGCTCCTGCCGATCGTCGGGTTCTTCATCGCGGGTCAGAAGTACCTCGTCCAGGGCATCGCGACGACCGGGCTCAAGTGAGCATCGACACGGCGAGGGAGCGGTCGTAGCATCGCCCACAAGGAGGCGCTTCGCGTCCACCGGGTCGGCCGTCGGCTCGCGCGAAGCGCAGGGAGCGAGCTGACATGGACATGAAGACCATGACCGACATGATGGCCGATTCGGACACGATGATGCCGATGGACCACGACGTCATGCAGGCCTGCATGGAGGCGTGCATGGCGTGCGAGCAGGCGTGCACGATGGCCGCCGACATGGAGTCGGGCGCCGAGATGTCGATGTGCCGCAGCATGTGCATGAGCTGCGCCGACATGTGCCACACGATGATGCGCATGATGCTCCGCCCCATGGGCATGCACATGGGCGCGATGATGGCCATGCACGAGGCGATGAAGACCATGGCGATGGCGTGCTACGACGAGTGCATGAAGCACGCCGAGACGAGCGAGGCGATGCGGATGTGCGCTCAGGCGTGCATGGACTGCGCGAACGCGTGCGACGCCATGATGAAGAGCATGAGCTCGGCCTCGATGTGAGGCGCGGCGGGCCGGATGCGACGGGCGCGGCTCAGCCGCGCTCGTCGCGCACGTTCAGCCACCTGCCCGCTGCCGAGAGCACGTGGTAGCCGGCGTGCAGGGCGACGGGCTCGCCGGGCGCCACGATCGACGCCAGCGGCGCGTGGTGCCACACGCGCGTCAGCGCGCGACCCTCGAGATCGCGCAGCTCGAGCCATCCGTCGGCGTCCACGGCGCCCGCGATCGCGTCGATCCAGCGGCTCGGGGTCGCGGCGACGATGCGCCGCTGGATGAGGTGCATGTCGTGACCCGGTCCGACCTCGGCGCAGAGGGCGCCGGCCTCGTGCAGGCACACGACGGTGTGCTCGGCGGAGACGCTGAGGGGGCTGGTCACGGGATGCTCCTGTCGACGGGTGCGGTCGGGCGTTTCGACCACGGTACGGTCCCTCGCCGCGCCCGTCACGCCGCCGTGTAACGCAGGGAAACCCGCCGTAGCATGGCGGAATGGCGAAGAGGGCACCCCGGGCGGACATCGACGAGACGCGGCTGGTCGTCGGGGAGCGGGAGACCTCCGCGGTCGGCGTGCCGGGCGTGTACCACGCGATGAAGACGTCGCTCGAGCAGATGGGCGTCGTCCGGAGCGCGCGGACGCTCCTGCGCGTGAATCAGAAGGACGGCTTCGACTGCCCCGGCTGCGCATGGCCAGAGGAGGACAGGCGCCATGTCGCGGAGTTCTGCGAGAACGGCGCGAAGGCGGTGGCCGAGGAGGCGACGCTGCGCCGCATCGAGCCGTCGTTCTTCGCCGCGCACTCGGTCGACGAGCTCCGCGGCCACGATGACTGGTGGCTCGGCCAGCAGGGCCGCCTGACGACCCCGATGGTGCTCGACGAGGGCGCGACGCACTACCGGGAGGCGGGGTGGGAGGAGGCCCTCGATCTCGTCGCGGGCGCGCTGGCAGGCCTGGACGACCCGGACGAGGCGGTCTTCTACACCTCGGGGCGCACATCGAACGAGGCGGCCTTCCTCTATCAGCTGCTCGTGCGGGGGCTCGGCACGAACAACCTCCCCGACTGCTCGAACATGTGCCACGAGTCCAGCGGGTCGGCGCTCACGGAGACGATCGGCATCGGCAAGGGGACCGTCTCGATCGAGGACATCCACGAGGCCGACCTGCTCATCGTGGCGGGGCAGAACCCCGGCACGAACCACCCCCGGATGCTGTCGGCCCTCGAGAAGGCGAAGCGGCGCGGCGCGACGATCATCGCCGTCAACCCGCTGCCCGAGGCCGGGCTCATCCGGTTCCGCAATCCGCAGACCCCGCACGGGCTCGTGCTCGGCGGCACGCGCATCGCCGACGAGTTCCTGCAGATCCGGCTCGGCGGCGACCAGGCGCTGTTCCAGGGCATCGGCAAGCACCTGCTCGAGCGCGAGGCGGAGGAGGGCGGCGTCCTCGACCGGGCCTTCATCGAGGGCTTCACCACGGGCTTCGACGCGTACGCCGCGGCGGTCGCGGAGGTCGGCTGGCCGCAGATCGAGGAGGCGACGGGGCTCGACGAGCGGACGATCCGGGCGACGGCGGAGCGCGTGCGGCGCTCGCGCGGCACGATCGTCTGCTGGGCGATGGGCCTCACGCAGCACAAGCACTCCGTCGCGACGCTGCGCGACGTCGTCAACGTGCTGCTCCTGCGCGGCGACATCGGGCGTCCCGGAGCGGGCGTCTGCCCCGTGCGCGGCCACTCGAACGTGCAGGGCGACCGGACGATGGGCATCTACGAGAAGCCGTCCGAGACGTTCCTCGCGGCGCTCGACGCCGAGTTCGGGTTCCGCGCCCCGCGCGCGCACGGGCACGACACGGTGGCGGCGATCCGCGCGATGCGGGACGGACGCGTGCGGGTGTTCCTCGGGATGGGCGGCAACTTCGTCTCGGCGACGCCCGACACCGCCGTCGTCGAGGCGGCGATGTCGCGCGTCGACCTCACCGTGCACGTGTCCACCAAGCTCAACCGGTCGCACGTCGTGCACGGCCGCCGTGCAGTCATCCTGCCGACGCTCGGCCGCACCGACCGCGACCGCCGCGGGCGCGGCGAGCAGCGCGTGACCGTCGAGGACTCGATGGGCGCTGTGCACGCCTCGCGCGGACGCCTGGCCCCGCCGAGCGGCGACCTGCTCAGCGAGGTCGCGATCATCGCGCGCCTCGCGGAGCGCGTGTTCGCGGACCGGCCGAACGCGCCTCGTGCCGACTGGCGCGCGCTCGAGGACGACTACGCGCGCGTGCGCGCGCACATCGCGCGCGTCGTGCCCGGGTTCGACGACTACGAGCGCCGCATCGAGATGGGCCGCACCTTCCTGCTGCCGAACGGGCCGCGCGACGCGCGCCGCTTCGACACCCCGACGGGGCGGGCGGTGTTCACGGCGAATGCGCTCGAGCACCCGCGCATCCCGGAGGGGCGGCTGCTGCTGCAGACCCTCCGCTCGCACGATCAGTACAACACCACGGTCTACGGCCACGACGACCGCTATCGCGGCATCCGCGGCGGGCGTCGCGTCGTCTTCGCGCACGCCGACGACATCCGCGCGCTCGGGTTCGCGGAGGGAGACATCGTCGATCTCGTCTCGGAGTGGGATGGCCCGCTCGGCCGCGAGGAGCGTCGCGCCGAGGCGTTCCGGCTCGTCGCCTACGACACGCCGCGCGGCAATGCGGCCGCGTACTACCCCGAGACGAACGTCCTCGTGCCGCTCGACTCGGTCGCCGACACGAGCGGGACCCCCACGTCGAAGGCCGTCGTCGTGCGGCTCGAGGCGCGCTGAGCATGGGCCGCCTCACGGCGCACCGCCCGGTCGTCCGCGTCCGTCTCGGGGACGACGGCGCGTCGGCCGCGCGACGACCCGACGCGCTCGCCGTCGAGGAGCCCCTCGAGATCCGCGTCGCGGGCGAGCCGGTCGCCGTCACGATGCGGACCCCGGGCCATGATGTCGAGCTCGCCTCCGGCTTCCTCGTCTCGGAGGGGGCCGTGCATGCGCAGGACGACGTGCGCGCGGCCATCCACTGCGGAGGGCCAGGGACCGGGGGCACCGAGAACACCTACAACGTGCTCGATGTCGCCCTCGCGCCCGGGAACCGTCCTCCCGTCGCACGCGGCTTCTACACGACGAGCTCGTGCGGCGTGTGCGGCAAGGCCTCGATCGAGGCCGTCGAGACCGTGTCGGCGTTCGACATCCGCTCGGACCCGACGCGCGTCGCGGCACCGGTTCTCGCGACCCTGCCCGACCGCCTCCGATCCGCGCAGGCGCTCTTCGACCGGACAGGCGGCCTGCACGCGGCGGCGCTGTTCCCCGCCGAGGGCGGCGAGCCCCTCGTCGTGCGCGAGGACGTGGGGCGCCACAACGCGGTCGACAAGGTCGTCGGATGGGCGCTCGCGCGGGGGATGCTGCCGCTGCGCGGCACCGTGCTCATGGTGTCGGGGCGCGCGAGCTTCGAGCTCGTGCAGAAGGCCGCGATGGCCGGCGTCCCGCTGCTCGCGGCCGTGTCGGCGCCGTCGTCGCTCGCGGTCGAGCTCGCCGCGAGCCGGGGCATCGGGCTCGTCGGGTTCCTCCGAGGCGACACGATGAACGTCTACGCAGGGGCCGAGCGCGTCGATCTCGACGGGGGAGTTGTCCCCACGCCCGGGCGTCCGGGCGACTCCCGCGGCGCCGACCGCGTCCGATAGGGTCGATCGCGGGGGTCGCCGGCATCGTGCTCGGCGTGGTGTCGTCTGCGCGGCTCGCCGCACACGACGACAGGAGCACTCATGGCCATCCGCCGCACCACCAAGACCGTCCTCGCCGCAGCCGCCGCGCTCGCCCTCCTTCCCGGCCTGGCCGCCTGCGGCGCCGGCGGGCAGTCGGTCGCCGACGCGTGCGAGCTCATCACCTCGGGCACCTCGGACATGAACTCGAGCATGAGCGAGCTCTCCACCGCGATGACGAGCGGCGACACCGAGGCGCTCAGCGAGCAGGTCTCGGCCATCAACGACGAGGTCGCCGCGATCGGCGAGAAGGTCACCAACGAGGAGGTCGCCCCGGTCTACGAGAAGTTCGCGGGCGCCTTCGGCGACCTCACGACGCAGATCGAGGGCATGGGCGAGCTCGACATGACCGACACCGAGGCGATGACCAAGGTGAGCGAGGACATGACGGCCGCGTCGACCGCGCTCACCGAGGCGCAGTCCGAGCTCACCGAGCTCTGCGGCGCCTGAGCCGCCGCTTCGCGAGAGCCCGTGCCGACCGGCACGGGCTCTCGGCGTCTCCGCGCCTGTGGCCGCGCGCGACCGTAGGGTGGGAGGACGCGAACGGAAGGGGATCCCATGGCCCGCATCCTGATCTTCGGAGGGCACGGCAAGGTCGCGCTCCTGCTGGCGCCGCTCCTCGCGGGCCGCGGAGACGAGGTGACGAGCGTGATCCGCAATCCCGCGCACGCCGACGAGGTCGCAGCGACCGGCGCGGAGCCCCGCGTGGCCGACGTCGAGACGCTCGACGTCGATGCGCTCGCGCAGCTCGTGCGCGGCCACGACGCGATCGTGTGGTCGGCGGGAGCCGGCGGCGGGAATCCGGCCCGGACCTACGCCGTGGACCGCGACGCGGCCATCCGCTCGATGGACGCCGCACGTGCGGCGGGCGTCGACCGCTACGTCATGGTGTCGTATCTCGGCTCACGACCCGATCACGGCGTTCCGCGCGACGAGCCGTTCTTCGCGTATGCGGAGTCGAAGGCCGCCGCCGACGAGCATCTGCGCGCGAGCGGGCTCGCGTACACGATCCTCCAGCCGGGGCCCCTCACGCTCGACGAGCCGACCGGTCTCATCGAGACGGCGGAGCCGGGCACGGGGCGCGTGACGCGAGGCGACGTCGCGGCGGTCGCCGCGGCCGTGCTGAGCGATGACGCGACGGCGGGGCGCTCGCGGCGCGGTGAGGCGCGTCGCGCTCGCCGTCGCGGGGGCGCTCACGGTCGCGGCGGGGCTCCTCGTCCACACGGCTCTGCCCGAGACCGCCGCGTCCGACGCGGCGGGCGACGCGCTCTACGCGGTGCTCGTGTACCTGCTCGCGGCGTTCGCGGCTCCCCGTGCGCGCCTGCTCGTCGTCGCGGCAGCGGCTCTCGCCTGGTGCACGGCCGTCGAACTGCTGCAGCTGACCGGGCTCCCCGCGCGCTGGGGCGCGGCCTTCCCGCCCCTCCTGCTCGTGCTCGGCACGGTGTTCTCGGCCGCAGACCTCGCCTGGTATGCGGCCGGCGTCGCGATCGCCGCGGGCGCGGACGCCGCGCTGCGGGCGCTCAGAGCCCCTGGCCGGCGTCCCACAGGCGCTCGGGGGAGCCGTTGATGAGCGCGTCGATGTGCATGGCCTGGGCGTCGGTGAGCGACGCGACGTAGTCGACGATCCCGCGCCCGGTGGCGCGCCGCCGGAGCTCGGCGCCATCCGACGCGTCGGCGAGCTCCGGCGCCTCGCGGCGCACCCGCGCGTAGTCCTCTGCCGCGAGATCGACGAGATCGAGCAGACGGCGCGGCGCCCGGCGCACGTCGCGCGGATCGTCGAGCCACGCGGCGAAGCCGTCGACGAGCCGCTCGAGCACGCTCGCCTGTCCGCGCTGGTACAGCGCGAGATCGGGCCGCTCGAGGATGAACCGCTGGTGCAGGAACTTCAGCACAGCGACCTCGTGCCACGCGGTGCGGTCGAGGCTCACGTGACCCGAGCGGATGGGCGGGGTCGCGGTGACCGCGATCGAGTGCTGCAGGCGCGCGATCCACGCGGCCGTGAACTGCGAGAGCGTGCGCTCGGTCAGCATCGAGCCGTCGAAGGGGACCGCGAGCAGGCCGTCGATGACCTCGTCGTTCACGCGCGCGACCGCGTCCGCGAACGCGTCCTCGTCGGCGATCCACGGATCCTTCGCGGCGAGACGGCGCCACAGGAGCTCGAGGGCGCGGCCCGGAGCACGCTGGGAGAGGACGAGATCGCCCTGCTCGGCGGCGTGCAGCTCGGCGCGCTCACGGCGCCATGCCCGGAACTCGGCCGAGATCGTGGACTGGTTGAGCAGACCGGCACGGTAGAAGTCGTCGAGGTCGTGGAGCGAGTAGGCGATGTCGTCGGCGATGTCCATGACCGAGCACTCGACGGTCTGCTGGAGGGGTGCGATCTCGGGGTACGCCGCGCGGGCCTCGTGCATCTCGTGCACGTCGAGCGCGAAGGCCGAGAACTTGTACGCGCCCGTGCCGGGGCTCGCGGGCGTGATCCCGCGCGGAGCCTCGTCGCGGCCGAACCAGTCGTCGCCCTCGCCCCGCAGCCACGGGTACTTCAGCACGGCCGCGCGCACGGCCGCCGTGAGGTTGAGCCCCGCGCCCGCGCGGTCGTACTCGTCGAGGCGCGTGATGATGCGGAACGTCTGGGCGTTGCCCTCGAAGCCCTCGCGGAGGCCGAAGCGGTCCTTCGCGAGCCGGTCGAGGGTCTGCTCGCCGAGGTGCCCGAAGGGCGGATGGCCGAGGTCATGGGCCGCAGCGGCGGCCTGCACCACGACGGGGTCGCATCCGCCGAGCCGATCCACGAGGGCCGCATGCTCGCCGTTCGCGAGCTGCACGGCGATGCCGCGGGCGACGGCGGCAACCTTGACCGAGTGCGTGAGCCGGTTGTGCACCGCGAGGCCGGCGCCGGCCTGCGCGATGACCTGCGTCACGGCCGACAGCCGCGAGTAGTACGGCGAGAAGCGGATCCGCTCGACGTCGACGCGGTACTCCGGGTTCCGCTCGCGCTGCTGGTACGCGTCGAGCGCCTCGGGCACGCGCCGGGCGGTGCGGGGGTCGTGTGCGCCGGCCGTGGGGCCGCCGGAAGGTGCATCGGTCATCGGGACGATGCTACGAGACCGGAGGAGGAGTCAGGTGCGGCGACGGCGGAGGAAGCCCCGGCGCGGGGGCGCCCCCCGTGCGGGGGTTCGTGCCGGGGGTGCTCGGGTGGATGGACGTCGGGTGGTGCCAGGGCACTTGCCGCGAAGGGCCGGTCAGGACGGCCGATGGCGGCCGCTTGCGGCAAGCACATCCGGCTGCGCGAGGGGACCTGCCTGTGGCGCGAGGGCGCATGCCGCGACGGACCGCGTCAGCGGCGACGGCGGAGGAAGCCCCGGCGCGGGGGCTCCTCGGGGGCTGCCGGACGCGCGGCGGCGCGACGACGCTCGTCGCGGCGCTCCGCCCACGCCGCGACCTCGGCGTCGATGTCGACCGTGGGCGTGACGACGGGAGGCCCGCCGAGCAGCTGCATGCGGGCGAGCCTGACGCGGCGGTTGAAGTCGTCGAGATGCGCGCGCACGTCGGCCTCGCGCGAGAAGCCGTCGAGGGTCTCGTGCAATGCGGCATGCTCGGTGCGCAGCTGGAGAGCGGGCGGGCCGATCCCGGTGAGCCCCTCGCGCTCGATCTTGCGGCGGATCCACCAGTCCGGGTCGTGCGACGTCCCGAGTCCCTCGATCGGGCGGCCCGCTCCCGGCAGGTCGTCGAACTCGCCGCGGCGCATCGCCTGCTGGATGACCATCTCGACGTACGCGTGCCGATCCGACGCCGTCGCGGCCCCGGCCGTGCTGCGGCGCTCGTCCTCATCCGCCGGCTCGCCGAGCTCCTCGCGGATGCGGTCGATCCGATACTGGGCGGCTGCGAGCCGCGGGTCGTCGGGCTGCTCGCGCTCGCGTGCTGCCATCGCCATCACCTCCGCGTCACCAGGCTACGTCGCGCGGGGGGCAGAGGGGCCGTCAGGCGCCGAGGTCGCCGCGCAGGCGCGTGAGGTGCGCGGCGGTCAGGTCGTCCTCGGCGCGCTCCGCGGTGGGGATGTCGCGGATGACCTCGAACCCGACAGCGGGGACGCCGCCCGCAGGGCGCACGTCGAGGTGCACGACCTCGTCGCCCCGCGCGTGCAGCCAGGCGGCCATGTCGTAGTCGCTCGGGGAGTCTCCCGCCGTGAACCAGCGGCGCGGCGCGGCCATCCGCTCCTCGATGAGGCCGAGCGCGCGCTCGGCGCCGAGGGCCTTGCCCGCCGTCACATGCTCGATGTCGACCGAGATGATCGTCGGGACGATGTGGAAGTCGGAGGCGAGCGCCAGCTCGTCGATCACGGCCTGGCAGGCCGCGACGAACGCGGGCTGCGCCGCGAGGTAGTCGGCGTTGGCCGTGTCGACGTTCTGCTCGACGGAGATCATCGTCCGCTTGGTGTCGTCCCAGAACATGAGGTCGCGCTCGCGCTCGGCGAGCGCGCGGATGGCGTCGAGCAGCTCCTGCGGCGGCCGCAGCGCCTCGTCGGCGTGCACCTGCCCGGCGCGCGGCGTCTCGGCCGACGCGTCGAGCGCGAACCACGTCGCGCCCTTCTCTCCGACGCCCCAGACCGGGGCGTCGGCGCGGAGCCCCGCATCCGCGAGCGCCGGGATGACCCGCTCCACGAGGAAGGCGTGCGAGCGCCCGGTGTTGAACACCACGGGCGCACCCGCATGCGCGAGGGCGACGAGGTCGGGCGCGATCGATGGCACGCGCAGGGTGCGGGTGACGGTGCTCGCGAGCGGGCCGTCGACGTCGAGGAGGAGTCCGAGGGTCACCGCTCCATCCTCCCCGATCGCGGGGTCACACCGGAACGTCGATGATCCGGCCCTCGTCCCACGGCTCGGTCCAGCCGAGCCGATCGAACATCGCGTCGAGCACACCCGCCGTGAAGCCCCACACGACGCGCTCCTCGCGCGTGCGCGGATCCGCGAGCACGAACGCGGGGCCGCGCCACTCGCGCCCGCCGCGGCGGGTGACGGAGGTGCGGCGGTTCTCAGGCGCGAGGAGATCCGCGACCGGAGCGCGGAACACGGACGACGACTCGGCCGCGTCGACCGCGCGAACAGGCGAGGGGCGCCGCCACCAGGCGAGCACCGGGGTCACGAGGTGGCCCGAGACCGGCACGGGGATCTCGCGGAGCGCGCCGAGAACGTCGACGCCGGCGGGGTCGAGCCCCGTCTCCTCGCGCGCCTCCCGCAGGGCCGCCGCGACGATGTCGCGGTCGCCGGGCTCCACGCGGCCGCCCGGGAAGGCGATCTGCCCTGCATGGGAGCGCAGGGTGGTCGCGCGCGCGAGCAGCAGCACGTCGAGGTCGCTCGAGACCGCGCAGCGATCGTGCGCGGCGGATGCGGGGAGCGCGTCCAGGACGCCGAACAGCACGAGCACGGCCGCGGGCCGAGTGGCGCCCGCCATGAGCTGCGCCCGTTCGCGCGCCCACGGGCCTTCGAACCCCGGGTCGGCCGCGAGTGCCTCGAGCTGCGCGCGCGCCGTCGACGCCGGGAGCTGTGCGTGCGCGGACGACATGGCCACGAGCGTAACGCGCCGCATCGCGCCCTAGGCTGGTCGCTGTGATGTCGGACGAGAAGACGCCGCCGCTCGCGGTCGTCGTGACCGTGAGCGACCGCTCGGCGGCGGGGGAGCGCGAGGACGCCGCGGGCCCGCGGGCCGTCGACGCCCTGCGTGCCGCGGGATGGCGGTGCGAGCCCGCGCGGGTCGTCCCGGACGGCGAGGCCTCCGTCTCGGCGGCTCTGCGGCAGGCGGTCGCAGACGGCGCGCGCCTCGTCGTGACGACGGGCGGCACGGGCGTCGGGCCGCGCGATCGGACGCCCGAGGGCACGCGCGCGGTGCTCGATCGGGAGGTGCCCGGGATCGCCGAGGAGCTGCGCCGTCGCGGCGCGCAGGAGAAGCCGGCCGGCATGCTGACCCGCGGCCTCGCGGGCATCGCCGGGTCGGCGCTCGTCGTGAACCTGCCCGGTGCGCCGCGAGCCGTGGACAGTGGGATGCCGGTCGTGCTCTCGGTCGCCGGGCACGTCGTGTCGCAGCTCGACGGCGGAGACCACGCGTGACCGGCGCCGGTCGGGTCGCGATCGCGCGCATCAGCGCCGAGCCGCTCGACGTCGCCGCGCATCTCGCGGCCGTCGACGATCCGCGCGCGGGCGCGGAGACGTCGTTCGTCGGCCGTGTGCGCGACCACGACCCGGACGCCGGGGGAGCGGTCGTGGCGCTCGAGTACACCGCGCATCCGGACGCCGAGCGCGTGCTCGCATCGCTCGCCGGGCGGGCCGCCACTGACCACGGCGCGACGGTCGCCGTGAGCCACCGCGTCGGGCACCTGGGCGTGGGCGACGCGGCGGTGGTCATCGCGGCCGCGTCGGCGCACCGAGCCGAGGCGTTCGCGGCGTGCCGTCAGCTCATCGAGGACATCAAGCGCGAGCTCCCCGTGTGGAAGCGCCAGGTCGAGGCCGACGGCACGGCCGCCTGGAAGGGCATCGGGGGCTGAGGCTCACCCGCCCGCGAACGGCGGCAGCACGTCCACGTGCACGGCGCCCGCGAGCGGAGCGTCGTCGTCGCGGCGCTCGCCGTCGACGAGGACGGCGCAGCGCGGCAGCACGGACCCGAGGGCCGGGTGGTCGGCGACGAGCGCCGCGCGGAGCGCGTCGAGCGTCGCCTCCGTGCGCTCCTCCTCGGCGACGCCCGCGGCCTCCTCGGCGGCGGCGAAGTAGCGCACACGCGTCATGCCGGCGCCTCGCCGTCGCGGATCCAGTCGCCGGAGCGCCCGCCGGACTTCGCGACGATGCGCGCGCTCTCGATCGCCGCGGATCGGTCGATGCCCTTGATCATGTCGACGACAGCGAGCGCCGCCACCGTCACGGCCGTGAGGGCCTCCATCTCGACGCCCGTCCGGTCGGCGGTGCGGACCTCCGCCTCGATCGCGACGCCCTCGTCCTCCACGGCGAGGTCGACGCGTGCACCGTGCACGCCGATCACGTGCGCGAGCGGCAGGAGCTCGGCGCAGCGCTTGGCTCCCTGGATCCCCGCGATGCGCGCGACAGCCAGGACGTCGCCCTTCGGCACGGCGCCGTCGCGCAGGGCGTCGGCCGTCGCGCGTGCGCAGCGCACGAAGCCGCGCGCTGTCGCGGAGCGGACCGTGGGCTGCTTCGCCGTGACGTCGACCATGCGGGCGTGGCCCGCGGCATCCAGGTGCGTGAAGGTCATGACAACAGCATGACATCCACGGGGTCGCCCGCCGCGACAGCGTCGACCTCCGCGGGAACGACCGCGTACGCCGTCGCCGCCGCGAGGCTCCCCGCGAGATGAGAGCCCGATCCGCCCGGTGCGGCCGGGCGCACCGACCAGCGCGCGGGGTCCGATGTGTCCACGATCGTCGGCAGGTACTGGCGTCGCCCGGCGGGCGTGCGCCATCCGACCGCGGCGGGCAGCCGGATGACGGGGCGGGCGGTGTCTCGGATACCCTGCATCGCGCGCAGCGCGGGGCGCACGAACACCTCGAACGACACCGCGGCGCTCACGGGATTGCCCGGGAGGCCGAACAGCAGCGGGCCGTCGGCGAGACGGCCGAAGGCCTGCGGCTTACCGGGCTGCATCGCGACCTTGACGAAGGCGACCTGCCCCGCGAGCGCGTTCTTCACGACCTCGTACGCGCCCGCGCTGACCCCACCGGAGGTGATCACCGCATCCGCGTCGTGTGCCGCGTGCAGGAGCTCGCCGAACGCCTGCTCGTCGTCGGACGACACGGCCACGCGCACGATCTCGGCGCCTGCCGCGGCGGCGAGCCCCGCGAGCAGGGTCGAGTTGGACTCGGGGATCTGACCGCGGGCGAGGGGCTCGCCCGACGGCACGAGCTCGCTGCCGGTGGAGAGGACCACGACCCGAGGGCGGCGGTGCACCCGCACCGCACCGCCGATGCCGGCGGCGGCCGCGGCGCCGAGGGCATGGGGAGTGAGCACAACCCCGGCCGGGAGCACCTCGTCGCCCGCGCAGAGGTCCTCGCCCTGTCTCCGGATGTGAGCGCCCCGGCAGTGCGGCGCACGGAGCACCGCGATCTCGCCGAGCGACGCGGCGAGGCCGTCGCGCGTGTCCTCGAACGGCACGATCGCGTCGGCAGCCGTGGGCACGGACGCCCCGGTCATGATGCGGATGGCCTCCCCTGCGCCGAGCGCCGGGTCGGCAGGGTCGCCGGCGGGCAGATCGGCGACGACGCGCAGGGTGACGGCGTGCCCCGGGCTCGCCTCGGCGACGTCGTCGAAGCGGACCGCGAAGCCGTCCATCGCCGAGTTGTCGAACACCGGGATGTCGACGCGCGCCCGCAGCGCCTCGGCGAGCACGCGCCCGCCCGCTGCGGCGAGCGGGACCTCGACCGGGTCGAGGGCGCGGACCTCCGCGAGGATGGCCGCGAGATGCTCCTCCACGGTGCGCAGGCGGCCGCTCACCGCGCGTCCTCCCTCTCGCGCCATGCCGCGTAGCCGCCATCGAGCACCCTCGCTCGCGTGAAGGGGGCGAGGGCCGTCGCCGCCCGCCGCGCTCGGCCCCCGATCTGGCACACGATGAGCACGGGGCGGTCGCCGACCTCGCGGGCGACGCGCTCGGGCGCGTCGAGCAGGTCGGCGAGGGGGATGTGACGCGAGCCGGGCACGATGCCCGCCTCGAGCTCCTCGGCCTCGCGCACGTCGATCACGATCGGGGCGGCGGGGCTCGCGAGCTCGGCAGCCGCGGCGTCGACCGGCACGATCTCGACCGGGTGCGCGGGAGAGCCGGACGCGGTCACCGTGCGCGGTCGGCTGGTCGCCCCGCCCTCGCGCGACTGCGCCGCGCCGCGCAGCGGGATCTCGCGGAAGCGCGTGCCGAGCGCGTCGACGAGCAGCAGGCGGCCGACGAGCGGGTCGCCGACGCCCGCGAGGAGCGCGATCGCCTGCGTCGCCATGAGGGCTCCGAGCTGCAGGCAGAGGGGACCGAGCACGCCCACGGCGGCGCACGTGGGCGGCTCGCCGACGCGATCAGCCGGGTAGAGGTCGTCGAGCACGACGGGTGCGACGCCCGCGGGAGGGCGCGACCAGAAGACCGTGAGCTGCGCGTCGGTCTCCTGGACGGTGCCCCAGACGAGCGGCGTGCCCGATGTCGCGCAGGCCGCCGCGACGGCCGAGCGCGTCGAGAAGAGGTCGGAGCCGTCGAGCACGACGTCGGCGCCCTCGAGGAGGCGCGCCGCGCTGTCGTCCGTGAGGCGCTCCCGGACGGCCCGCACCCGCACCTCCGGTGCGATCTCGCCCGCGACGCGCACGGCGCTGTCGACCTTCGGCGCCCCGACGTCGGAGAGGCGGTGGATGACCTGCCGCTGCAGGTTGGTCAGCTCCACGTCGTCGTCGTCGATCACCGTGAGCGTCCCGACACCGGCGGCGGCGAGGGCGAGCACGGCCGGGGAGCCGAGCCCGCCCGCGCCGACGATCGCGACGTGCCCCGCAGCGAGCCGGCGCTGCCCGTCATCGCCGAGCGCAGCGAGCGAGCGGTGGCGGGCCGTGCGCCGCTGCTCGGCGGCGCTCAGCGCGGGGACGGGCTCGACGAGCGGCGGGAACGGCATGGGATCAGGGTACGGCGTCCGCGTCGCCCGCGATTCTCGGGCGATCCATTCCCTTCCGGGCATCGCCGAGGCAGGATCGGAAAGGGGAGGGGGCTCATGGGGGAATCGGTCCGGATGCGCAGGGGCGCGCACACCGTGCCGGTCGACACCGGCGCTCTGCGGCTGAGCCCGCCCGTGCTCCGCGCGGATGTGCGCGTCGACCGTAGCCGCGCGCTCGCGCTCAACGCGCGGATCGAGCTGCACCACGGCGAGATCGTCGCGGTGATGGGACCCCGCGGCTCGGGCGCCTCGACGCTCCTCGCCGCGCTCGCCGGGACCATCCGCCTGTCCGACGGCTCGATCGAGCTCGATGCGGGCATCCGGATCGACCGCCGTCGGCACCTCCGCCCCGCGCGGCGGGGCATCGCGCTCGTCGCCGGCGCGCCGGACCTGCCCGAGCACCTCCGCCTCCGGGACATCGTCGCCGACGGGCTGCGGCATCGGGGGGTCCCGCGCGGTCTCGCTCGCCAGGAGGCGGACGAGTGGCTGTGGCACGTCGGGCTCCCCGGAGCGGGCGACCATCACCCGCGCGAGCTCTCGCCCGGCGGCCGGGTGCGGGTCGCGGTGGCGCGCGCCCTTGCGGCGGCACCGCGGGTGCTCCTCCTCGATGACCCGCTCGCGCGGCTCGACGCGCGCGAGGCGGACGACGTGCGCCAGATGCTCCGCGAGCAGCTCGCGGCGACCCTGACGACCGCGCTCGTCGTCACGCGCGAACTCGTCGACGCCGTCGCGCTCGCGCAGCGGATGGTCGTCCTCGAGCGGGGGCGCGTGACGCAGTCGGACCGGATCCCCGCCGTGCTCGCGGCGCCCGCGACCGCCTACGTCGCGGAGATCGCGGGGCTCAACCGGCTCGAGGGCGTGTTCGCGGATGGCCACTGGACGCCGCGCGAATCCGGCCCCGGGCCGCGTCTCGCGTCGTCCCACCGCACGCATGTCGCCGAGGGCGCCCCGGCCGCGGCGATCTTCCCGATGCGGTCGGTCCGCGTCGAGCACACGGCAGAGAGCACCTGGACCGGTGCGGTGCGCGTGGCGGGGGACAGCCCGGCGTCGCCCGGCCGCTGGCTCTCGCGCGTCGCGCGCATCGAGCCCCTGCCCGCGGGCGGCCGCGTGCGCACGAGCGCTCCCGAGATCGCGGTCGACCTGACATCCGCTCGCCTCGCGGAGCTGCGCCTGCAGCGCGACGACCCGATCTGGCTCTCGGTCGACCCGTCCGACGTCCACGTCCGGCCGGCCTGACGGCTGCGGCGCGCCCCCGCGCGGCGCAGCGGGCCTACGCTGGACGGATGCGCAGCTCACCGCCTCTCGTCGACACGCACGGCCGTGTCCACCGGGACCTGCGCATCTCGCTGACCGACCGCTGCTCGCTGCGCTGCACGTACTGCATGCCCGAGCAGGGGAACGAGTGGCTCGCGCGCACGAGCATCCTCTCCCTCGACGAGATCGAGCGCGTGGCGGCGGTGGCCGCGGCCGCGGGCATCACCACGTTCCGCCTCACGGGCGGGGAGCCCCTGCTGCGCTCCGACATCGTCGAGGTCGTGCGGCGGCTCGCGCGGCTCGAAGGCCCGGATGGCCCCGTGCAGATCGCGATGACGACGAACGGCATCCGCCTCCTGGAGTTCCTGCCCGGTCTCGTCGCGGCGGGGCTGAGCCGCCTGAACATCTCGATCGACACGCTCGACCGCGAGCGGTTCCGGGAGCTCACGCGCCGGGATCGCCTCGGCGACGTGCTCGAGGGGATCGCGGCGGCCGCGGCGTCGCCGCTGCGTCCGCTCAAGCTCAACGCCGTCGCGATGCGCGACGTCAACGTCGACGAGCTCGTCGACCTCGTCGCGTTCGCGGTCGGCCACGGCGCGCAGATGCGGTTCATCGAGCAGATGCCGCTCGACGCGGGCCACACGTGGTCGCGCGAGCGGATGGTCACGCGCGAGGAGATCCTCGACGCGCTGTCCGCGCGGTGGGAGCTCACGCCCGTGCCCGGGCGCGGGGGCGCTCCGGCGGAGACCTGGCTCCTCGACGGCGGGCCGCACTCGGTCGGCGTCATCGCCTCGGTCACGGCGCCGTTCTGCGGCACCTGCGACCGGCTGCGGCTCACGGCCGACGGCCAGCTGCGCAACTGCCTCTTCTCGACGACCGAGTTCGACCTTCTGCCGATCCTGCGCGCAGGGCACGCGCCGGGCGTCGAGGAGCAGCACCTCGACGCGATGCTGCGCGGCTGCATCATCCGCAAGCTGCCCGGCCACGCGATCGACGATCCGTCGTTCCTGCAGCCCGCACGCGGGATGAACGCGATCGGCGGCTGAGTCCCGGTCGCCGAGCCGGAGCCCGGCGACCGGGAGCGGTCAGCCCGCTGCCGCGACGCGCTCCCACTCCGCGCGCCGCTGCGCCTGCAGGACGGGGTCGGGCACGGGCAGCGACGCGATGAGCCGGCGGGTGTACGCATCCTGCGGCGCGCCCAGCACGTCGGCGGTGCGGCCCTGCTCGGCGATGCGGCCCCTGTGGAGCACGACGACGCGATGCGCGAGCAGGTCGACCACGGCGAGGTCGTGCGTGATGAACAGGGCAGCGAAGCCGAATCGCTCCTGCAGCTCCGTGAAGAGCTCGAGCACGCGCGCCTGGACCGAGACGTCGAGCGCGCTCGTCGGCTCGTCGGCGATCACGAGCTTGGGCTCGAGCACGAGCGCCCGCGCGAGGCTCGCGCGCTGCCGCTGGCCGCCAGAGAGCTCGTGGGGGAACCGCCGTGCGACCTCGGGTGGCAGGTGCACCGCCTCGAGCAGCTCGGCGACGCGGTCGTCGGCCTCGCTCTGCCCGACGCCGTGCACGCGCAGCGGCTCGGCGACGCAGGCGCCGATCGTGAGCAGCGGGTTGAAGCTCGACGCCGGGTCCTGGAAGACGAAGCCGATCTCCCGCCGACGCGCCCGGAAGTCCCGTTCGCGGATGCCGTTGAGCTCCGCCCCGAGCACGCGCAGCGAGCCGCCCGTGACGGGAGCGAGCGCGGCCATCGCCCGGCCGATCGTCGTCTTGCCCGAGCCCGACTCCCCGACGAGCCCGAGGACCTCACCCGGGCGGATGTCGAAGCTCACGCCGTCGACCGCACGGAAGCCGCGCGCCCCGAAGCGTCCGGGGTACTCGATCTCGAGTCCCTCGGCGCGGACGACGGGCTCGGCGTCGGCGTCGCCCGTGTAGGGGCGATCGGCGATGGCGAGCCGCGGCACGGCCGCGAGCAGGCGCTGCGTGTACGCGTGCTGAGGTCGGGCGAACAGGTCGACCGCGCGCGCGGTCTCGACGATGTCGCCGCGGTACATGACGGCGACCCGGTCGGCGAGATCGGCCACGACCCCCATGTTGTGGGTGATGAGGACGATCGCGGTGCCGAACTCGTCGCGGGCCCGGCGCAGGAGGTCGAGGATCTCGGCCTGCACGGTCACGTCGAGAGCCGTCGTCGGCTCGTCGGCGATGATCACCTTCGGGCCCAGGACGAGGGCCTGCGCGATCACGATGCGCTGCTTCTGCCCGCCCGAGAACTGGTGAGGGTAGTCGTCGACGCGGCGCTCGGGGTCGGGGATGCCGACCTTGCGCAGGATCTCGACGGCTCGCTCGCGCGCCTCCTTCCGCCCGATGCGCTCGTGGGCCCTGATGCCCTCCGCGATCTGCCATCCCACCGTGAAGACGGGATTGAGCGCGGTCATCGGCTCCTGGAAGATCATCGCCGCCTCGGTGCCGCGCACCGCGCGCAGGCGATCGGGCGACAGCGCGACGACATCCTGCCCCGACAGCACGACGGCGCCGTCGACGCGCGCGGTCTCGGGCAGGAGCCCGAGGATCGCGCGCGCCGTGACGGTCTTGCCGCTGCCCGACTCGCCGACGACGGCGAGCACCTCGCCGGGGCGGACGTCGAGGTCGATGCCGTGCACCGCGTGGACGTCGCCGCCGTCGGTCGCGAACGTGACGTCGAGACCCTGGATGCGGACGGCGGACTGCTCCTGCGTCATGCGCTCACTCCTCCTTCGGCCGCCACGACGGCCCTCTTCGCGACCGCACGGCGCGTGCGCAGCCGCGGGTCCGCGAGGTCGTTGAGGCTCTCGCCGACGAGCGTGATGCCGAGCACCACGAGCACGATGGCGACGCCGGGGAAGATCGATGTCCACCACACGCCGCTCGTGACGTCCTCGATCGAGCGGTTGAGGTCGTAGCCCCACTCGGCCGCGGCTGTCGGCTCGATGCCGAACCCGAGGAAGCCCAGCCCCGCGAGCGTGAGGATGGCCTCCGACGCGTTGAGCGTGAAGATGAGCGGCAGCGTGCGGGTCGCGTTGCGCAGCACGTGGCGCATCATGATCCGCCAGGGCGACGCGCCGATGACCTTCGCCGACTCGACGAACGCCTCCGACTTGATGCGCACGGTCTCCGCTCGGACGACCCGGAAGTACTGCGGGATGAACACGACCGTGATCGAGATGGCGGCGGCGAAGACGCCGCCGACGAGGCTCGACTGACCGCCCGAGATGACGATCGCCGCGACGATCGCGAGCAGGAGCGTGGGGAACGCGTAGATCGCGTCGCAGATCACGACGAGCACGCGGTCGAGCCAGCCGCCGAGATAGCCGGAGACCACGCCGAGCAGGATGCCGATGAAGATCGACATCGCGACCGAGACGACGATCGCGAACAGTGCGGTCTGCGTGCCCCAGATGACGCGGGACAGCACATCGAAGCCGCCGGCGGTCGTTCCGAGGACGTGCTCCGCGCTCGGCGCCTGTCGCGCGCCGAAGGTGCCGCCGGCATCCGACAGCTGCGAGAAGCCGTACGGGGCGAGAACCGGCGCGAGGATCGCCGTGAGGAGGAACACCGCGCAGATCGCGAGGCCCGCGGTGAGCATGCCCCGCTGGAGACCCACCGACTGCCGGTACGAGCGGACGACGGGGAGACGCGCGAAGAGGGATGCCTTCGCCATGTCAGTACCTCACCCTCGGGTCGATGAACGCCGCGATGATGTCGACGATGAAGTTGGACAGCGCGACGATGACGGCCAGCAGGGCGACGATGCCCTGCACCGCGACGAAGTCGCGTGCCCGGAGGAACTCGGCGAGCTGGAAGCCCAGGCCCGTCCACTCGAACGTCGTCTCGGTGAGCACGGCGCCGCCGAGGAGCATCGCGATCTGGAGGCCGATGACCGTCACGATCGGGATGAGCGCAGGACGATACGCGTGCGTCGCGACGAGGCGCCGCTCGCGGACGCCGCGGGAGCGCGCCGCGTCGATGTACGGCATCGACAGCGTGCCGATGACGTTCGTCCGCACGAGGCGGAGGAACACGCCCGCGGTGAGGAGCCCGAGCGCGAGGCCCGGCAGCACCGCGTGCGAGAGCACGTCCGAGATGTAGGCGGGGTTGCCGCTGCGGATGGCGTCGATCGTGTAGATCCCCGTCGCGCCGTCGAGGCGGTTGAGCCCGATCTCCACGCGCGGGGACGCGCGACCCGAGGTCGGCAGGACGCCGAGCCAGACGGAGAAGACGAGCTTGAGCAGGATCCCCGCGAAGAACACGGGCGTCGCGTAGCAGAGGATCGCGAACACGCGCAGCACGGCGTCGCCCCAGCGGTCGCGGACGGCCGCCGCGATCATGCCGAGCGGGATGCCGACCGCGAACGCCACGATGAGCGCATAGACCGCGAGCTCGAGCGTCGCGCCGCCGTAGCGGAGCAGCATGTCGCCGACGGGCTGGTTGTCGAGCGTCGTGCCGAAGTCGCCTACCGCGATGCGGCCGAGGTACTCGAGGTACTGCACGAGGATGGGCCGGTCGTAGCCGGCCGCCTCGATGCGCTCCTGGAGCTGCGCGGGCGTGAGCTGACCGCCGAGCGCGGCCGTGATGGGATCGCCGGTCGCGCGCATGAGCACGAACACGGTCGTCACGAGGATGAGGACGGTCGGGAAGATGAGCAGGAAGCGGACGAGCACGTAGCGCCAGAGGCCGTGCCCTCCGCTCGCACGCCGGACGAGCGACGCTGTGGTCGCCTCCGGCGGGGTGAGGGTGTCGGTCACAGGAGGTTCTCCATCATGCCGGAGAGGGCGGGCCGGAGGTCGTCCGGCCCGCCCTCTCCTCGGCGGTCAGCGCGTCAGGGGTGCGAAGCGCAGCTTGAACGAGGCGTCGAGGAGCACGCCCTCGATGTCGGACGCGCTGACGAGGGTCTGCGCGCCCTGGAGGTACGGCACGGTCGAGAGATCCTCGGCGACCATCGCCTGGATCTGCTCGATGAGCGCCGTGCGCTCGCCCTCGTCGGGCGTGACGGCCTGCTGGAGGATGAGGTCGTTGACCTCGGGGTTCTCGTAGTGGTTCACGAGGAAGTTCTCCGTGAGGAAGAACGGCGTGAGGTAGTTGTCGGCGTCCGAGTAGTCGGGGAACCATCCCAGCTGGTATGCGGGGTACACGTCGGCGACGCGGTCCTCCGAGTACTGCGTCCACTCGGTCGAGTTCAGCGAGACGTCGAAGAGGCCGTCCGCTTCGAGCTGCTTCTCGATGAGGGCGTACTCGTCGCCCGAGTTCGGCCCGTAGTGATCGGGGCTGTACTGCAGGCTCAGCGCGACGGGCGTCTCCACCCCCGCGTCGGAGAGGATCTGCTCGGCGCTCGCCGCGTCGGGGCCGCCGTCGCCGTCGCCGTAGAGGTCCTTCAGGACCTCGGTCGCGCCGATGAATCCCTCGGGAACGTACGAGTAGAGGGGCGTGTACGTGCCGTTGTAGACCTGCTCGCTCAGCTCGTCGCGGTCGATGAGCGACGCGACCGCCTGCCGCACGGCGAGCGCCTTGGCCTCGTCGGCGTCCTCCGTCTCCGAGCCGTAGGGCTGCGTGTGGAAGTTGAACACGATGTAGCGGATCTCGCCGCCCGGGCCCTCGTGGACCGTGAGCGCGTCGTCGCCCGAGAGATCGGCGACGTCGGCGGGGGACAGGCTGCGATACGCGACATCGACATCGCCCTGCTGCACCGCGAGCTTGAGGTTCGACGACTCGGCGTAGTAGTTCAGGATGACGCCGTCGTTCGCGGGCGCGTCGATGAGGCCCTGGTAGGCCTCGTTCGGCGTGAACTCGATGATCTCGTTGAACGTGTAGGACGTGATCGAGTACGGTCCCGCGAACGCCTCGGCCTCGACGATGTCCTCGTCGGGCGTGAGCGCGTCGGCGGCGAAGACGTCCTCGTCGACGATCGCGCCGGGGAAGCTCGTGAGGATGTACGGGAACACCTGGTCGTTCTCGGTCTTCAGGTTGAAGACCACGGTCGTCTCGTCGGGGGTGTCGATCGAGTCGAGGTTGTAGAGCAGGGACCACGCACTGTTCGGGTCGGCGATCGCGATCTGGCGCTCGAACGAGAACTTCACGTCGCTCGAGGTGAGCGGGTTGCCGTTGGCGAACTCGAGGCCCTCGGGCAGGGTCACCGTGTACTGCGTCGGCGACGTGAACTCGGCGCTCTCGGCGAGGTCGGGCACGACCTCCGTGCTGCCGGGTGCGGTGTTCACGAGGTACGGGAACACCTGCGTCTGGACCGCAAGCGACCCGTTGTCGTAGGAGCCTGCCGGGTCGAGCGTGGTGACCTTGTCGGTCGTGCCGACGAGGATCTGGTTCTCGCCCGCTGCGGGCTCCGCGCCGCCGCCGCCCTGGCCGCCCGCGCAGCCCGCGAGGGCGATCGCCGCGACGGCGGGGACCGCCGTGATCCAGGCCCGACGTCGGACGCCGTTGTGGACAGTCGTCATGGAACTTCCCTCTTTCCTGATGCTTCGCACATCGAAAGGAGCGCCGAACGGGTTCGTCGGCGCTGACCCGAGAATCCTCGCACAGGGTTTTCACAGCGCCGGGACCTGGGAAGTGAGCCGCCGCGGGTGTTTACAAGACCGTCACAAACCGCGGCCCGGCTTAGCATTGCGCTATGGGGATGGCACACGGCGGGCGCGGCGGGATTCAGGGGCTCACGAGAGCGGCGGCCGCCATCGCCCTCACCGCGATCCTGCTCGGCGCGGCGCCCGCGACCGCAGCGCCCTCGGCCGCGCCGACGCCGACGGCGTCGCCGACCGGCACCGCGGCGCCGTCGGAAACCGACGCGCCCGCCGAGGAGGGCGCGACCCCCGCGCCCTCGGAGAGCCCGAGCGAGGCGCCCACCGAGGCGCCGGAGCCGCCCGCGGAGCAGACCGTCCGCGTCGAGGCGGCCGATGCCGACGCGTACACCCAGCGAGCGGCGCAGATCGTCGCGGACATGACCCCCGAGCAGCGCGCCGGCACGGTGGTGATGGGGCACATCCCCTCGCGCGACGCCGACACCGTGCGCGCCTATCTCGCCGACAGCAATCTCGGCGGGTTCCTGCTCATGGGCGCGAACGTCGGCTGGGAGGAGCAGGTGCGCTCGCTCACCGACGCCATGGTCGTCGACCCGGCGCTGCCGCCCCTTGTCGCCGTCGACCAGGAGGGCGGCTCCGTGTCGCGGCTCTACTGGGATCGCGCCGACTCCGCGCGTGCGCTGCGCGACGAGTCGCCGGGAGCGACCGAGGACGCGTTCGCGACGCGAGGCGCCCTCGTGGCGCGTGCCGGCATCGGCGTGAACTTCGGCATCGTCGCCGACACGACGTCCGACACGGGGTCGTTCATCTGGCGCCGTGTGCTCGGCGAGACGCCGAGCGACGCGACCTCGCGTGTGGCCGCCGCGGTAACGGGCGAGGCCCCGTATGCGCTCTCGGCGCTCAAGCACTTCCCGGGTCACGGGGCCGTCCGCGAGGACTCGCACTTCACCATCCCCACGACCGACACGCCGCTGTCGCAGTGGCGCTCGCGCGACGCGCGTCCGTTCTCGGCGGGCATCTCGGCGCAGGTGCCGCTCGTGATGACCGGGCACCTCGCCTACACGGCGGTCGACGCGGCGCCCGCGTCGCTCTCGCCGGAGTGGTACCGCATCCTCCGGGAGGAGCTCGGCTTCGAGGGCGTCGCGGTGACCGATGACCTGGGGATGCTCGTCCAGAGCCGCGTCCCCGCGTACCAGGACCCGGTGCAGAACGCGGTCACCGCGATCTCCGCCGGGGCCGACCTCGTCCTCAGCGTCGCGAGCTCGAACGCGCAGACCGCTCCGGACATGGCCGCGGGCATCGCCGCGGCGGTGGCGGCGGGAACGCTCCCCGAGGAGCGGCTCGCCGAGGCGGCCACGCGCGTCGTCGCGCTGCGCCTGCAGGTCGCCGGCTCCGGGCGGTCGTTCCTGCCGTGCGAGGGGGAGTGCGCGGCGCCTCAGAGCTGATCGGATGACGCAGGCGCGCCCTGCCACGCCTCCAGGATCCGGCGACGCAGCGCGTTCCCGCGCTCCGCGAACGCGCGCTGGCGCCGCACGTACTCCGCCTTGCCCTCGGGCGTCTCGATCGGCACGGGCTCGAAGCCCCAGTCCGCGAGGTCGTACGGTGACGCCTCCATGTCGAGACGTCGGATGTCTCTGGCGAGCTCGAAGGCGTCGAGCAGGAGCTCGCCGGGCACGAGCGGGCCGAGCTTGATCGCCCACTTGTAGACGTCCATCCCCGCGTGCAGGCAGCCGGGCTGCTCGCGCTCGGGCTGCCCGTCGCGCGTGAGGGCCTCGCGGTTGCGCGGAACGGCCTCGGGAGTGAAGAACCGGAACGCGTCGAAGTGCGTGCAGCGCAGCTCGTGCGCGTCGACGACGGCGTCGGTGCCGTCCTGGCCGAGCCGGAGGGGCTGCGGATGTCGGTGCGCACCCTGCCGATAGACCATCGCCCACTCGTGGAGGCCGAAGCAGCCGAACTGCCCGGGGCGCGCCGCGGTGCGGCGCAGGATCGCGTCGATGAGCCCGACGAGCTGGGGCTTGGCCGCCTCGAACCCTGCGCGGTCGACGACGAGCCCGCCCGGATGCGCCCCCGCGGCGTACCAGCGCCACTGCGAGCGCTCGTCGGCGGCCGCGTCGTCGAGCTCGACACCCGCGCCGGGGTGCCAGCGCCTCAGCACAGCGGGCTTGTACGAGTAGTACGTGAAGAGGAAGTCCCACACGGGGTGCTTCTCTCCGCGGACCGCGCGCTCGCGGTGCCCGGCGGTGAGGGCGTCGGCGCGCTCCCGATGCGCCGCCTCTCGCGCGCGCCACTGCGCGCGCGAGAGGCGCGCGGGAGCGGCGGTCGCGACGGCGGGCATGTCAGCGCGCGAGGACGGCGGCCATGCCGCGGGAGAGGTACCAGGGATCGACGACCGCGGTGAGCTCGCGGGCCGAGTGCATCGAGAGGATGGGCACGCCGACGTCGACCGTGCGGATGCCCAGTCGGGTCGCCGAGATGGGCCCGATGGTCGAGCCGCAGGGGATGGCGTTGTTCGAGACGAACTCCTGCGTCGGGATGCCCGCGGTGCGGCACGCGGCCGCCCAGGCCGCGGCGCCGTGCGCGTCGGTCGCGTAGCGCTGGTTCGCGTTGATCTTCAGGATGGGGCCGCCGCCGACCACGGGCTGGTTCGCGGGGTCGTGGCGCTCGGCGTAGTTGGGGTGCACGGCGTGACCCACGTCGCTCGACACGTGCAGCGACGCCGCGCAGGCGCGCGCCCTCTCCTCGGGGCCGGCCCCGAGCGCGGTCGAGATGCGCACGAGGACCTCCTCGTGGAACGGGCCGGCCGCTCCCGAGCGGGAGGCGCTGCCGATCTCCTCGTGGTCGAACGCGGCGAGCATCGCGATCGCGGAGACGGGGCGGGCGTCGCGGATGGCCGTGACGGCGGCGTGCGCCGAGAGCAGGTTGTCGAGACGGCCCGACGCGAACAGCCCGCCGTCGGCGCCGAACACGCGCGGCTCCTGGGTGTCGGCGACGACGAGATCGTACCCGTCGATGCGGTCGGGCGCCGTGCCGGCGAGCGACGCGAGCGCTGCGAGGATGTCGGCGCTCTCGCGGTCGCCGAAGCCCCACACGGGCTGGGTGTGGCGCTGCTTGTCGAGGGCGAGGCCCTCGTTCACCGAGCGGTCGAGGTGCACGGCCAGCTGGGGGATGCGCAGGAGCGCGCCGGTGCGCACGAGGTGCTCGTCGCCATCCGACGTCACGACCCGCCCCGCGAGCTCGAGCTCGCGGTCGAGCCAGGAGTTGAGGAGCGGCCCGCCGTAGACCTCGACGCCGAGCTGCCACCATCCGCCCGGTCCGAAGGTCGTGGGCTTCGGCTTGAGCTTGAAGCCGGGGGAGTCCGTGTGGGCGCCCACGATCGCGAACGGCGTCGTGGCGCCGGCGGCCTCGGGCACCGCGAACGCGATCGCGGAGCCGTCCCGCACGACGACATACCGCCCGCCGGGCGCGATGTCCCACGCATCCGTCTCCGCGAGTCGAGCGAACCCGCTTGCGACGAGGCGGCGGGCGATCTCCTCGGCCGCGTGATACGACGACGGCGAAGCCGTGACGAAGGCGGCGAGATCCTCGATGTGGGCGCGTGCGGCGGCGGGGACGGTCATCCCTCCAGGGTATCGACCGGTTCGACGACGGCGGTCGTCAGTCGACCGGCTCGATGAGCTCGGGCGAGTCGTTGCGCACGTTGCCCACGGCCGCGCTCACGCGGTGGAAGGAGAGCCCCTCTGCGACGCGCGGCGCGTCGTCGAGCGCCGCGTCGAGGATGTCGAGGGGGTAGTCCACGTCGGTGTCGAGCCACGCGTCGGCGTGGTCGGCGTCGAGGAAGACGGGCATCCGCTGGTGGACGGAGCCGAGCTGGCCGATCGCGTCGCGCGTAAGGATCGTGAAGCTCAGCATCCAGCGGGCGGGGTCGTCATCCGCCTTCGACGGATCCTTCCACCACTCGTAGAGGCCGGCGAGCAGCAGGGCCTCATCCTCCGACGGGTGGATGAAGAGCGGGATCTTGCCGTCCTCCGTGACCTGCCACTCGTAGTAGCCGCTCACCGGGACGACCGCGCGCCGCTTCTGGAGCGCGGGAGCGAACATCCGCTTCTCCTCGAGCTCCTCGGCGCGCGCGTTGAAGGCGCGCGAGCCGATCGACGGGTCCTTGGCCCAGGAGGGCACCAGGCCCCAGCGCGCCGGCTCGAGTCTCCGCGTCGGCGGGTCGGTCTTCGCGGAGTCGAGGACGATCGCGGCGCGCGCAGTGGGCGCCACGTTGAAGGAGGGCGCCGGCAGATCGTCGGACACGAGGTCCACGCGCAGCTGGCCGACCAGTTCCGAGCCCACCCGGGCCACCACGAAGCGTCCGCACACGCTGGCAGGCTACGCCTTCAGGATGCCGACGGCCTCGAGCCGCTCGGCGAGCCCCGCACCGTCGTCGGCCGTCACCCACGGCACGCCGGCCGCGCTGTGGTCGTCGACGACCGTGCGGCCGCCCGCGAGCACCGCCTGAGCGGGCGAGAGCCGGCGGATGGCCACGGCCGAGACCGACGAGGGATGCTCGCGCGTGAACTCGGTGTAGATCTCGTCGTCGTGCTGCCCGTCGTCGCCGATGAGCAGCCACGCGATGTCGGGGAACTCGTCGGCGAGCCGGCGCAGGTTCGTGCGCTTGTGGTCGGTGCCGCTGCGGAACCACCGGTCGTGCGTCGGCCCCCAGTCGGTGAGGAGCATCGCGCCGGGCGGGAAGAGATGACGCGACAGGAAGCCCGTCAGGGTCGGGGCGACGTTCCACGCGCCCGTCGAGAGGTAGAGCATGGGGGATCCCGGGTTCTCGCGCACGATGCGCTCGAGCAGCACCGCCATGCCGGGCACGGGCTGGCGCGCGTGCGTGTGCAGGACGAACGAGTTCCACGCCGCGAGCAGGGGGCGCGGCAGCGCCGTGACCATGACGGTGTCGTCGATGTCGGACACGATCCCGAAGCGGACAGCGGGGTCGACGACGAAGACCCTGCCCGGGGTGGGCGTGCCGCCCTCGACCGACATGTGGAAGGTCTGCCATCCCGACGGGAGGTCGGCGGGGATGACCGCGTCGACGACGCCGCCGCGGTCGGCGACCACCTCGTGCGTCTCGCCGCCCACGGTCACCGTCACCTGCGCGAACGCGATGGGGATGCCCGCGAACGAGCGCCACCCGCGCACGCTCGCCGCCTCGCCCTCGGGTGTGTGCTTGGGCGCGGGGACGATGAGCACGCGGCCGACGACCCGGATCCATCCCTCCCCGCCGTAGCCGGAGAAGGGGACAGCGGTCGGCGTGCGGCCCTTCCGGCGCGCGACGCGCTCGCGCCACGCATGGAAGCGGCGCTCGAGGCGGGCGACCCAGTGGATCTTGCCTGGGGCGGGCGTCGTGGAGGGCATCGCCCTCAGTCTTCCATGCGCCCGGGTGCTCCGTCGGCGCCGGGCCCGGCGTGGTCCCCGGATGGGTCGTCGTCGCCCGCGTGGAGGTGGCGGTGCTCGAGGCGCGCGATGATCCGCTTCCCGAGGAGCACGAGCAGGAGGAACACCGCGATCGCGCCGACGAAGAGGTAGCCCGCGTAGTGCGCCTGGTCGGCGATCTCGCGGAAGCCGGTCGCGGCGCCCGCCGCGATGGAGACGTAGAGCGACGACCACAGGACGCAGGCGGGCAGCGTCCACGCGATGAAGCGCCGGTAGCCGTAGCCGCTCATCCCGACCGTGAGGGGGACGAGGGAGTGCAGGACGGGCAGGAATCGCGAGAGGAAGATCGCGATCCCGCCGCGCCGGCGCAGATAGCGCTCCGACCGCTGCCAGTTGCGCTCGCCGATGCGCCGGCCGAGCCAGGAGTGCCGGATGCGCGGCCCGAGCCAGCGCCCGAGAGCGAAGCCGATGCTCTCGCCGACGAGCGCGCCGAGCACGACGGCGGCGCCGAGGACGACCCCCTCGACGGGCGAGGCGACCGCGGTCGCGGCGACGATGACGACGGTGTCGCCGGGGACGACGAGCCCGACGAGGACGCTCGTCTCGAGCATGATCGCGAGCCCCGCGAGCGCGGTTCTCAGGACGGGGTCGACCGACCCCACGACGTCCAGGATCCGCAGGAGGATCTCGTTGATCACGTGCCGAGCATACGAGACGACGGCGCGCGCTAACCTGGAGTCTCCCGATCTCCCGCCGCGCGGCTCCCCGCGCGGCGCGTTTCGATTCCGATTGGCTTCATCGCACCGTGTCGCAGAACCCCGCAGAGCATCCCGAGAACGACATCCACGCCGTCCAGGCGAAGTGGCAGCGCTACTGGAACGACCACGGGACGTTCCTCGCCGGCGGGGACGCCGACACCCGTCCGCGCAAGTACGTGCTCGCGATGTTCCCGTACCCCTCGGGCGACCTGCACATGGGGCACGCCGAGAACTACCTCTACAGTGACATCGTCGCGCGCTTCTGGCGTCACCGCGGCTACAACGTGCTGCAGCCGATCGGCTGGGACTCGTTCGGCCTGCCCGCCGAGAACGCGGCCATCCAGCGCGGGGCCGACCCGAGCCGCTGGACGTACGACAACATCGCGCAGCAGCGCGAGAGCCTGAAGGCGTACGGCGTCTCGTTCGACTGGAGCCGCGTGCTCCACACGAGCGACGAGGACTACTACCGCTGGAACCAGTGGCTGTTCCTGCAGCTGCACGAGCGCGGCCTGGCCTACCGCAAGGAGAGCCCGGTCAACTGGTGCCCCAACGACCAGACGGTGCTCGCGAACGAGCAGGTCGTCGACGGCCACTGCGAGCGCTGCGGCGCCGAGGTCGTGAAGAAGAAGCTCACGCAGTGGTACTTCAAGATCACGGAGTACGCCGATCGCCTGCTGGACGATCTGAACCAGCTCGAGGGATTCTGGCCGCACAAGGTGCTGCAGATGCAGCGCAACTGGATCGGCCGCTCGGTCGGCGCCGACATCGACTTCGAGATCGAGGGCCGTGACGAGAAGGTCACGGTCTTCTCGACGCGCCCCGACACGCTGCACGGCGCCACCTTCATGGTCGTCGCGCCCGACAGCGACCTCGCCGCCGAGCTCGCGGCCGGCTCGTCGCCCGACGTGCGGATGGCCTTCCAGGACTACCTCGACCAGGTGCGCAAGCAGACCGAGATCGAGCGTCAGAACACCGACCGGCCGAAGACGGGCGTGTTCCTCGACCGCTACGCGATCAACCCCGTCAACGGCGAGCGCCTGCCGATCTGGGCCGCCGACTACGTGCTGGCCGACTACGGGCACGGCGCCGTCATGGCCGTGCCCGCGCACGACCAGCGCGACCTCGACTTCGCGATCGCCTTCGACCTGCCCGTGCGCGTGGTCGTCGACACGACCGCCCCCGTGACCGGCGCCATCCCGGTGATCGAGGTCGACGAGGACGGCGTGCCGATCGACCCGATGCCGCTCGACGACCCGAAGGAGACGGGCGTCGCGCTCACGGGCGAGGGCCGGCTCATCAACTCGGGCGCGCTCGACGGACTGTCCAAGCGCAATGCGATCACGCGCGTCATCGAGCAGCTCGAGGCGGCCGGCACCGGCCGTGCGGCCAAGCAGTACCGCCTGCGCGACTGGCTGATCTCGCGTCAGCGCTACTGGGGCACGCCCATCCCGATGCTCCACACGGAGGACGGTCGCGTCGTGCCGGTCCCGGAGGACCAGCTGCCGGTGCGCCTGCCGAGCGCCGAGGGCCTCGACCTCAAGCCGAAGGGCAAGTCGCCGCTCGGCGCCGCGACCGAGTGGGTGACGACCACCGAGCCTGAGACCGGCGCGCCCGCGCTGCGCGACCCCGACACGATGGACACGTTCGTCGACAGCTCGTGGTACTTCCTGCGCTTCCTGTCGCCGGGGCTGAAGGACGCGCCGTTCGCGTCGAAGGACGCCGACCGCTGGGCGCCCGTCGACGCCTACATCGGCGGCGTCGAGCACGCGATCCTGCACCTGCTGTACGCGCGCTTCATCACGAAGGTGCTGTTCGACATGGGCAAGGTCGACTTCACCGAGCCGTTCTCGACGCTCATCAACCAGGGCATGGTCATCCTCGACGGCGCCAAGATGTCGAAGTCGAAGGGCAACCTCGTGCTCTTCAGCGACGAGCTCGCGGCGCACGGCGCCGACGTGCTGCGCGTCGCGCTGGCGTTCGCGGGCCCGGTCGAGGACGACAAGGACTGGAAGGACGTCTCGACGACGGGTGCGCACAAGTTCCTCCAGCGCGCGCTGCGCATCGCGCACGAGGTGTCGAGCCCGACCGATGTCGTGTGGGCCGAGGGCGACACGGCGCTGCGCCGCGTCACGCACCGCCTGCTGGCCGAGGCGCCGACCCTCGTCGAGCAGACGAAGTTCAACGTCGTCGTCGCGCGCCTCATGGAGCTCGTGAACGCCATCCGCAAGACGATCGACTCGGGGGCCGGCGCGGCCGACCCGGCCGTCCGCGAGGCGGCCGAGGTCACGGCGATGGTCCTGGACCTCTTCGCTCCGCACACGGCGGAGGAGATGTGGGAGATCCTCGGGTACGAGCCCTCGGTGGGACTCGTCACGTGGCGGAACGCCGACCCGACGCTCCTCGTCGAGGACAAGGTCACCGCGGTCGTGCAGATCGACGGCAAGGTGCGCGCGACGCTCGAGGTGCCGGCCAAGATCGACGGGCCGTCGCTCGAGCACCTCGCACGCTCGGACGAGCGCATCACGCGCGCCCTCGGCGACCGCGCCATCACGCGCGCGATCGTCCGTCCGCCGAAGGTCGTGAGCTTCTCGACGAAGTAGGTCGCACACGGCGAGGCCGGCATCCCAGGCGGGGTGCCGGCCTCGCCGTGTGCACAGGGTCGTGCGTGCGGCGCGTCGCGGCAGGAGGCGGCCGTCGCCCCGCGAACGCCGAATCGGCCGCCGTAGCGTGGCGGAGTGACGGCAGAGACGGGCTTCCGCTCGCCGCGCGCCCGTCTCGGCGCCGGCGCGGTCGTCCTGCTGGTGCTGGGCGCTCTCGGGGTGACGGTCGCGCTCGGCGTGTGGCGCGGCGCGGCCTCGCCCGTCGAGGAGGTCGTCGTCACCCCCGCTCCGAGCGCGAGCGTGGGCGCGGTCGAGCCCGGGCAGCTGTACGTGCATGTGCACGGCGCGGTCGCCGAACCCGGCCTGTACGTGCTCGAGGCGGGGGCGCGCGTCGTCGATGCGATCTCCGCCGCGGGCGGCTTCGCCGACGATGCGGACTCGGGGGCGGTGAACCTCGCGCGTCCGCTCGCCGACGGCGAGCAGCTCGCGGTGCCCGTCGTGGGCGAGGCCCCTCCCGCGCCGCCGCCCGGAGGCACGGCCGCCCCAGGCGGCACAGGCGCGCTCGTGTCGCTCAACAGCGCGGACCAGGCCGCGCTCGAGACGCTGCCGCGCATCGGCCCGGCACTCGCCGAGCGCATCATCGCGTGGCGCGACGAGAACGGCCCGTTCACGGCGATCGAGGACCTGCTCGCGGTGCCGGGGATCGGCGACAAGATGCTCGAGACGCTGCGGCCGCTGGTGACGCTGTGACCGGCGTGCGCGGCGTGCGGCTCCTCGCGATCGCCGGGGCCGTGTGGGGTGCGGCGTTCGCGAGCGCGCTGTGGCCCCACGCCGCGACCGCGATCGCGGTCGGGCTCTGGTGCGCGTCGGCCACGGCATGCGGATGGCTGTGCGCGGCTCGCGGACGAAGGGCGCGTCGCGCGGCGGTGCCCCTGCTCGCGATCGCTCTCGCCCTGGGAGCCGCCGTCTCGACGCACGTCGGGTTCGCGGCCCCCGCACGCGGCGAGCTGACCGCTCTCGTCGCGCGAGCGGGCCGCGTCGTGGAGATCGACGGTGTCGTGTCGAGCAAGGTCCGGCCCCTGCCGGACGCGCTCTGGTTCGAGGTCGAGACCACCGCCATCCGCGTGGGCAGGGAGCAGCGCGCGGCGGCCGCCACCGTGACGGTCTCGGTCGAGCGCGACGCGCTCGCGGGTGCTGCGCTCGACCTGGGGTCGACCGTCGCGCTGCGGGGAGGCGCTCGGGCCGCCGACCCGGGCGACCGGGCCGTGCTCGTCCTCTTCGCCGACCGCGGCTCCGTCGTGCGCGGCCCGCCGCACGTGCTCGGAGTGATGAGCGACCTGCGCGACGGCTTCGTCCACGACCTCGCGGCGGGGCTTCCCGAGCCGGGCGCCGGGCTGCTCCCCGGCCTCGCGGTCGGTGACACCAGCGCGGTGTCGGCCGACCTCGACGCCGCGATGAAGGCCTCGTCGCTCACGCATCTGACCGCGGTCAGCGGGGCGAACTGCGCGATCGTGACCGGGCTGGCGTTCGCACTCGCTGCGCTGATCCGACTGCCCCGGTGGGCTCGGGTCGGGGCGGCCCTCGCCGCGCTCGGCGGGTTCGTGCTGCTCGTGACGCCCGAGCCGAGCGTGGTGCGGGCGGCGACGATGGCCGTGATCGCGATGCTCGGGCTGCTCCTGGGCCGCGCGGGCGCGGGGGCGGCGGCGCTGGGAGGCGCTGCGATCATCCTGCTGCTTCTCGACCCGTGGCTCGCGACGTCGTTCGGGTTCGTGCTCTCGGCGCTCGCGACGGGCGCGCTGCTGCTGCTCGCGGGGCCGCTCGCACGCGGGCTCGAGCGCTGGCTGCCTCGCGCGCTCGCCCTGGGGATCGCGGTGCCGCTCGCCGCGCAGATCGCATGCGCACCCGTCATCGTCCTGCTCGCGCCCGCGGTGCCCGTGTACGGCGTCGTGGCGAACATGATCGCGGCGCCAGCGGCCCCGCTTGCGACGGTGGTCGGGATGCTCGCGTGCGTCCTGCAGGATGTGCCGGTGGTCGCCGACGGGCTCGCCGCGATCGCCTGGGTGCCTTCCGCCTGGATCGCGCAGACCGCGGTGCTGTTCTCGGGCCTGCCGACGGCCTCCGTGCCATGGTGGGGCGGCGCTGCCGGCTTCGCCTCGCTCGCGCTGGTCGGCGTGTGCGTGGTCATCGTGCTCGTGCGTCCCGAGACTGTTCCCGCGCGACTGCGGCGCGCTGCCGGCGCATCGCTCGCGGTCGTCGTGGGCGTCGTGTCCGGCTCGACGGCGCTCACGGGCGTCGCCGGGCCGCTCACAGCGCCGACGAGCTGGAGTGTCGCACTGTGCGACATCGGCCAGGGCGACGCCGTGCTGCTGCGCTCGGAGGGGGCCGTTGCGCTCGTCGACACCGGGCCCGAACCCGAGCGTCTCGCCTCATGCCTGAACCGTCTGGGCGTCGGGCGGATCGACCTGCTCGTCGTCACGCACTTCGATCTTGATCACGTCGGCGGGATCGCGGCCGTGAGCGGGCGCGTGGACACGGCTCTTCACGGCCCGCTCGGAGCGGATGGGGCGCAGTGGCTCGCGCACGTGGATGAAGCGCGCCTCGTCGACGCATCGAACGGGATGAGCGGCGTGCTCGGCGGCGCCGCATGGCGGGTGCTCTGGCCTCAGCCCGAGAGCCGCGCGTTCCCCGAGGGGAACGATGCGAGCGTGGTGCTCGAGATCGCGGGAGGCGGCATCCCGCGATCGCTTCTGCTCGGCGATCTCGGCGCGTCGTCGCAGTCGGCGCTGCGGGCGACCGGCGGCGTGTCGGGGAGGTACGACGTCGTGAAGGTCGCGCACCACGGCAGCGCGGATCAGGACGCCGAGCTCTATCGGATCGCGCGTCCCGCGCTCGCGCTCATCGGCGTGGGCGCGGACAACGACTACGGCCATCCGGCCGCGAGCATCCTCGCGGAGCTGCGGGCCGTCGGCGCCACCGTGGCTCGCACCGACGAGGACGGTCTGGTTCTCGTCGGCCAGGGCGAGGACGGCGTGCCCTGGGTATGGCGGGAACGGCCGCGCGAGTCGGAGCCGACGGGGGAAGGAGGCGAGACTCCTGCGACCAGCATCACTGCGCGAGGAATCGCACGGGCAGGTCGGCGATGGCCAGGCCCGAGGCGCGGAGGGCCCTTTCGATCTCTCCCCGGTCGTCAGTGGGAGCTGCGATCTGCACTCGCTCGACGCCGTCGACCCGCGTGCCGCTGTCGTCCGCCCAGAAGCTCGTGACCGAATGGTCCTCGACGAGCTCTCTCAGGAGCGCGACGTACTCGTCGCTCTCCCCGTCGGCGATCGTCAGGGCCAGGAAGGGGGAGTTGACCTCGACGCTCTCGGCGCGGTCACGTCCGGCGGCCTCTGCGATCTCGTCGGCGTGTCCGAGCAGGGGGAGCAGGTCGGCGAGCCCCGAGGCCGTCCCGTCGTCCAACGAGACGAGCGCGAACTGGCCGTCCTCCCAGACCGAGGGCTGGAGCGCGAGGCCCGGTGCGACGCGGTCGAGCACGTCGACGACGCGCACGGCGTCGAATCCGAAGTCGGGGCAGGGCGCAGCGCTCCCCGACTGATTCGCGCCGCCCTCCGCCGAATGCATCGAGACCTCGGCCGCGGACGGCGTCGTGACCGTGACCGACCACGACACCGGGTCAGGGTAGTCGCTCGAGCACGCGGCATCGAGAAGCCCGCGCAGACCGCTCTGCTCGACCTCGACCCGCATCCACGACGTCGGCTGGGAGAAGGTCTGCGCCTCGACCCAGCGCTCCTTCTCGACGGCGACGACGCCCGGCAGCGATCCGATCCGGTCTTCGAGCGCGTCGAAGGCCGCGCTCGGGCGGGCGAAGTGCTCCTCGTTGACGATCCACGAGTACAGGGTGACGCCCGCGACGACAACGGCGATGGCCGACAGGAGGAGGGCCGACACGCGGATGGCCCTGGCGGCCGATGACCGCTGGGTCGTGGGCTGGGTGCGCGGTTCCACGTCGGCTCGCAGGGCGCAGGGCGCAGGGCGCAGGGCGCACGGCCAGGTCCGGGCGCTCGCTCAGATCCGCATCGAGCCGAGCGTCGCGAAGGCCTGGTCGCTCGGCACGATGCGCTTGCCGAGAGGCGTGAGCGTCACGGGGATGATCTTGATCTCCGCGATCGCGAGCGGGATGCCGATGATCGTCACGGCGAGCGCTGCGGCGCTCAGGATGTGCCCGATGACGAGCCAGATGCCCGCGACGAGGATCCAGATCACGTTGCCGATCGTCGACGCGACACCGGCCGTGGGGCGATCGATGACCGTGCGCCCGAACGGCCACAGCACGTAGTTCGCGATGCGGAACGAGGCGATGCCCCACGGGATGGTCACGATGAGGATGCAGCAGAGGATGCCCGCGAGGAAGTAGCCGATCGCGAGCGGCAGGCCCGCGAGCACGAGCCAGATGACGTTGAGGATCACGCGAAGCAGGGCCATGGCCCCATCATGACAGAGCCGCCCCCGGCCGCGGCCATCCGGCACAATGGCTCCATGCCCGCGGACTCCGACGCGACCCTCAACGCGATCGCGGCCGAGCTCTCGGTCGTCCCGCCGCGGGATTTCGTCTCCGCGCGCGCGGCCCGGGCGAAGCAGATCGACGACCGGGCGCTCGCGTCCGAGGTGAAGGCGCTGCGCAAGCCCGTTCTCGCTGCGTGGGCGGTCAACGTGCTCGCTCAGGAGCGGCGTGCGGAGCTCGACCGGCTTCTCGAGGTGGCTTCAGCGCTCCGCGACGCGCAATCGGCTCTGGACGCCCGCCGGCTCGCGGAGCTCGGACGGGAGCGCCGGAGCGTCGTCGAGAAGCTGACGGCGCTCGTGGCGCAGTTGGCGGAGGCCCGCGGGGAGCGGCTCTCACCGAGCACGATCGAGGCCGTGCGCGAGACGCTCAACGCCGCGGTGTTCGACGCGGATGCCGCGGCCGCCGTCGCGTCGGGACGGCTGACGCGCCCGCTTGAGGCCTCGGGTGGGTTCTCCGTCGACCTCGAGGGAGCGATCGCGGGTGGGGCAGCGGACGCGCCCGTCTCGCCGCCGCGGAAGGACTCGCCGCGCTCCGCGAAGGAGAGCGCCGCCGTCGCGCGGTCGCGGGCGAAGGCCGAGCGGGCCGTCCGTGCGGCCGAGAAGGATGCCGCGGCGTCGGCTCGCTCGCTCGCCGAGGTCACCGAGCGACGCGAGCGCGCGCACGCGAAGGCAGACGCGCTCGAGGAGCGCGTGGAGAAGCTGCGCCGCGATCTCGCAGCGGCCGAGCGGGATCTGGCCGAGGTGCTCGAGCGGATCGACGACCTCGACGCCCAGGTGGCGGACGCCGAGAAGCGCGACGCAGTGGCTCAGGCCGCGGTCGACGCGGCCCGTGCTGACCTCCCCGAGTAGCGGTCGCTCCCGGGTCGGTGTCGGCACGCGCCGGTAGGCTGGATGAATGGCCGCTGCACCCCGCAAGACCCCCGCGAAGGCGACGAAGGCGGCCATCCCGCAGCTGCCGTGGCGGCGTCCGGAGCCCGCGCCGATCGTGCTCGTGTCCGGCCCCGAGGAGGTCTGCGCCGAGCGCGCGATCGCAGGTGTGCGCGACTACCTCAAGGCCGAGGATCCGTCACTCGAGATCACCGACATCGTCGCGTCGGACTACACGTCCGGCATGCTGCTCGCGGTCACCTCGCCCTCGCTCTTCGGCGAGCCGCGCCTCGTGCGGGTGTCCGGCGTCGAGAAGTGCAGCGACGCGTTCCTCACCGAGGCGCTCGCGTACATCGAGGCGCCGCAGGAGGGCGCGACGCTCATCCTGCGCCACAACGGCGCGACCGTCCGCGGCAAGAAGCTGCTCGACGCCATCCGCTCGGGCGTCGGGGGCGGGGTCGAGGTTCCGTGCCCGGCCGTCAAGCGCGACGCCGACCGGTTCGACTTCGCGGCGGGGGAGTTCAAGGCCGCCGAACGGCGCATCGCCCCGAAGGCCCTCCAGGCGCTGACGCAGGCGTTCACGGGCGAGCTGGCCGAGCTCGCGGCCGCGTGCCAGCAGCTCATCTCGGACGTCGAGGGCGACATCACCGAGGACGTCGTGTCGCGCTACTACGGCGGACGCGTCGAGACGAACGCCTTCACGGTCGCCGACACCGCGATCGCCGGGCGCTACGGAGAGGCGCTCGTCGCGCTGCGGCACGCCCTCGACTCCGGGGCGGATCCCGTGCCGCTCGTCGCCGCGTTCGCGATGAAGGTGCGCACGATGGCGCGCGTCGCGGGCTCGCGCGAGCCGTCGCGACAGCTCGCGAACCGGCTCGGGATGAAGGACTGGCAGGTCGACCGCGCGCGCCGCGATCTCCAGTCGGGCTGGAACGACCGCGCGCTCGCGCTGGCCATCCAGGCGATCGCGCGGGCCGATGCCGAGGTCAAGGGCGCGTCGCGCGACCCCGTCTTCGCCCTCGAGCGGATGGTCACGGTCGTGGCGACGCGCGCTCCGTTCGGGCGCTGAGGCAGGACGCCGCGTACAGCAGAAGGCCCGTCCCGCTGATGCGGGACGGGCCTTCGACATGCACGCGGCTCAGAGCGACGAGACCTGCTTCGCGATGCCCGACTTGCGGTTCGCGGCCTGGTTCTTGTGGATGACGCCCTTGCTCACGGCCTTGTCGAGCTTCTTCGACGCCTTGGCGAGGGCGGCCTCGGCGGCGGCCTTGTCGCCGGCGGCGATGGCCTCGCGCGTCTTGCGGACGAGCGACTTCAGCTCGCTCTTGACGGCCTTGTTGCGCTCGCGCGCCTTCTCGTTGGTCTTGATGCGCTTGATCTGCGACTTGATGTTTGCCACGTCGAATGACTTTCGTTCGGAGTGATTCGGATGGTCGTATGACGGCCATCCGAGTGTGCTTCTTCAGTTGCCGCGTGACGAGAGAGGGGCGTCGTACGGCTGTGTGGGTGGCCCCACACGCAAGCCAAGGGTCAATGCTACCAGGTCACGCCTGGGCGGCTGTGCTCTCGACGACCGCGATCGCGAGATCCAGCACGGCCGAGAATGCCGCGGGGCGCATCGTCGTCACGAGGTGCGTCGACCGCGGGACGACGATGAGCTCCGCGTGGGGCACCAGGCGCGTGAAGAGGCGCTCGTGCAGGCGGAGCTGATCCCATTCGCCGTTGACGAACCACACGGGCATCGTCAGACGCGTGAGCGCGGTGCGGATGTCCAGGGTCGCGAGGCTCGCGAGGGCCGCGTCCTCGGAGCGAAGGGCATAGCCGCCCGCGCCGAGGTCGGTTCGCGTCTCCTCGGGGAGCGTCGCGCGGAGGATCCGCTGCACGAGCCACATGCCGTTGCCGGGCATCCGCTGCATGCCGCGCAGGAGCATCCGGTACAGCGCGAGCCCGGCGCCGCGGGGGAGCGCGGTCGCGCCCACGGCGACGAAGGCGGCGACGGGAGCGGCGTCGTCTCGCGCGAGATACGCCGTCGAGAGGATGCCGCCCATGGAATGCCCGACGAGCAGGACCGGGCCCGCCTCGCCGGCCGACCGGAGAGCGCGATCCAGCGTCGCGAAGGCCTCCTCGAGCGACCATTCCTCGTCCATGCGCGAGCCGTGGCCGGGCAGGTCCAGCGCGTGCACGTCGACGCCGCGTCGCTGCAGATGGAGGACCTGCGTGCGCCACATGGTGGCGGATGTCCGGATGCCGTGAACGAGGACGACCTGGACACCGCTCATGCGCGCCATCGTATCCGGACAGGCGAAGGGGCCGACGGCTTCGAAAGCCGCCGGCCCCTTCGGGTCAGAGAGGGAGGATCACTCCTTCTCCCAGCCCACGTTCTCCACCGGCTGGAGGCCGAAGAGGTCGAGGCCCGTGTAGGTCTCGGGGGTCAGGTTCGCCAGCCCCTCCTTGGCCGTCACGATCCACGGACCGGCGTAGAGCGGGAAGATGCCCCACGTCTCGGCCATGATCTCGGCCTCGAGCTTCATGCCCGCCTCGGTCTGCTCCTCCGCCGTCGGCAGCGCCGAGACCTCGTTCGCGATGCGCTCGTCGATCTCGGGCGTGCCCGTGGACGAGAGGTTGAGGCCGCTGTCCGAGCAGTACAGCTGGCACATGTAGGCCACGCCGTACGGGTCGCTCGACGAGAAGCCGAGCATGACGAGGTCCCAGTTCTTCGTCGTGAGGTCGTTCGAGAAGTCGGACGACGGACGCACCTCGGGGGTGATGTCGGCACCCACCTCGGCGAGCTGCGTCTGGATGATGCGGCCGCGCGCCTCGACGATCGGGTCGTCGCCGAAGAGCGGGAGCACGCCCTCGAGCCGGACACCGTCCTTCTCGCGGATGCCGTCCTCGCCGCGCACCCAGCCGGCCTCGTCGAGGATCGCGTTGGCCTCCTCGACGTTGAACTCCCAGCCCGCCTCACGGAGTGCGTCGACATAGCCCTCCTGGAACGGGAAGAGGTTGAACGACCCCGCGTCGGGCTCGGTGTAGTCGAGGCCGTTCCAGACGACCTCCTTGATCTGCTCGCGGTCGATCGCCATGAGGAGCGCCTTGCGCACCTCGAGGTCGGCGAACTGCGGGCGCTCCGCGTTGATCTCGAGCAGGTTCGTGGACGTCCGCTGCGCGCGGTACGTGACGACACCCTCCATGTCGGCGACCTGGGCGAGGCGGTCCTCCGTGCCCGTCACCGCCATGTCGATCTCGCCATTGCGGAACGCGTTGATCTCGGCCGTGTCGTCGAGCACGCGGAAGGTCACCTTGTCGAGGAGGGGCTCGTCGCCCCACCAGTTCTCGTTCGGGACGAACGTGATCGTGCCGCCGTTCGCGTCGTACTCGTCGACCGTGTACGGACCCGCGCCCCACTCGGGGTGCACCTGGTTGACGTACGCCTCGTTGAAGAGCTCGGGCGTGTTGATCGCCGGGTTCACGAGGTGCCAGAAGAGGCCGTTGGTCCACGGGTAGACCTGCTTGAACGTGACGACCGCCTGGCGCTCGTCCTCACCCTGCTCGACGGACTCGATGAGGGAGTAGCCGTCGGTGGTGTTCGGGATGTAGCCCTCGTCGAGCGAGCGGTTGGCGATCCACGTCTGGTTGTAGGCCTCCCACGTGATCGGGGTGCCGTCGTTCCAGACCGCGTCGGGGTTGATCGTGTAGGTGACGACCGTCTTGCCGTCGACCTCCTCGGTCGTCCAGTCGGTGAGGTAGTTGGGGTTGGCGTACGCCTCGCCCTCGGGCGTCATGAGGATCGTCTGGGGGTTGTACCACTCCCAGATGGTCGCCGTGTCGACCGAGCCGTCCGAGTGGTTCACGTTCAGCTGCTCGGGGATCTCCGTGATGGGGAAGACCGCCTCGCCGCCCTGCTGGAGGTTCTCGCGGGGCTGCGGGTTGTAGTCGGCACCGGTGATCTCGGTGGCGCCCTCGTTGCCTCCGCCGGACCCGCCGCCGTTGCCGCCGTCGTTGCCGCCACCGGCACAGCCCGCGAGGACGAGGGCGAGCGCGCCGGCTGCGGCCGCCGCCCCGATCCACTTCTGCTGCTTCTTCATGGTGCTCCTTTCGCGCCTTGTAGGCGTCGGGATATGGGAGAGATGAGATCGAGGCTAACCGCGGGCCGCGCGCGCTTGTGAGAACGTGAGCGAGCCGTGACCTGCGGGTCTCGTCCCGAGAGCGGGGCGCGGCGCGCCGTCGTCTTCGCACGACGCGCCGTGACCCCACGATGGATCAGCCGGTGGACATCTGCCCGCGGCTGAGGAGGTCGTGGTCGAGCTCGACGCGCGTCCGGCCGCGCTCCACCTTCGGATCGGGGATCGGGATGGCCGACAGCAGCGCCTGCGTGTACGGGTGCTGCGGGGTGTCGAACACGTCGTCGACGTCGCCGAACTCGACGAAGTCGCCGCGGTACATGACCGCCACGCGGTCGGCGAGGTGCCGGACCACCGAGAGATCGTGCGCGACGAACAGATAGCTGATGCCGAGTCGCATCTTCAGCTCGTCGAGCAGGTTCAGCACACCGGCCTGGATCGACACGTCGAGGGCCGAGACCGGCTCATCCAGCACCACGAGCTTCGGCTCGGTCGCGAGCGCGCGGGCGATGCCGATGCGCTGGCGCTGACCGCCCGAGAACGCCTGCGGGAAGCGATCGCTGTGCGCGGGGTTCAGGCCGACGAGCCCCATGAGCTCGTCGACGCGCTCGTGCGTGCGCTCCTTCGAGGTGCCGATCGTCTGCAGCGGCTCCGCGATGATGTCGAACACCGTCATGCGCGGGTCGAGGGCGCCCATCGGGTCCTGGAAGACGATCTGGATGTCGCGGCGGGCCGCGCGCTCACGATGGCGCCCCTTGAGCTCGCGTACGCTCGTTCCGTTGATCCGGATGTCGCCGCCCTCGGGCGCCGCGAACTCCATGATCTCGAGGAGCGTCGTGGTCTTGCCCGAGCCCGACTCGCCGACGATCGCGAGGGTCTCGCCCTCCTTGATGTCGAACGAGATGTCCTTGACGGCCTGCACCTCGCCGACCTTGCGCTTGAGGATGCCCTTGAGGATCGGGAACGTCTTCGACAGGTGCGACACCTCGAGGACCGTCTTGCGCTCCTCTCGGGGCGTGCGCACCAGGTCGCTCTCGGGGATCACCGGCACGGGGTACACGGGGCGACCGCCGATCAGCCCCGCATGGATCTCGTCGGCACGGATGCACGCGGCGCGGTGGTCCGCGTCGCCGCTGACCTGGAGAAGCTCGGGCTCGCCGACGCGGCACGCATCGAGCACGATCGGGCAGCGGTCGGCGAAGGGGCACGCATCCGGCAGGTCGATGAGCAGCGGCGGATTGCCCTTGATCGCGACGAGCGGCTGCTTCTCCTTCTTGTCGACGCGCGGGATCGCGCCGAGGAGGCCGATCGTGTACGGCATGCGCGTGTCGTCGAAGAGGTCGACGGCCGACGCCTGCTCGATCGGCTTGCCCGCGTACATGACGAGCACGTCGTCGGCGATGTTCGCGACGACGCCCATGTCGTGGGTGATCATGATCACAGCGGCCCCGGTCTCGCGCTGCGCCGTGCGGATCAGATCGAGGATCTGCGCCTGGATCGTCACATCGAGAGCCGTCGTGGGCTCGTCGGCGATGATGAGCTTCGGGTTGTTCGCCATGGCGATCGCGATGACGACGCGCTGGCGCATGCCGCCCGAGAACTCGTGGGGGAAGGCCTTCATGCGGCGCTCGGGATCGGTGATCCCGACGAGCGTGAGGAGCTCGATGCCGCGCTCCCACGCGCGCTTGCGACCCATCCCCGCGTTGTGCACGACGAGCGCCTCGACGAGCTGGTCGCCGATCGTGTAGACGGGCGTGAGCGACGTGAGCGGGTCCTGGAAGATCATCGCCAGGCCGTTGCCGCGGATGGCGGACATCTGCTTGTCGGTCTTGCCGATGAGCTCATCGCCCTGGAAGACGATCGATCCGGTGACGTGAGCGGTCTCGGCGAGGAGGCCCATGATCGCGAGCGAGGTCACGGACTTGCCCGAGCCGGACTCGCCGACGATGCCGAGGGTCTGGCCGGGGAGGAGGTCGAAGGAGACGCCGCGCACGGCGTCGACCCTTCCCGCCTCGGAGGCGAAGCTGACCCGGAGGTCGCGGACGGAGAGAACGGGTTCGGTCATGCGCGGCCTCCAGCCGCCGAAGTCGGGTCGAGGGCGTCGCGCAGTCCGTCGGCGACGAGCGCCATGGAGACGGTGAGCAGCGTGAGGGCGCCGGCAGGGAAGTAGAACATCCAGGGTGCGCTCGTGATGATCCCCGAGCCGGTTCCGATGAGGGAGCCGAGCGAGACATCGGGGAGCTTCACGCCGAAGCCGAGGAACGACAGGCCGGTCTCGAGCATCACGGCGCTCACGACGCCGAGGGTGAAGTTGATGACGAGGAGCGAGCCGATGTTCGGGATCATGTGACGCAGCACGATGCGGAATCCGCTGACGCCCATGTAGCGGGCCGCCTGGATGTACTCGCGCTCGCGCAGCGAGAGGGAGAGCGTCCAGATCGTGCGAGCCGCGATGAACCAGTTCGTCAGGATGAGGATGATCGTGATCATCCTCCAGTCGCCACCCGAGTCGTTCGAGATCATCGCGATGATGAGGAACGTGGGCACGGCCATGAGGAAGTGAATGACGGCGAGCGCCCCGCGCTCGTACCAGCCGCCGAAGTAGGCCGCGGTGGCGCCGACGAGCGCCGAGATGACCGTCGTGCCGATCGACACGAGCACGGCGATCATCAGCGAGCGCTGGAGGCCGACGACGACCATCGCGTAGAGATCGTTGCCCGAGTTGTTCGTGCCGAACCAGTGCTCGGCGCTCGGCGGATCGGACAGCGCCAGGAAGTCGAGCTCGATGTGGTCGTACTGCTGGAACACCGGCCCGACGACCGCGAACAGCGCGAGGAGCACGAAGATCACGAGGCCGCCGACGGCGGGCTTGTTGCGCATGAAGCGCCGCGTGTAGAGCGCGGACTTCCGCATCGGCTTGCTGCGGCCTGCGGTCAGCACCGTCTCGCTCGGCGGCGGGTTGTCGCCGTGCTCGAGCGGGTCGCGCATATCGGTCTGCATCGTCATGTCAGCTCACCCGCACTCGAGGGTCGAGGGCGACGACCGCGACATCCGCGAGCATCGCGCCGATGAAGGTCATGAAGGCGCCGAACGCGGCCGTCGCCACGGTCCCGTGGATGTCGTTCGTCGCGATCGTCTGGGAGAAGTACTGCCCCATGCCGCTCCAGCCGAAGATCGTCTCGGTGAGGATCGCGCCCGTGAAGGCGGCGGGGATGTTGAACGCGACCTGCGTCGTCACGGGGATGAGCGACGTCCGCAGCGCGTGCCGGCGGATGGCCTGCGACTTCGTCAGGCCCTTCGCGCGCGCCGTGCGGACGTAGTCGGCGCTGATGTTGTCGAGCAGCAGGGAGCGCTGCAGGAAGTGGTAGCCCGCGTAGCCGGTCAGCACGAGGCCGAGGGTCGGCAGCGTGAGGTGCTGGACGACGTCGACGAGCATCGGGAAGAAGCCCTCGACGCCGAGGCTCGCCGAGCCGGTGACATAGAACACGCGCGTGCCGACGGCCTGGTTGATCGAGATCGCGAGGAGCACGATGCCGAGCGCCGCGACGACCACGGGGATGTTCATCGTGATGATCGACGTCGCCTGGCCGATCCGGTCCGCGAGCTTGTACTGCCGGGATGCCGTGTAGACGCCGATCGCGATGCCGACGACCGCGGTGAGGATCGTCGCACCGAGCACGAGCTCCGCGGAGATCCACATCCGATACGCGACCTGCTCGTTCACCGAGCCGCCCGTCGGGCTCACGCCCCAGTCCCAGCGCGTGATGATCGCGGAGAGCCAGGTCCACCACCTCTCGACGAGCGGGACGGTGTCGCTGAGGTTGCGCGGCTCGAGCAGGGCGACGATCTGCTGCTCGGACAGCGGCGGGCGGCGGCCGACGTAGTTGCTGCGCGGGTCGAGGTAGAGCCACGCGAGGAAGTACGTCAGGTTCGTCGCCACGGCGATGATGAGCAGCCACCCCAGGATGCGGCGGAGCAGGTATCGGATCAAGGTCGTGGATTTCCTTCTTCGGACTGCGATCGCGCGCTTCTGGCGCGGTCATCGCACACGTTGAGCGTCGACTCTACCCCCGGTTGACTCAAGTCGACCATCCCGGGCGCACCGTGCCGAAAAGCGTTATCGATCTGTGCTGGTCTTGGCGGAAGTTGCGTCGGGATTTCTGGACGATGGGCAGAATGCCAAGGAGGGGCGGACCACGGTCCGCCCCTCCTGGCCATCCTGCGCAGTCGCGTCAGCGCAGGACGAGCGTGCGCTCCCCGCTCTCCGAGGGAAGCATGCTCGCGGAATCCGGCGCGAAGACGGCGACGACACGGTGGTTGCCGCGGGCCAGGTCGGCGGGCACCTCGAGCACGGCAGAGCCGCCGTCGAGCACAGCCGCACCCGCGGAAGCGCCGTCGATGAGGAACTCGACCTCGCCGGTCGCCGCAGCGCCGTCGACCGTCCGGACGGTGGCGGTGAGCAGGTTCGGCGCGCCCTTCTTCGCCTGGCCGGGAGGCGTCGTGCGCAGCGTCGTGACGGTCTCCGCCGCGGGGGCGTCGGCCACGGCATCGAGCCCGACGATGACCGGGTCGTGGTCGCTCGAGCGGTAGGCGTCGGGAGCGTAGAAGAGCGTGCCGTGGCTGTTGTAGCGGCTGTACTCGAGCGCGACGGCCTCGCCGCTGTTGATCGACCAGATGTCCGCACCGGTCGCGAGCTCGGCGGCCGCCGGGTTGAGGAGCACATGGTCCAGGGAGCCCGAGAGCGCCTGGTACACGTAGCTGCTCTCGGTCGACCCGAACGCGCTCTCGGCGTCGACGTAGCCCGCCTCGTAGAGCACCTGCATCGGGTCCTCCTGCGTGTAGGAGTTGAAGTCGCCCACGAGCAGCGCGGCCTCGGCGCCCGTTCCCGTCGGGTCGCCGGCCATCCAGTCCGCGAGGGCCTGCGCCTGATAGACGCGCGACTGCGTGGATGCGCCCTGTCCGTCGCCCTGGTCTGCGTCCCCTGGCCAGGGCCCTGCAGACCCCTTCGACTTGAAGTGGTTCACGACGACCGTGAAGGGCTCGCCGCCCGCGGCCGGAGCGAAGGTCTGCGCGATGGGCTCGCGCGCGTTCTGGAACGCGTCGATCTCGTCGTCGCTCGTGTCGAGCGCGGCGGAGGCGCCGACCGGGGAGACGAGGGCAGGCTGGTAGATGATCGCCGACGTGATCACGTCCTGCTCGCTCGCGTCGGGCAGGTTCGCGGGCGAGGGCACGAACGCCCACTTCTCGGTGCCCGCGGCCTCGTTCAGTGCGGCGACGAGCGTGGCGAGCGCCTCATCGGCGGGCTCGCCCAGACGCGCGGAGTTCTCGATCTCCATGAGCCCGACGACGCTCGCGTCGAGCCCTTCGATCGCGGCGACGATGCGCGCCTCCTGGCGGCCGAAGTCCTCCGCGTCCCACGCGCCGCGCTGATCGCAGCCCTCGTCGACGGTGACGCCGTCTCCCGCGCGGTCGCGGTACGGCACGCACGACGGGTCCTCGATCCCGAGGGTCGTGAAGTAGTTCAGGACGTTGAACGAGGCCACCGACACGTCGCCGCCCACCGGCTCGGGGGCCGCGGTCCGGGTGTTCTCGAACACGACGCCGTCGACACCCGATCCGTCGGCGACGATCGGCTCCGTGGGGTTCAGCTTCCATGCGTCGTTGCGGAAGTCGACGATGTGGGGCTCCGCGAACGCGACGGACGCACCGACCCGGATGGGCTCGACGAGCGAGATGTACGCGGGCGTGAGGTCGCGGTTGCGCGAGAAGCTCGCGGTCGATCCATCGTCGAGGGCGATGCGCCGCGCGGCGTTGTCGGCCGCGACGGCCTCTGCCTCGGGCGAGCCGGGGCGCGCGACGTCGGTCGGCTGGCGCAGGGGATCCGGGCCCGCGGCGAGCACGACCTCCCCGAACGTGTTCGTCGCGTAGGTGTCGGAGACGGTGAACTCGCCCGCGGGCGCGACGAGCATCGACTCCAGGCGCTCGCGCTCCGCGTCGGTCGCGGGCCAGCCCACGACGGCGGGCTCGACCGGCGCGGCGTCGGCGACGATCTCGGCGCCTCCCGCGCCGACGACGAGCTCGGTCAGACCGTAGTGCTCCTTGACCTCGCCGGTGACCCGCACGGTGTCGCCGATCGCGACCGCGCCCACGGTGGCGGCCGAGTAGACGAAGATCGCGTCCGACGCGACATGCGCGGCCGGGTCGAGCTCGCCGCCGGTGCCGGGGGTCTGGAGGACGTATCCGTCGAACCCGCCCGTCGGGTAGTGGGCCGTGACGACGCCCGTCGTCGTCACCGTCTGGCCGACGACGGGCGAGGCGTCGTCGGTGCCCTGGATCTCCGCGATCTCGACGGGCTCCCCGGGCGTCGGAGTGGGCGTGGGCGTGGGAGTGGGCGTCGTGTCGCCGCCGAGCGGCTCGGGCGTGGGCGCACCCGTGACGAAGTCCGCGCCGTTGTCGGCCGTGTTCGCGCCTCCCGTGCGGGCGATCGCCGTCGCGTTCGTCGTGGCAGGCGCTGCGGAGCCGGCGAAGTCGGTCGCGCCGCCCCAGCCCACGTAGTCCACGACGGGCGCCGCCGTCGCGAGGCCGGTCGCGCCCGACAGCGGCGTCACCTGCGAGACGAGCGCCACCTTGCCCTGGGATCCGCTCATCGCGATGCCGCCGTCGACATCCGCCTCCACGTCCGGGAGGGCGGTGTTCGAGCCGTAGGCCTGCCCGACCACGAGCGTCTCGTCGGGCGGCAGCACGACATCGCCGAGCGGCGTGACCTGCCACGTCGCGCCCGTCGCCGAGGCGTACTGGACGCTCCAGCCGGCGAGGCTCTGCGGGGCGTCGGTCGTGTTCACGATCTCGACGAAGTCCCGGCTGAATGCGGCGCCGCTGTTGCCGCCGCCGCCGTACACCTCGTTGATGAGGACGCCGTCGCCGGGAGAGACGGCGGCATGAGCCGCGACGGGAGCGAGCAGCGCGGCCGCGACCGATGCGGTCGCTGCCGCGGCGCACAGGCGCCGGGTGCGGCGCGGGGGAGAGGACTGCTGCACGATGGTCTCCTTCGGATGTGCAGGAGGGCGCGGCGGTCGCCGCACGGGAGGATGTCAGGCAATCGTCGTCGCATGAACGGCCGGTTACCGGGATCTCGCGCGGAAGCGGCGGCGCGTCGCGCGGCGACCCGGGCACGCGCGACGGCGCGCGGCCCGTAGAATCAGACGGATATGTCCCCTCGTGCCACGACTCCGCTCCCGCCTGCCGCGACACCGCCTGAGCGCATCCGCAACTTCTGCATCATCGCTCACATCGATCACGGCAAGTCGACGCTCGCCGACCGCATGCTGCAGCTCACCGGCGTCGTGTCCGACCGCGACATGCGCGCGCAGTACCTCGACCGGATGGACATCGAGCGCGAGCGCGGCATCACCGTCAAGAGCCAGGCGGTGCGTCTTCCGTGGCAGCTCGAGGGCGACACCTATGCGCTGAACATGATCGACACGCCGGGGCACGTCGACTTCACCTACGAGGTCTCGCGCTCGCTCGCGGCGTGCGAGGGCGCCGTGCTGCTCGTCGACGCCGCCCAGGGGATCGAGGCGCAGACGCTCGCGAACCTCTACCTCGCGCTCGAGAACGACCTCACGATCATCCCCGTGCTCAACAAGATCGATCTCCCCGCGGCCGACCCCGACCGCTTCGCCAAGGAGCTCGCAGACCTCATCGGCGGCGACCCGGCCGATGTCCTGCGCGTGTCGGGCAAGACCGGTCAGGGCGTGGAGGACCTGCTGGACCGCCTCGTCGCCGAGATCCCGGCACCCCGGGGCGACGCCGATGCACCCGCCCGCGCGATGATCTTCGACTCGGTCTACGACGCCTACCGCGGCGTCGTCACCTACGTGCGGATGGTCGACGGGCGCCTCTCTCCGCGCGAGCGCATCCAGATGATGTCGACGCGCGCGACGCACGAGCTCCTCGAGATCGGCGTCTCCAGCCCCGAGCCGACGCCCTCGAAGGGCCTCTCCGTCGGCGAGGTCGGGTACCTCATCACCGGCGTGAAGGACGTCCGCCAGTCGAAGGTCGGCGACACGGTGACCAACCAGCGCACGCCCGCGACCGAGCCGCTCCCCGGCTACACCGACCCGAAGCCGATGGTGTTCTCGGGGCTCTACCCGATCGACGCGAGCGACTACCCCGACCTCCGCGAGGCGCTCGACAAGCTCAAGCTCTCGGATGCCTCGCTCGCGTACGAGCCCGAGACATCCGTCGCCCTGGGCTTCGGCTTCCGGTGCGGCTTCCTGGGGCTCCTGCACCTCGAGATCGTCACCGAGCGGCTCTCGCGCGAGTTCGGGCTCGACCTCATCACGACGGCGCCCAGCGTCGTCTACGAGGTCACGACCGAGACCGGCGAGAAGATCGTCGTCACGAACCCCAGCGAGTACCCCGACGGCAAGATCGGGGCGGTGTCCGAGCCGATCGTCAAGGCCTCGATCCTCGCGCCCAAGGAGTACGTCGGCACCGTGATGGAGCTGTGCCAGCAGCGCCGCGGCACGATGCTCGGCATGGACTACCTCTCCGAGGAGCGCGTCGAGCTGAAGTACACGATGCCGCTCGGCGAGATCGTGTTCGACTTCTTCGACCAGCTCAAGAGCCGCACGCAGGGCTACGCGAGCTTCGACTACGAGCCCGAGGGCCAGCAGGAGGCCGACCTCGTGAAGGTCGACATCCTGCTCCAGGGCGAGCGCGTGGACGCGTTCAGCGCGATCGTCCACCGCGAGAAGGCCTACTCCTACGGCACGACGATGACCGAGCGCCTGCGCAAGCTCATCCCGCGCCAGCAGTTCGAGGTGCCCATCCAGGCCGCCATCGGCGCGCGCGTGATCGCGCGCGAGAACATCCGCGCGATGCGCAAGGACGTCCTCGCGAAGTGCTACGGCGGCGACATCTCGCGCAAGCGGAAGCTGCTCGAGAAGCAGAAGGAGGGCAAGAAGCGCATGAAGATGGTCGGCCGGGTCGAGGTGCCCCAGGAGGCCTTCATCGCCGCGCTCTCCGGAGACGTCGAGTCGAAGGCCGGGAAGTAGCCAGGGGCTGCGGTTAGGGTGGAAACCATGCGCCGGGAGACCTTCCGAGACGAGACGGTCGACTATGCCGCCGTCGGGGCGACGCAGGCTCCTGACCTGCTCCAGTACCCGCCGGAGCACAGCATCCCCGCCGCGTCCGCCTGGCGGATCGGCAGCGGCGAGGAGCGCTTCCGCACCGCGGTCGACGCCCTTCTGTCGTGGGGCGCGCTGAAGGGCGCGGGGCTCACGCTGAGCGATGTCCGGCCCGCTCCCGGCCCGACCTACACGGGCGTCAGCTTCGACGAGGCGGGCAACGCCGTCGCGCCGAGCCGATCCGATGCGGACCAGCGGTTCGACGCGGACGGAACGCCGTACGTCGGGGCGGGCACGACCGTCACCGTGCACGGCAAGGTGGGCGGCTCGCGGGCTGACGCCGAGCTGCGGGTCATCTTCGTGATCGAGGAGGCGCGTCGCGTGGGCTTCGCGCTCGGCACCGTCGGCAACTCGGTCGTGAGCGGCGAGGAGTCGTTCATGATCGAGTGGCGCGAGAACGACGAGGTGTGGTTCGAGGTGCGCGCGTTCGACCGCCCCATGACCTTCTGGAACCGCCTGTTCAAGACGCTCGTGCGCCGTCGTCGCAAGGCGCTCTTCGCGGGGTACCTCCGCGCGATCTCGCCGCTGTTCCACACCGGCTCCTGATGGCCGGCGCCCTCCCCGTCGGCGATCCCGCTCCCGCCGACGGCCGCCTCCCGCGCGATCTCCCGATCGATCCGGCGACGGATCTCGGCGTCTACCTGCACGTGCCGTTCTGCCGGGTGCGCTGCGGGTACTGCGACTTCAACACCTACACCTCCGATGAGCTGCGCGGGGCCCGACAGGACGAGTACGCCGACGTCCTCCTGCGCGAGGTCGCGCTCGCGCGCGACGTGCTCGCCGAGGCGGGCGCGCTGCGTCCCGCGCAGACGGTGTTCTTCGGCGGAGGCACGCCGACGCTGCTGCCCGCCGGCGACCTCACGCGCATGCTCGAGGGCGTCCGCGGCGCGTTCGGCATCGCGGACGGCGCGGAGATCACCGTCGAGGCGAACCCCGACACGGTGACTCCCGCGGTCGCGGAGGAGCTCGCGCGGGCGGGGGTCACCCGCATGTCGGTGGGCATGCAGTCGGCCGTGCCGCACGTGCTCGCGGCGCTCGATCGCACGCACACGCCGTCGAACGTGCGGACGGCGGTCGAGGCAGGGCGCTCGGTCGGGCTCGACGTGAGCGTCGACCTCATCTACGGCGCCCCCGGCGAGTCGATCGACGACTGGCGCGCGTCGCTCGAGGCCGCGCTCGCGCTCGAACCCGACCACATCTCGGCCTACGCGCTCATCATCGAGGACGGGACGAAGCTCGCGCGGCAGATCCGCCGCGGCGAGGTGCCCGCGCCCGACGACGACCTCCAGGCCGACATGTACGAGCTCGCCGACCGCATGCTCGCCGACGCGGGCTTCGCGTGGTACGAGGTGTCGAACTGGGCGCGCGGCGACGGCCGTCGCTCGCGCCACAACCTCGCGTACTGGCGCGGCGCCGACTGGTGGGGCTTCGGTCCGGGTGCGCACAGCCACGTCGCGGGTCTGCGCTGGTGGAACGTCAAGCATCCCGCCGCGTACGCGCAGCGGCTCGCCGCAGGGGAGTCGCCGGCCGCCGGTCGGGAGCGCCCCGACGCGGCCGCGCAGCAGCTCGAGCGCGTGCTGCTGCACAGCCGCATCCGCGAGGGGCTCGCGATCGACGCGCTGCCGGATGACGCGCGGCGTGCGGTGGCCGGCCTCATCGCCGACGGCCTCATCGAGCCGGGGGCGGCGCTCCGCGGGCGGATCGTGCTCACCCTCCGCGGCCGCCTTCTCGCGGACGCCGTGGTGCGGGCACTCACGGACTGAGGTCGGCCGAGCCGCGCAGGCGGCCGGCGCGCATGCCGTTCCCGGCCTCGGGTCGGTAGACTGGCACTCCGAGACATCGAGTGCCAGGAGAGGAGCGCGCACATGGTCAGCGACCGCGGACTGCAGGTGCTCCGGGCCATCGTGCAGGACTACGTCGACACGCACGAGCCGGTCGGCAGCCGCTCCATCGTCGAGCGGCACTCCTTCGGCGTCTCGGCGGCGACCATCCGCAACGACATGGCGCTCCTCGAGGACGAGGAGCTCATCGCCCAGCCGCATACGTCGTCGGGCCGCGTCCCGACGGACAAGGGCTACCGCGTCTTCGTCGACCACCTCGCCGAGCTGCGCCCGCTGTCATCGGCCCAGCGGTCGGCGATCGCGTCGTTCCTGGGCGACCCGGCCGACCTCGACGACCTCCTCGCGCGCACCGTCCGCCTCCTCACGCAGCTCACCGGACAGGTCGCGCTCGTGCAGTACCCGTCCTTCGCCCGGGCGAGCGTGACGCACGTGCAGCTCGTGCCGCTCGACGGCCGCCGCGTGCTCGTCATCATCGTGACCGACACCGGCCGCGTGTCGCAGCGCATCACGGGCCTTGCCGACGAGCTCGACGCGGAGTCGATCGAGCGGGTCGCCGCGCGCCTCGTGCCCCTCCTCGCCGGCCGCTCCGTGGCCGACGCGGCCGAGCAGCTGCAGCGCGGCACCGAGCTCGCTGCCGCTCCCGTCAGCGCCGTCGATCGCGCGCTGCACAGGATCGCGCAGGCGGCAGCCGAGGAGCTCGACGAGTTCCGCCAGAACCGCCTCGTGCTGGCGGGCTCGGCGACCCTCGCGAAGCGCGAGCAGGACTTCCGCGGCAGCATCCATCCGCTCCTCGAGGCGATCGAGGAGCAGGTGACGCTGCTGCGGCTCATGAGCGAGATGGTCGCCGACGAGCAGGGTCTCTCGGCGAGCATCGGCCGCGAGAACGCGGCCTTCGGGCTCTCCGAGGCGTCGATCGTCGCGAGCGAGTACGACTCGGCCGTCGGCGCGGCGCGCATCGGCATCATGGGGCCCACGCGCATGGACTACCCCCGCAACCTCGCTGCGGCGCGGGCGGTCGCCCGCTACCTGACGAGGCTGCTGGACGAGGACGAGGGCCGGCGCTGACGCGTCGCCCGACGGATCGGAGCACGGGCGCACGACGCCCGCAGGAAGGCTGATGTGGCTGATCACTACGAGACCCTCGGCGTGTCGAAGGACGCGTCGCAGGAGGACATCAAGAAGGCGTACCGCAAGCTCGCGCGTCGCCTGCACCCGGATGTGAACCCCGCGCCCGAGGCCGCGGAGGAGTTCAAGTCGGTCACGCACGCGTACGACGTGCTCAGCGACCCCGAGCAGCGCCGCCGCTACGACATGGGCGGCGACGAGTCGCCGTTCGGCGGCGCGGGCTTCGGCGGATTCGGCGACATCTTCGAGACGTTCTTCGGCGCCTCGGGCGGCGGTCGCGGCGGTCGGCCGCGCTCGCGCCGAGAGCGCGGACAGGACGCGCTCGTCCGCGTGACGCTCGAGCTCGGCGATGTCGTGTTCGGCACGCACCGCGACATCGAGGTCGACACCGCTGTGCTCTGCGAGACCTGCCAGGGGTCCTGCTGCCAGCCGGGGACGAGCCCCGCGACGTGCGACATCTGCGGCGGCACGGGCCACGTGCAGCGCCAGGTGCGCAGCCTCCTCGGCAACATGGTGACGTCGCAGCCCTGCGGCGCGTGCCAGGGCTACGGCACCGTCATCCCGCACCCGTGCGCGACCTGCGGCGGCCAGGGCCGCGTGCGCTCGCGCCGCACCGTGTCGCTCGACATCCCCGCGGGCGTCGAGACGGGCCTGCGTCTGCAGCTGCCGGGCTCGGGCGAGGTGGGCCCCGCCGGCGGCCCGAACGGCGACCTGTACGTCGAGGTCACGGTCGCCCCGCACCGGGTGTTCAGCCGCGACGGCGACGACCTGCTCGCAACCCTCGAGGTGTCGATGACCGACGCCATCCTCGGCACGACGACGACCATCGCCGGGCTCGACGGCGAGGTCGAGGTCGAGGTGCGCCCTGGCATCCAGTCAGGCGAGGTGCTGACGATCAAGGAGCGCGGGATCACGGGGCTGCGCACCTCGCGTCGCGGCGACCTGCGCGTGGGCGTCCAGGTCGTCACGCCGACGAAGGTCGATCACCGCACGCGTCAGCTCCTCGAGGAGCTCGCGCGGCGCACGAAGGCGCCCGCGCCGCGCCTGGCCGAGTTCCACCAGGGGCTGTTCTCGAAGCTCCGCGACCGGTTCCGCGGCTAGGGCCCATGGCGCTGCACTTCCACGACGAGCGCGCGGGGGCGGTCTCGCCCGGCGGCGAGCTCGAGCTCACGGGTGCGGAGGCGCACCACGCCGCATCCGTGCGCCGCGTGCGCGTCGGCGAGGAGGTCACGGTCACGGATGGCCGCGGCGCGTGGCTCGCGGGCACGTGCGAGAGCGTCTCGCCGCAGCGCGTCGTCGTGCGGATCGCCTCGCGCCAGGATCTGCCGCCCCAGTCCCCGCGGCTCGTGCTCGTGCAGGCGCTCGCGAAGGGCGACCGCGACGAGCTCGCGGTGCAGGCGGCGACCGAGCTCGGCATCGACGAGGTCGTGCCGTGGCAGGCGGCGCGCAGCGTCTCGCGCTGGCACGGGCCAAAGGCGGAGAAGGGCCGCGCCCGCTGGGCCTCGATCGTCCGCGAGGCCGCGAAGCAGGCGCACCGGGCGTGGATCGCGGAGGTCTCCCCGATCGCGACGACCGCGCAGGTCGCAGAGCGCGCCGCGTCGGCGCGCGTGCTCGTGCTCGACCCGACCGCGCAGGCCGCCCTGACCTCGATCGACGTCGACGACGCCCGCGATCTCGTCCTCGTCGTCGGCCCCGAGGGCGGCATCGCGCCCGACGAGCTGGAGCGCCTCGCGGCCGCCGGCGCCGAGCGCGTGCGCCTCGGCGACACCATCCTGAGGACCTCGACCGCGGGGCCGGCGGCCCTCGCCGTCCTCAACGCGAAGCTCGGGCGCTGGTGACCGCGGTGGATAGACTCGACGGCATGAGCGAGCCGTCGATCTTCACGCGCATCCTGCAGGGCGAGATCCCGGGAACCATCGTCGCCGAGACCGAGCGCGTGTTCGTGCTGCAGGACATCAGCCCGCAGGCGCCCGTCCATCTCCTCGTCATCCCGAAGACGCAGGAGTACCGCGACGTCGTCGAACTCGCGGCGGGCGACCCCTCGCTCCTCGCCGAGATGGTCCAGACCGCGAAGGCGGTCGCCGAGGACCACGCCGGCGGGCAGTTCCGTCTGATCTTCAACACCGGCGCAGACGCGGGCCAGACCGTGTTCCACGTGCACGCGCACGTGCTCGCCGGAGAACTCCAGGAGAAGAGCCTCGTTGGCCACTGACCCCATGGGCGCCGCCCAGCCGGACGACGACGTCGTCACCCAGACCATCCACGCCGACGGCGTCGCGATGGTGCAGCTCCTCGGACCGCAGGACCGCCTCCTGCGCATGGTCGAGCGCGAGCACCCCGCCGTCGACGTCCTCGTGCGCGGCAACGAGATCACCCTGCGCGGGTCGGCCTCCGCCGTGCGCGCCGCGCGCGTCCTCGTCGACGAGCTGCTGCAGCTCACGCGCGAGGGGCACGACCTCGGCCCCGCCGACATCGCGACGTCGAACCGCATCCTCGAGCAGGGCGGGCCGCGCCCGAGCGAGGTGCTCGGCGAGGCGATCCTGTCGACCCGCGGCAAGGTCATCCGCCCGAAGACCCTCGGCCAGAAGAAGTACGTCGACGCGATCGACGAGAACACGATCGTCTTCGGCATCGGCCCCGCTGGCACGGGGAAGACCTACCTCGCGATGGCGAAGGCCGTGCAGGCCCTGCAGCGCCGCGAGGTGAACCGCATCATCCTCACGCGCCCCGCGGTCGAGGCGGGGGAGCGGCTCGGCTTCCTGCCGGGAACGCTGACCGACAAGATCGACCCGTACCTCCGGCCGCTGTACGACGCGCTCAACGAGATGATGGACCCCGAGCTCGTGCCGAAGCTCATGGCGAGCGGGACGATCGAGGTCGCGCCGCTCGCGTACATGCGCGGGCGCACGCTCAACGACTCGTTCGTCGTCCTCGACGAGGCCCAGAACACGACCCCCGAGCAGATGAAGATGTTCCTCACGCGCCTCGGGTTCGGCACCCGGATGGTCGTCACGGGCGACATCACGCAGGTCGACCTGCCGGGTGGGACGTCGGGGCTGCGGCTCGTGACGCGCATCCTCGACGGCGTCGACGACATCCACTTCGCACGGCTCTCGAGCGATGACGTCGTGCGCCACACGCTCGTGGGCCGCATCGTCGACGCCTACAGCGAGTACGACGAGAAGCGCGCCGCGCACCGAGCAGAGCTGGACGAGGCGCGCGAGTTCGCGAACCGCGCCGAGCGGCGCGGTGCGTCGCGCACGGGCGGTCCGCGCGACCGCAAGCCGAAGCGGGGGATCCGATGATCGACATCAACAACGAGTCCGCCATCGCGGTCGACGAGAGCGTCCTGCTGCGTCTGACGCAGCACAACCTCGCGCAGCTGCACGTCAGCCCCGACGCCGAGGTCGCGATCGTCCTCGTCGACGAGGGCGCCATGGAGGCGCTGCACGTGCAGTGGATGGACGAGCCCGGCCCGACCGACGTCCTGAGCTTCCCGATGGACGAGCTGCGACCGGGCACCGACGACATGCCGACGCCCGCGGGACTCCTGGGCGACATCGTGCTGTGCCCGCAGGTCGCGGAAGGCCAGGCCGAGAAGGCCGGCCACTCGCTCATGGACGAGCTCATCCTGCTCACGACCCACGGGCTGCTCCACCTGCTCGGGTACGACCACGCCGAGCCGGAGGAGCACCGCGTCATGTTCGGGCTCCAGGATCGGCTCATCGCGAGCTTCGCCGCCGAGGAACGCAGACGCCCGCGCACATGATCGAGACGCTGCTGCTGATCGGGGCCGTCGTGCTCGTCGCGGTCGGGGGCCTCATGTCCGCACTGGACGCCGCGCTGTCGGTCAGCTCGCGGGCCGACCTCGTCGACCTCGCGACCGAGGGCCGCAACGCGCGGTCGCTCGCCCACATCGCCGACGATCCCGACAGCCACGCGAACGCGATCGGCTTCCTGAGGGTGCTCGCGGAGACCGGCGCCGCCGTGTTCGCGACGGTCGCGTTCATCCTCCTCTTCGACAGCGTCTGGTGGGCCGTGCTCGCGACGGTCGTCGTCATGACGGGCTTCTCGTTCGTCGCGGTCGCCTCGAGTCCACGCTCCGCGGGGCGCCGGCATGCGGAGGCGCTGCTGTCCTGGTTCGCACCGCTCGTGCGCGGTGTGCGCATCGTGCTCGGCCCCCTCGTGAAGGCGCTCGTCGTGGTCGGCAACGCGATCACGCCGGGCGGCGGCCGGCGCAGCTTCGAGTCGGAGGACCAGCTGCTGAGCATGGTCGACGAAGCCGCGTCGAACGACCTCATCGAGGCCGACGATCGCGACCTCATCCACTCGGTGTTCGACTTCACCGACCAGGTCGTGCGCGTCGTCATGGTGCCGCGCACCGAGATGGTCACGGTCGAGGCCGACGCCACCGCGCGCGAGGCCATGACGATCTTCCTCCAGCGCGGCATGTCACGCCTGCCGGTGGTCGACGGGGAGATCGACGACGTCGTCGGGGTCCTGTATCTGAAGGACCTCGTCCTGCATGCGTTCCGCGAGGGCGCCGCGTGGCACGAGGGCACGACCGCCCGGGCCCTCGCGCGACCTGCCGTGTTCGTCCCGGAGCAGATGCGCGCCGAGACGCTCCTGCAGCAGATGAAGCGCGACGCCGTGCACGTCTGCATCGTCGTCGACGAGTACGGCGGCGTCGCGGGCCTCGTGACCCTCGAGGACCTCATCGAGGAGCTCGTCGGCGACATCTCCGACGAGTACGACCAGCCGTCGAAGGAGATCGTCGATCTCCCGGACGGCACCTTCCGGGTGAGCGCGAGCCTCGGGCTCGACGAGGTGGGCGAGCTGTTCGGCATCGAGCTCGAGGACGACGACGTGGATTCGATCGGCGGGCTCCTCGGCAAGCACATCGGCCGCGTGCCGCAGCCGGGCGACATGGCCGAGGTCGAGGGCCTCATCCTCACCGGCGGCACCTCGCGCGGCCGCGGACGGGGGATCGCGACCGTGTTCGTCGACCGGAGCTCTGCTCTGCGCGCCGTCGACGAGGTGCGCGGCCGTCACCCGCGCACGGGCGAGCTCGCGCTGCCGGTGACGGTGGAGGTGCCGACCGTGCGCGAGCCGGCGAAGAAGAGCGGCGGCCGGAAGTCCGCGGCGAAGAGGAACGGCGGCCGCTCGGACGACGCCGCGAGGAAGGACGAACCCCATGACTGATTCCCCGGAGCACACGAGCCGGAGCGGGTTCGTGACCTTCGTCGGCCGGCCGAACGTGGGCAAGTCGACGCTCATGAACGCGCTCGTCGGCGAGAAGGTCGCGATCACGAGCGAGAAGCCGCAGACCACGCGCCGTGCCATCCGCGGCATCCTGAACCGCCCCGGCGGTCAGCTCATCGTGGTCGACACGCCGGGCATCCACCGACCGCGCACGCTCCTCGGCCAGCGTCTGAACGACCTCGTCGAGTCGGTGCTCGGCGACGTCGACGTCATCGCCTTCTGCGTGCCCGCGCAGGAGAAGGTCGGACCGGGCGACCGCCGGATCGCCGAATCGCTCGACGGCTATCCTCGCGCGAAGAAGGTCGCGATCGTCACGAAGACCGACGCGTCGTCGCACGAGCAGATCATGGAGCGCCTCCTCGAGGTCGACGCCCTCCGCGAGGACTGGGCCGCGGTCATCCCCCTGTCGTCGATCACCGGAGAGCGCCTCGACGTGCTGACGGATGAGCTGCTCGCCCTCATGCCCGAGGGCCCTGCGCTCTATCCCGATGGAGTCGTCACCGACGAGTCGACCGAGGACCGCGTCGCCGAGATCATCCGGGAGGCCGCGCTTGAGGGCGTGCGCGACGAGCTGCCGCATTCGATCGCCGTGACGATCTCCGACATCGCGCCGCGGGAGGACAATCCCGAGCTGACCGACGTCTGGGCCGACCTCGTGGTCGAGCGAGACAGTCAGAAGGCCATCATCATCGGCCGGAAGGGCACGCGCCTCAAGGAGGTGGGCTCGCGCGCGCGAGCGCAGCTCGAGCCGCTGCTCGGCACGCGGGTGTTCCTCTCGCTTCACGTGCGCGTCGCGAAGGAGTGGCAGCGCGACCCCAAGCAGCTGAGGCGCCTCGGCTTCTGAGGCGACCGCTACGCGAGCCCGGCGTCGCGCGCGATCACGGCCGCGGCCATCCGGCTCGCGACGCCCAGCTTCGCGAGTACGTGCGAGACATGGCTCTTTACGGTCGTCTCCGATACGTGGAGCTCGCGCGCGATCTCGGCGTTGGACCGGCCGGCGCCGAGCCCGACGAGCACCTCGCGCTCGCGCGGCGTGAGCAGGTCGAGCGCGGCGGGAGGCTCTGGCCGCTCCGGTGCGCGTCCGACGCTACGGATGACCCGCAGTGTCACCTCGGGCGCGAGGACGCCCTCGCCGGCCGCCACGCGGCGGACGCCCGCGATGATCTCGTCCGCCTCCGCGGTCTTCAGAAGGTAGCCGGAGGCGCCTGCCGCGAGGGCGCCGTCGACGTAGGCGTCCACCGCGAACGTCGTGAGCACGAGCACGGGGAACCCGCGTGCGGTCAGGGCGGCGGTCGCCTCGATGCCGTCGACGCGCGGCATCCGCACGTCCATCAGCACGACGTCGGGCTCGAGCGCCGCAGCCTGCCGGATGGCCACCTGACCGTCGGCGGCCTCGCCGACGACCTCGATGTCGGAGGCGGCGGACAGGACGGCCGCGATGCCGGCGCGCACCGCTGCATGATCGTCGGCGACGAGGACGCGGATGGTCATGCGGGCGCCCCCGTCGTCCCGGCTGTCGCCGACAGCGGCGCCTCCACCCGCACCCGCCAGCGCGCGTCGACGGGGCCGGCCGAGCCGCGCGCGCCGATCGCCGACCAGCGCCTCTCCATCAGGTCGAGCCCGAGTCCGCGAGCAACCGTCGACGGCGCGCCGACGAGAGGGTTGTCGATCTCCAGCACGGCGACGGACCCGTCTGCGTGCAGCGACGCGTCGACGGCAGCGCCCGGCGCATGGCGAGCGGCGTTGACGATCGCCTCTCGCCCGATCTGCGCGAGCGCGGCCGAGACGTCGGGCGCGAGCGGCGGGCGGTCGGAGGCGACGCGGAGCGCGACGCCGAAGGCGTCGGCGGTGCGCTGAAGGGCGCTCACGGGGTCGTCGGCGGGCGGCAGCGCCGGTTCCTCGCGATCGGCGGCGAGCAGGGAGATCAGCGCACGGAGCTCGGCGAGCGCCTCGCGGCTCGCGGTGCGCACCGCCTCGACGGATGCCCCGGTGCGCGCGTCGAGGCCTCCCCGCGCGCCGAGCGCGCTCGTCTGGAGCGAGATCGCGCTGAGGCGCGCGGCGATCTCGTCATGCAGCGCGGCCGCGAGTCGGGCGCGCTCGGCGCGCACGGCCGCGGTCCGGTCGAGCTCGGCGGCGTGGGCGACGGCGTCGGCGCGCTCGCGCTCGAGGCGGACCAGCGCGTCGCGCTGGCGCACCGATGTGCCCCACGCGATCGGGAGGCCGAGCAGCGCGCCGTAGGTGAGGATGACCGCGACGAGGCCCTCGATCGGCGCGGCGATCGCCAGCGCGGCGAGGACGGCGACGGCGATCGCGAGGACGACGCGCATGCGACGCGCATCGAGCAGGAGCGCGGCCGCGTAGAGCGCGTCGAACATGGCGACGGTCGGCACGAAGGCGATCGAGCCCGACACGAGGTGCACGCTGACGACGAGGATCGCGCCCGCCGTGGCGACAGAGACCGTCGGCAGACGCCGCTTGAGCAGGAGCGGGACGAGGCACGCGACGGCGAGCACCCACGGCATCCAGGGCTGGCCGAGCGGGCGGCCGCCGTCGCCGCCGGGAACGACGCCCGCCCAGGAGGCGACGGCGCCGAGCAGGAGGACGATGCCCGCGTTCGCGAGGTCGCCCGCCGTCGAGCGGTAGCGGACGAAGGGGAGGACCCACTCGTCGAAGGGAGCGCGCGCCATGCTCCCATCCCAGCATCGATCCGGCGGCTCGCCCTCCTCCGAAAGACGGAGACGGCGGCGCGGAGACCGCCACCTTCGGCCGATGCGCGCCTGCGGGCGTCACGCGACGCTGTCGACATGGACATCACGACGATCGGCACCCTCGCGCTGCTCGCCCTCGCCGACTCGACGAGCTTCGGCACGCTGCTCATCCCCCTCTGGCTGCTGCTCGCGAGCTCGCGGCCCCGCCCCTCGCGCATGCTCGCCTATCTCGCGACGGTGGCGGGGTTCTACCTGGCGATGGGCGTCCTGCTGTCGATCGGGGCCCGCCTCCTCCTCGACGGGATCCGGGACTGGCTCGCGTCGGACGGCGGCGCGATCGCGATGCTCGTCGTGGGCGGCGTGCTGCTCGCCGGCGCGATCCTCACCGGGACGAGGAAGGACGCCGGTCCGTCGCCGCGCCTGCTCGCCTGGCGCGAGCGCGCCGTCGGAGCGGAGGACGGGCCCATCCGCCCGCTCATCCTGCTCGCTCTCGCCGCGACGGCGATCGAGATCGCCACCCTGCTGCCGTACCTCATGGCGATCGGGATCATGGACGCCGCCCGGCTGCCGCCCGCCGCGCACCTCGGCCTGCTCGCCTCCTACTGCCTCGTCATGGTGGCCCCCGCGCTCGCGCTCCTCGTGCTGCGCATGGTCGCGCATGCCGCGGTGGAGCCGCTCCTGCGTCGCGTGAACGCCTGGCTCACCCGGCAGGCAGGCGAGATGACCGCCTGGATCATCGGGATCATCGGCTTCCTCCTCGTGCGCGCGGGCACGAGCCACTTCGGGGGCGTGAGCGACGTGTTCGAGCGCCTGCCCGACATCGTCGCGGGCTGAGTTCAGCAGCCTGCTCAGCAACGCGCGTCGCGGTAGACCAGAGTGCTCAGGCAAGAGGGGAAACCCGCGGATCCGACTGTGCACTCTGCGTGTTACGGTAGATGCATGCGCTGTGGCGGTCTGCTTCTTCTTAGCTGCCGCGACGAGATCTCGATCTAGGGCCCCTCGTCGCGGAGCTTTCTGTCGGCCCGATCTCGTCTGCAGAACCCGGAAGAAGCATCGATCATGAAGAACAACCAGAAGCCCAGCGCCATGCCGATCCACCGCTATCGGCCCTTCCACGAGCAGATCGCCGTGGACCTCCCCGACCGCACGTGGCCGGGCAAGCGCATCGAGAAGGCGCCCCGGTGGTGCGCCGTCGACCTGCGCGACGGCAACCAGGCGCTCATCGATCCCATGAGCCCCGAGCGCAAGCGCGTGATGTTCGACCTCCTCGTCAAGATGGGATACAAGGAGATCGAGGTCGGCTTCCCGTCGGCCAGCCAGACCGACTTCGACTTCGTGCGCCAGCTCATCGAAGAGGACCTCATCCCCGACGATGTGACGATCCAGGTCCTCACGCAGGCGCGCGAGCACCTCATCGCCCGCACCTACGAGGCGATCAAGGGCGCGAAGCAGGCGATCGTGCACCTCTACAACTCGACGAGCGTGCTCCAGCGCGAGGTCGTGTTCCGCACCGACAAGCAGGGCATCATCGACATCGCCCTGGCCGGCGCGCGCTGGTGCAAGCAGTACGAGGAGACCGTTCCCGAGACGACGGTCTACTACGAGTACTCGCCCGAGTCGTACACCGGCACCGAGCTCGAGTTCGCTGTCGAGATCTGCAACGAGGTCATGAAGGTGCTCGTGCCGACGCCCGAGCGCAAGATCATCCTCAACCTGCCGGCGACGGTCGAGATGACGACGCCGAACGTGTACGCCGACTCGATCGAGTGGATGAGCCGCCACCTCGACAACCGCGAGAACGTCATCCTGTCGCTGCACCCGCACAACGACCGCGGGACGGCCGTCGCCGCGGCGGAGCTGGGCTACCTGGCGGGCGCCGACCGCATCGAGGGCTGCCTGTTCGGCAACGGCGAGCGCACGGGCAACGTCGACCTCGTCGCACTGGGCATCAACATGTTCACGCAGGGGATCGACCCGCAGATCGACTTCAGCGACATCGACCAGGTCAAGCGCACGGTCGAGTACTGCAACCAGCTGCCGGTTCCCGAGCGCAGCCCGTGGGCCGGCGACCTCGTGTTCACCGCCTTCAGCGGATCGCACCAGGATGCGATCAAGAAGGGCTTCGAGGCCATGGACGCGCAGGCGAAGGCCCAGGGCGTCTCGGTCGACGAGATCGAGTGGGCCGTCCCGTACCTGCCGGTGGACCCGAAGGACCTGGGGCGCTCCTACGAGGCCGTCATCCGCGTCAACTCGCAGTCCGGCAAGGGCGGCGTCGCGTACCTCCTGAAGGCCGACCACGCGCTCGACCTGCCGCGCAAGCTGCAGATCGAGTTCTCCGGCGTCGTCCAGGCGAAGACCGATCAGGAGGGCGGCGAGGTCACGAGCGACCAGATCTGGGCGATCTTCCAGGACGAGTACCTGCCGTCGCCCGTCGACGAGCAGCGCTGGGGCCGGTTCGAGCTGCTCGGAACCCGCTCGAACCGCGACGCGTCGGGTGAGGGCACGCTCTCGGTGACGCTCCGCGACGGCGACGCGACGGTCGAGGCGTCTGCCGCAGGCAACGGACCCATCGCCGCGTTCCTCGAGATCGTGCGCGAGCAGGGCATCGACGTCACGCTCTACGACTACGTCGAGCACGCGATGAGCGCCTCGGCCGACGCGCAGGCGGCCGCCTACGTCGAGCTGCAGGTCGACGGCGAGCGCCTGTGGGGCGTCGGCATCGACGGCGACATCTCGACGGCATCGCTCAAGGCGATCATCTCGGCCGTCAACCGCTCGATCCGCGCCCGCGAGGGCGAGCTCGTCGGCGCCTGATCCGGCGACATCGGAGCGGGTCGGGTCCTTCGGGGCCCGGCCCGCTCCGCATGTGCGGGATCAGTCGTCCTCGCGCGGCCTGGTGATGTCGTCGGGCAGGATGATCGCGCCGGTGTGCCCGAGATCGGCCGCCGCGGGGATGTCGCCGGCGGAGATGACGGGGATCTCGCGCGTCTCGAGAGCGACCCGGCGGCGGTTGAGGCGCCGCTGCTCCGGCAGCGACAGGTCGAACACCACCGCGAGCACGCGGATGATCGTCGTGAGCACGATGCCGAGGATCGCGGCGGCGACGATCGGCAGGCCGAGCGCGTACGAGACCGCGAGCGCGGCGTTGCCGACGACCGCGGCGACCGCGTAGAGCGACCCGACGTGCATGATCGCGACCGGGAGTCCCATCGCGATGTCGCGGATCACGCTGCCGCCGACCGCGGCGCACGCGCCGATGAAGATCGCGGGGATGAGCGGGATGCCGTTCGCGATCGCCTTCGCCGTGCCGAACGCGCCGAACATCCCGATCACGACCGCGTCGAGCATGACGATCACCTTGTTCAGGCGGTCGAAGATGCCCGCGAGCAGCATGCCCACGAGCGACGCGCCCACGGCCGTCACGAGGTACCAGTTGTTCTGGAGGGTCGCGGGGGCGAGTCCGAGCAGGATGTCGCGGATGATCCCTCCGCCCATCCCGATCATCGTGCCGATGATCGCGACGCCGAGGAGGTCCAGTCGCGCGCGCCCGCGGAAGCCCGACGCGAACAGCGCGCCCTGGATGCCGCCGAGGCCGACGGCGAGGAGGTCGGCCCAGAGCGGGATGACGAAGAGCGGCTCGGTCACGCGTCCATCCTCGCGCACAGGCTCGATAATCGAACGGTGCCCACCTATCGAGACGAAGCCGTCGTGCTCCGCACCCACAAGCTGGGCGAGGCCGACCGCATCGTCACGCTGCTGACGAAGCAGCACGGGCGGGTGCGCGCCGTCGCGAAGGGCGTGCGCCGCACCTCGTCGAAGTTCGGTGCGCGCCTCGAGCCGTTCATGGTGGTCGACGCGCAGTTCTACATCGGCCGCAGCCTCGACATCGTGCAGCAGGCCGACTCGCTGGGCGCCTACGGTGCCGACATCGTCGCCGACTACGAGCGCTACACGGCCGCGAGCGCCATGGTCGAGGCGGCCGACCGCGTGAACGAGGCGGAGTCGACGCCGCAGCAGTTCTTCCTGCTCGTGGGCGCGCTGCGCTCGCTGTCGCGCGGCGAGCACGCTCCGAACGCGATCATGGACTCGTACCTGCTGCGCACGATGGCGCTCTCCGGATGGGCCCCCTCGTTCGAGGACTGCGCGCGCTGCGGCGCCGCGGGGCCGCACGACCGGTTCGTCGCGCAGCTGGGCGGCGTCGTGTGCGAGGCGTGCGCGCCGGCCGGCAGCCCCCGCGTGAGCCGGGCCACCCTGAGCCTCCTCGCGGCGCTTCTCGAGGGCGACTGGGAGCGCGTGGACGCCACGCCCGCGGGCGAGCTGTCCGCGGCCTCCGGTCTCGTCGCGGCGTACGCGCAGTTCCACCTCGAGCGCGCCATCCGCTCGTTCAGCCACGTCGAGAAGCACCGTTGACGACCCCGCGAGAGAGCACATGAGCCCCAAGCCCTACACCCACCCCGACGCCGAGCCGTACAAGCCCCTCGACTGGACGGGGCTCCAGCCGCCGGCGTTCGCCGGTCCCGTGCCGCACCATGTCGCGATCGTCATGGACGGCAACGGCCGCTGGGCGAACCGGCAGGGCCTGCCGCGCGTCGAGGGTCACCGACAGGGCATCGAGCAGCTGCTCGACGTCGTCGCGGGCGCGGTGCAGGCGGGGGTGAAGCACCTGTCGGTCTACGCGTTCTCCACCGAGAACTGGAAGCGCTCGCCCGAGGAGGTGCGCTTCCTCATGAACTTCAGCCGGATCGTGCTGCACCGCTACCGCGACCAGCTCAACGAGTGGGGTGTGCGCATCCGCTGGGCCGGGCGCAAGCCGCGACTGTGGGGCTCCGTCATCAAGGATCTGCAGGAAGCCGAGAAGCTCACGGCCTCCAACAAGACGATGACCTTCACGATGTGCGTGAACTACGGCGGCCGGTACGAGATCGTCGACGCCGTGCGCGAGCTCGCGGAGGAGGTCAGGGCCGGGCGGCTCAAGCCGTCGGCGATCTCGGAGAAGTCGATCGCGAAGCGGCTCTACGTGCCCGACATGCCGGACGTCGACCTCTTCGTGCGCTCGAGCGGAGAGCAGCGCACGTCGAACTTCATGCTCTGGGAGGCCGCGTACGCCGAGATGGTCTTCCTCGACCGCCTCTGGCCGGACTTCACGCGCGAGGACCTGTGGGAGGCCATCCGCATCTTCCACAGTCGCGACCGGCGGTACGGCGGGGCGGTCGACGCGCCGAAGGCGTGAGGGGAATGCCGACGCGTCGCGGCCCGTTGCATCCGGTGTGACGGATGCGATCAAGATCGACGTGTGGAGCGACATCGCCTGCCCCTGGTGCTACATCGGCAAGCGGAACCTGGAGACCGGGCTCGCGGAGGTGGCCGGCGACGACGACGCGCCGCGCGTCGAGGTGACGTTCCACTCGTTCGAGCTCGCGCCCGACACCCCCGTGGACTTCGACGGCTCCGAGCTCGACTTCCTCGTCGGCCACAAGGGCATGGCGCGAGAGCAGGTCGAGCAGATGCTCCAGCGCGTGACGGATGTCGCGGCGGGGGCGGGGCTCGCGTACCGGTTCGACATCCTCCAGCACACGAACACGGTCAAGGCGCACGAGCTCATCCACCACGCGAAGGCGAACGGACGGCAGCTCGAGGTGACCGAGCGCCTCATGCAGGCCTACTTCACCGAGGGGCGCCACGTCGGGCGCATCGACGACCTCGTCGACATCGCGGCGGAGGCGGGGCTCGATCCGGATGGCGCGCGCGAGGCCCTCGAGTCGGGTCGCCACCTGCCCGACGTCCGTCGGGACCAGGAGCAGGCCCGCGCATACGGCATCAACGGCGTGCCGTTCTTCGTGATCGACGGGAAGTACGGCGTGAGCGGCGCTCAGCCGCCGCAGGCGTTCGCGCAGGTCGCGCGCCAGGTGTGGGCCGAGCGCCGTGCGGCGGGAGAGCCCGCCGCCTGATCAGCGGGGGAGCGCGGCCTCGATCGCCTCGACGATCTCGGGCGCGTCCGGCTTGACCGGCGGCCGGAACCGGCGCACCTCTCCCGAGGGGAGCACGAGGAACTTCTCGAAGTTCCAGGCGACCGGCCCGGCCAGGCCCACGCCGTCGCGGGTCTTCTTGAGCGCCCTGTAGAGCGCAGCGGCATGCGCGCCGTTGACGTTCACCTTCTCGTGGATCGGGAAGCTGACGCCCCACGTCGTGGCGCAGTAGTCGAGGATCTCCTCGAGCGACCCCGGCTCCTGGCCGAGGAACTGATTGCACGGGAAGCCGAGCACCGTCAGGCCCCGGTCGCCGTAGGTCCGCTGGAGCGCCTCGAGCTGCTCGTACTGCGGCGTGAGGCCGCACTTCGACGCGACGTTGACGACGAGCAGGACACCGTCGCCGTAGTCGGCGAGCGTCTTCTCGACGCCGTCCGCGTCGCGGAACGGGATACGGCGGAGATCATCGGGGGCGGTCATGGCCCCAGCCTAAGACGGCTGTGCACACTCGGCTCCGCCTCGGCTGGGGTCTGGAAGAATCGAGGGGTGACCACCGTCCTCACCCCTGCGCGCACGCTGCGGATCGGCCCGCTCGACATCGGCGTGCCCGTCGTGCTCGCCCCCATGGCCGGCATCACCAACACGGCGTTCCGCCGGCTGTGCCGCGAGTACGGCGGCGGCCTCTACGTCAGCGAGATGATCACGTCGCGCGCGCTCGTCGAGCGCAACGCCGCGACGATGCGCCTCATCCGGCACCACGAGTCCGAGAAGCCGCGCTCGATCCAGCTGTACGGCGTCGACCCCCAGACGATCGCGGCCGCCGCGCGGATCATCGCCGAGGAGGACAGGGCCGACCACATCGACCTGAACTTCGGCTGCCCGGTGCCCAAGGTCACGCGCAAGGGCGGCGGGTCCGCTCTGCCCTGGAAGCTCGGCCTTTTCCGCGACATCGTCGAGCAGGCGGTCGAGGCCGCCGGCCACATCCCGCTCACGGTGAAGATGCGCAAGGGCATCGACGCCGATCACCTCACGTATCTCGATGCGGGCCGCATCGCGGAGGACGCGGGCGCCGCCGCCGTGGCGCTGCACGCGCGGACGGCGTCGGAGTTCTACTCGGGCCACGCCGACTGGTCGGCGATCGCGAAGCTCAAGGAGGCCGTGACGAGCATCCCCGTGCTCGGCAACGGCGACATCTGGTCGGCCGACGACGCCGTGCGGATGATGGACGAGACCGGGTGCGACGGGGTCGTCGTCGGGCGAGGGTGCCTCGGGCGTCCGTGGCTGTTCGGCGACCTCGCGCGCGCGTTCGGGGCGCGAGGATACTCGGCGAGCGGAGCGAGCGGCCTCCGGTCGTTGAGCGAGCGCAGCGAGGCGAAGCACTCGGCGAGCGGAGCGAGCGGCCTCCGGTCGTTGAGCGAGCGCAGCGAGACGAAACGCGAGGTCGACGCGACCCTCGGGTTCGTCGCACAGGCCTTCCGCCGCCACGCGGAGCTGCTCGTCGAGTTCTTCGACGACGAGGATCGCGGATGCCGCGACATCCGAAAGCACGTCGCCTGGTACTTCAAGGGATACCCCGTGGGCGGCGACCTGCGTGCGCGACTGGCGACGGCGTCGAGTCTCGCCGAGATCGACGACCTGCTCGCCGAGCTCGACCACGACGCACCGTATCCGGGCGAGGCCGCGGAGGGCCAGCGCGGTCGCGCGGGCACGCCCAAACGCCCCGTGCTGCCCGAGGGATGGCTCGACTCGCGCGAGCTGGGCGAGGCCGCGAGCTGCGAGCTGCGCGAAGCGGAGCTGGACACCAGTGGCGGCTGAGGGCACGGGCGCCGCGCCCCGCCCCGCCGGCTACACGGACGCCGATGCCGAGCGCTTCCACCGCGAAACGCATCGCTCGCAGCGCGATGACTTCGCGCGCGACCGTGCGCGCGTGCTGCACTCCGCTGCGCTGCGGCAGCTCGCCGCGAAGACGCAGGTGCTGAGTCCCGCGAGTCCCGCGGACTTCGCGCGCAACCGCCTCACCCACTCGCTCGAGGTCGCGCAGGTCGGGCGCGAGCTCGGCACCGCGCTCGGGCTCGCGGAGGACGTCGTGGACGCGGCATGCCTCAGCCACGACCTGGGTCATCCGCCCTTCGGGCACAACGGCGAGAAGGCGCTCAACGAATGGGCGTCCGAGATCGGCGGGTTCGAGGGCAACGCGCAGAGCCTGCGCATCCTCACCCGGCTCGAGTCGAAGGTGCTCGACGACGAGCGCTCCTACGGGCTCAACCTGACCCGCGCGACGCTCGACGCCGCCTGCAAGTACCCGTGGACGGTCGCCGACCCGGTGGCCGATCCGGGCGGGCGCCTGAAGTTCGGCGTGTACCCCGAGGACGAGGACGTGTTCCGCTGGCTGCGCGAGGGCGCCCCGGCCAAGGAGCGCTGCATCGAGGCGGAGGTGATGGACCTCTCCGACGACATCGCGTACTCCGTGCACGACTTCGAGGACGCGGTGGTGAACGGGTACCTCGATCTCGCCCACGTCAGCGATCCGGTCGCGCACCATCCGCTCATCGGCCAGGTGCAGCAGTGGGTCGGATACGACTACCCGCGTGACGAGCTCGCCGACGCCCTCTACCGCCTCACGCGCATCCCGATGTGGATGCGCGCCTTCGATCGCTCACGGCGCGACCTGGCCCGCCTGAAGAACCTCACGAGCGATCTCATCGGCCGGTTCGCCCGCGCCGCGGTGGACGCGACGCGTGCGGCCTACCCCGCGGCGTCGCTCACGCGATACGGCGGCCACGTCGTGGTTCCGCGCGAGATCGAGGTCGAGATCGCCGTGCTCAAGGGCCTCATGGGCGCGACGATCGTGACGATCGACGAGCGCCGGCACATCTACGCCGAGCAGCGGCGCGTGCTCAAGCGCATCGCAGACGCCCTGGTCTCGACGGACGCGCTGTGGTCGACCGGCGCCGACGCCCTCGAGCCGGCGTTCGCGGCCGACTTCCTCGCCGCCGACAGCGACGCCGCGCGCACCCGCGTGGTCGTGGACCAGGTCGCCTCCCTGACCGATCAGACCGCCGTCGCGTGGCACAACCGGCTCGTCGGCGAGGTCGACCCCGCCGAGGTCGGCATCTGGGCCCCTCGTCACGCGCGCCGCGGGGCGCCGTCGAAGGCCGCGCGCGCGTCGCAGGTGGCCTGATGCCGCGCATCCGGCAGGCCGACGTCGACGAGGTCAAGGCCCGGACGAACATCGCCGACATCATCGGGGAGCGGGTCGCGCTGAAGTCCGCGGGCGTGGGGTCGCTCAAGGGGCTCTGCCCCTTCCACGACGAGAAGAGCCCGAGCTTCCACGTGCGCCCTCAGGTGGGCTTCTACCACTGCTTCGGCTGCGGCGAGTCGGGCGACGTCTACACCTTCCTGCGCGAGATGGACCACGTCTCGTTCACGGAGGCCGTGGAGAAGCTGGCCGCGCGCATCGGCTACACGCTGCACTACGAGGACGGCGGGCCCGCGCCCGAGACGAGCGGCCGCGCACGCCTGTTCGCCGCGAACGCCGCCGCTGCGGAGTTCTTCCGCGCGCAGCTCATGTCGCCCGAAGCGGATGCCGCGCGCCGCTTCCTGGGGGAGCGCGGGTTCGATGCGGGCGCGGCGGCGCACTTCGGTGTCGGATACGCCCCCAAGGGCTGGGACCACATGCTCGACGCGCTCACGGCGAAGGGCTTCACGCGCGAGGAGCTGACGACGGCGGGGCTCGTCTCCACGAATCAGCGCGGAGGCGTCTACGACCGGTTCCGCGGGCGCGTGATCTGGCCCATCCGAGATGTGACCGGCCAGACCGTCGGGTTCGGCGCCCGCAAGCTCTACGACGACGACCAGGGCCCGAAGTACCTCAACACCCCCGAGACGCCCATCTACAAGAAGTCGCAGGTGCTCTACGGCCTGGACCTCGCGAAGCGCGACATCTCGCGCGGCGACCCTCGGCGGGTCGTGGTCGTCGAGGGCTACACCGACGTCATGGCGTGCCACCTCGCGGGCGTCACGACCGCGATCGCGACGTGCGGCACGGCCTTCGGGGCCGAGCACGTCACGGTGCTGCGCCGCGTCATGGGCGACTCCTCTGCCTCGGGCGAGGTGGTGTTCACCTTCGACGGAGACGCCGCAGGCCAGAAGGCCGCCATCCGCGCCTTCACCGACGCGAAGAGCTTCAACGCGCAGACCTTCGTCGCGGTCGCCCCCGACGGACTCGATCCGTGCGACCTGCGCCTGCAGCGAGGCGACGGTGCGGTGCGCAGTCTCGTCGACCACAAGGTCCCGATGTTCGAGTTCGTGATCGACCGCGCCGTCTCGCGGTTCGACCTCGGGACGGTGGAGGGCCGTGTCGGCGCCCTGCGCGCCGCGGCGCCCATCGTGGCCGAGATCCGCGACCGGCTTCTGCGCCCCGGCTACGAGCGCGTCCTCGCCCGGCGACTGGGCATGGATCCGACCGACGTCCACGGGGAGGTCGAGCGCGCCGCACGGCAGACGTCGGGCGACGCGCAGCGCCGCCCGGAGCCGGCCCGGACAGAGGTGCCCGAGAGTGAGGCCGCGCCCGTGGTGCGCGTGTCGCTCGCGACGCTGCCGCGCGGCACCGACACGGCCATCGAGCGCGACGCGCTCACGGGCATCCTCCAGTACGGGCACCGCGTCGAGCCGAATCTCCTGCATCGCGCGCTCTCCCTGCCGTTCCGCACGCCGGCGCTCGAGGCGGTGCGGGTGGCGGTCGAGGCCGTCGACCGCACGAAGATCGGATGGTCGGTCGCCGCGGTCGAGATGGTGCGGGAGCCCTACCGCTCGCTCGCGGCCGAGCTCATCACGCGCGACTTCCCGGCGCTCAACGAGGAGCGCGCCGTGCTCTCGGTGAACGATCTGTGCCGTCGCATCGTCCTGCGGGCGATCGATGCCGAGAAGAACGAGCTGCTCGGAGCGGTGCAGCGGGTGGCTCCCGAGTCCGAGGAGGGCCGCGCCGTGCGCGTGCGGCTGCGCGATCTCGACATCGAGCGGCGCCAGCTGCTCGACGAGTCCTAGACGGCAAGGCAGGATGGAACAATGCGCGTGCCCGACGACACCGAGAACGCCGTCCGCTGTGTCGACCTGAGCGTGTCCCGCTCGGGCCGCGGCCAGGCCATCCGCGCCGTGGACGGCGTGACCGCGACGCTTCCCGTCGGCGGGACCCTCTGCGTCTCGGGCCCGACCGGCTCGGGCAAGTCGAGCCTGGCCTCCGTCCTCGCCGGCACGCGCGACCGCTCGATCGCCGTGTCGGGAGGCGACGCGTTCGTCACGGGCATCTCGGTGCGCCGCCCCGGTCGCGCGCACCGCGTGCTGACCTATCGCACGGGCTACGTGCCGCAGGGCGGGGGAGCCGCCCTGCCGTCGCGCCTGACCGTCTCCGAGGTCATCACGGAGCCGATCACGTCACGAGACCGGCGCGTGAATCAGCGGGCCCTCGCGGTGCGCGTGGCGGCGCTGCTCGACGAGATGCACCTGCCGCTCGGCGCGGCCTCGAAGTTCCCGTACGAGCTGAGCGCCGGCATGCGCCAGCGCGTCGCGTTCGCGCGCGCGCTCATCCTCGATCCGCGGGTGCTCATCGCCGACGAGCCGCTCGCCAACATCGGGCTCGAGGTGCGGCACGTCATCTTCGACGCGATCATCCGCCGTCAGCAGGAGTGGGGGATGGCCGCGCTGCTCGTGACGAACGATGCGGACCTCGCGCGCGAGCTCGACGCCGATCGCCTCATCCTGCGCTCGGGGCACGTGGTGGCCGCCGGCGACGCCGAGCATCTGGACTGGACGCCGGGCATGAAGAGCACCGAGACGCTGCTCATCGCGTGACGACACGCCCGCGTGCACGGCTCGGTTTCCGTGTGCGCTCGCGCGTTTGCTAAGCTAGGGGAGTTGCCCCGCGGGGCGGCGAGTGATCCTCGGTAGCTCAATTGGCAGAGCAGCCGGCTGTTAACCGGCAGGTTCTTGGTTCGAGTCCAAGCCGGGGAGCGACAGGCCCTCACCCTTCGGGGTGGGGGCCTTTTGCGTGTCCGGCTCAGGCGATCCCTCACCCGTCATCAGCCACAGCTTGTTGACCTGCGTGCGCAGCACGATGCGGTTCACGACCTCGACGTAGTTCCGAGGCATCGACCCGCTTTCCCAACCTGCCCACAGGTTCTGCGAGAGGTTGCACTCGCGCTCCGCCTCGCGGACATTCCAACCCATGCGCCACCGCACGAGGGCGAGTCGAGCGCCGAACGTCGCGACGTCGGGGATCCAGTTGGTGCCGGGCGCAGCAGTCGTGGTCATGACGACAACCTTTCCATAACCGTGCAAACCGCGCAAGACGTGTCATGTCGTGAAAATCACGACGCGCGAGTCGTGAAATTCACGACTTGTGATGTATCGTCCCTCGCATGGCCCCAGAACCCGTGAATATCACGACAGCCGAGCTCGCCGCCCGGCTGCGCGTAGACCCCTCGACGGTCCGCCGCTGGGTCGAGACCGGCAAGCTCAAGCCGTCCTTCACGACCCCGGGCGGGCACCACCGATTCAACGAGACCCAGGTGCACGAGCAACTGGGGAAGCGATGAGCGATGACGCTCCCGCTGCCGACCCGCTAGACCGCCCCTGGCTGTTCTCCCGGCTCCGCGAGCTCGTGGAGGACAACCAGCGTCTCGCCGACGAGAACGTCTTCCTCCGGCGAGAGCTGTTCTACAGCCGCCACAGCAACAAGGCCCTCGCGGCGATGTACCGCCGATGGGCCGATCAGCTCGAGTCACTTCCGGAGAGAACCCCATGAGCGAGCACATCACCGCCGCATTCACCGCCATCCGCAGCGCAGGGGAGGCCCTGCGCAACGCCGAGGAGCAGATCCGAGAGATCGCTCCCGCTTTGGTCAGCCCGACCCCGCGCGCCATGCGTCTCGACGCCGCCCTCGCCTACCTCAGCGACGTGCGCACCGCGCTCGGCGCTGCCGCGCTCGAGCTCGCCGACGAGCACGCCGAGCACGCGACCGCGACGCGCGTCGAGATCGTGCCGGCGCCCAAGAGCGCTGCCGAGGCCGGAGAGATTAGGGGTCAGTCATGAGCATGAGCTACGTGCGGCGTCACTACGGCGTTCCGGCCACTCGTGGCCGTCGCGTCTCCTACCTCGGCCGGGAGGGGCGCATCACGAGCGCCGACCATCGGCTGCGCGTCCGATTCGACGGCGACAACTTCTCGTCGATCATTCATCCCACCGAGGAGGGCCTGGTCTACCTCGATGGATACGTGTCCGAGCCCGCCGCGGATGAGATGGGGTACCGGCTGTGAACGACTACCTCCCGCCCGAGTTCGCGCTGCCCATCGCCACGGTCCTGTGGCTCGTCGTGCTCGTGCCCGTCCTCGCCCGCTGGAACCGCGCACGACGTCGTGCGCGCAAGGCCGCGGCCGCGTGGCGCCCTGACCCGTTCGAGGTCGACCCCGGCATCGCCTGGTTCGTCATCACGGAGGACATGACACGCGAGGACGCCCAGCGCGCCCACGACGAGGCCGTCGAGCGCGCTCGCGACCGCGTCGCGTTCTCCGAGGCCGTCCTGTCCGACATCCGCAGCCTCCCCGAGGCCACCGCATGGGAGCACCCCGCATGACCGTCTACGTGCCCGTCACCGTCTACCTCAAGTCGTCCACCTACCGCGAGCTCGCGATGCACGCCCGCGTGCGCGGCATCCCCGACGCCGAGGTCGGCCCGCTGCTCGAGCGCCTCGCCGTCGCCTCCCTCATCCCGCGCGAGCAGCGCCCCGCGCCCAAGCCCCGCCGCATCCCCGGCACCCTCTACACCGAGGACGTGCTCGCGCGCGCCGCCGCGCTCCGCGCCGAGGGCCGTTCCTGGCGCGAGATCGCCGCCGAGCTCGGCGGCACGCACAGCGGCATCCGGCGCGCACTCGTCCGCGTCGAGCAAGCCGAGGCGGTCCAGCCGTGAGCGTGCACGAATGCGGACCAGAGTGTCGTCGTCGTCCAGGGCTGGTCGGCGCGCATGCGCGGACGCGGGCACGGATGCGCGCCGCCCGACTGGCAAAACTGCGCGGCAAGCGCCCCCGCGTCCGGAAGGTCGGGCGATGAGCGACCTCGACCACATCGACGTCGAAGCGGCGAACGGCGCGGGCGAGCGGCTGCTGCGCGTCTGGCCGTTCCCTGCCGTCCGGCTGGGGGACATGAAGTCGCGCGACTCGGACGCCTGGATCAGGCGGATGCACCAGGAGCTCGACGGCATCCTGGAGGCCATGAACGCCCCGCGGCGACCCGGCCGCGCGTGGGTCGACGTGAAGCTCGCCGATGGGCGCTGGGTCGGGCGATGGATCGATGACTGCCCGACCGAGGCGGCGGTAGCCTGCCGGTACTGGTACGAGCAGCCCGTCGCCGTGGCCGGCATCGGCCTCAAGGGCACGACCGCCGAGGACGACGAGCGCGCGCGCCGCCTCGCGTCCGGCGACCTGCTCGCCCTGCTCAGCGACTGGGACGCCGCATGACCGGCGACAAGCTCACCGTGTCGCAGGTCGCGCGCGAGTTCGGTGTGAACCCGCAGACCGTGCGCCGCTGGGCCGACGACGGCGACCTCCCGTGCACGTACACGATCGGCGGCGCGCGGCGGTTCGACAGGGCCGTGGTCGACGCCGCCAAGCAGGGTCGCGGCGCGTGAGCGCCGGATCCTCGCGCGGCGCCCGCTGGGAGGCCGTCCGCCTCGCCGTGCTCGATCGTGACGGCTGGCAGTGCCAGTACTGCCACAAGCACCTCGAGGGCACGGACGCGACCGCAGACCACATCATCCCGAAGAACGCTGGCGGCACCGACGACCTCGACAACCTCGTCGCGTCGTGTCGGCGCTGCAACGGCATCAAGAGCGACAACCTCGTCGCCCGGATGCCCTGGTACAACCCCCGATGGCTGGGAGGCCTCCCGTGACGAGCATCAGTCAGTTCCTGACGCCGACAGACCCGCCCCGGCTCGACGCGACCCTCATCGCCGACTACGTCGCGAACGAGCCCACGCCGCTCGGCCGCGGCGTCGACGGCGAGATGTACGTCTACGAGGGCGGCATCTACGAGCGCGACGAGCGCATCGTCACCAAGCGCGTCGCCAAGGCCCTCGGCGCCCGCTACAGCGCGTCCGTGTGCGGCCAGGTCGAGGCGCACCTGCTCAACGTCGACATCCCCGACGTCGGCCTGCCCGACCTCCCCAGCGGGTACCTCGACTACATCGTCCTCGAGAACGGCATCTACTGGTGGCGCTCAGGCGACCTCGACCCGCACTCGCCCACGCTCGGCGCGATGACCAAGCTCCCGATCGTCTACGACGAGGTCGCGATCCCTCACAGCTTCATCGCCTGGCTGCGCCAGGTGCTCGGCGACGATCCCGAGATCGAGCGCCACATGTGGGAGATCCTCGGCTACCTGCTCATGACCGGCAACCCGCTGCAGAAGATCTTCATGATCTACGGCCCGGGCGGCAACGGCAAGGGCACCCTCCTGCGCGTCATCCGCCGCATGCTCGGCCGAGCGAACTACTCGAGCATCAGCATGCACCAGCTCGTGGACGACCGGTTCGCGACCTCGGGCCTCTACGGCAAGATCGCCAACATCTCGGGCGACCTCTCGAGCAAGTTCCTCTCCGACCCGCAGATCCTCAAAGAGATCACCGGAGGCGACGCGATCAGCGCCTCACGCAAGTTCGGGCAGTCGTTCGAGTTCGTGCCCTACGCCGTCCCGATCTTCGCGTCCAACGAATTCTTCCGCACCTCCGACTCGTCCATCGGCTGGCGGCGCCGCTGGGAGGTCATCGAGTTCACCCGCAACGTCCTCGCCAGCGGCGAGCCGTTCGATGAGCAGCTGCTGTTCGACGACATCCCCGGGATCTTCAACTACGCCATGGACGGCCTGCGCCGCCTCATGGCCCGCGGTCGCTTCGACCCGCCCCAGAGCGCCCAGGAGGCCACCGCCCGCCTCCACGACGAGGCCGACCCCGTCGTCATGTGGCTGGACGACGACGAGCACGTCACGCAGGGACCGGACGAGATGTCGCCCCGCCGCGTCGTCTACGCCCGCTACAAGGGCTGGTGCTCCCGCAACGGCTACAACGCGATGGCCATGGGACCGTTCGGCAAGCGCCTCTCGCAGCTCGGCATCGAGTCCACCCGCCCCCGCCACGGCACCGGCCGCACCTGGTGCTACGTCGGCCTCAGCGTCCCCGACGTCGCTCCCGGAGCGCTCGCATGAGCGCGCTCGGGCACGGCGCGTGCGTGGACCGCGGTCCATGGACCGCCCCTCCCGCTCCCACCGGAAGAACGACGCTCCGCGACGCATCACGGGGTGGTCCAGGCTCGGGGGCCGTCCGGTCCACGTGTGGTCTAGGTAGCGGTCCAGGCACGAGGCCAGTCGGGACAAGGCCGGTCCAGGTGGTCTATTCACCTTCACACCCACACGCGAGAAAGAAAGTAGAAGGAGAGATAGGGAACATGACTGGACCACTCGGACCGCAGGCCGTCATCGAGTACTGCGCACATGACGGCTCACTGACCGGCGCCGAGGGTCCGGTTCGCGACCTCGGCAGGTGGCCCGTGCTCTGGACGTGCGATCTGTGTGGCGCGACCCTGCTCGACGGTCGCGCGAGGAGCTTCGACGCCGGTCAGGACTTCGGCGAGCTCGGCGGGGTCGATCTGACGGGCTGCTTTTCTGGGGTGGCCCAGGAGCACCCCGCGCCCAGTTTCCCGTTTTCGCGCGGAGGGCTGAAATATTCGGCAGAACCCCAGATCAACGCTGAGATTCGAGAGGATGACGACCGATGAGCGACGAGACGCCCGAGATCTTCCCGGACGGATCCTGGACCGAGGCCGTGGAGGCGTTCGTGGCGGACGCGCCGTGGCTGACCGGGCGCGATCAGCCGCAGGTGAAGGCGCTGCGCTCGATCGCGGCCGCGCTCGACGCCGGCACCTTCCAGGCCGCGCTCATCTCGCAGTTCACCCTCGTGCACCGCGGCCTGCTCGACCGGGCGCCCAAGGGGCAGGCGCAGGTTGACGACCTCGAGGCCGCGGTCCACGCGATGGAGCACAACCCCGGCGTGTTCTGGCGGGCATCGTGAACCGGCAGCCGTTCCCCGACATCGCGCCGTGGCCTCCGCAGCGCTGGACGCCGCCGCTCCTGCCTGGGTTCCCGTCCGCGTTCGACGGGTACGCGAGCCTGTTCGACGCGTTCTGGCAGGCCGCGTTCGGCTACCGGTTCGAGCCCTGGCAGGCGGACCTGCTGCGCCACATGCTCGAGGTCTACCCGGAGGGGCACGCGCGCGCGGGGGAGCTGCGCTTCCGGCAGGTCGTGATCTCCCTCGGCCGGCAGAACGGCAAGACCGAGATCGCGGCGGCGCTCGGCCTGTGGGGCCTGCTCGCGCGGCGCGTTCCCGTCGTCGTCGGCATCGCGAGCTCGGCCGATCAGGCGCGCCTGGTCTACAAGCGCACGATGCGCGCGATCAAGGGCACGCCCTCGCTCGAGCGGAAGTTCAAGGCCCTCACCGAGACCCGCGGCATCAAGACGCTCGACGGCGGATCGTACGAGATCAAGGCCGCGAAGTCGGCGTCGCTGCAAGGCATCCCGATCGACGTGGGCATCGTGGACGAGCTGCACCTGCTCAGCCGCGACCTGTGGTTCGACCTCGTCAACGGCCTCGGCGGTCGCCCCAACTGCCTCGTGGCCGGCATCACGACGGCGGGCGACGACAACAGCGAGCTCCTGCTCGAGCTGTACGAGCAGGGAGCGCGCGCGATCGAGCGCGGCGCCGAGTCGCGCACGGCGTTCTACTGCTGGGAGGGCCTCAACGCCGCGCGCCCGGACGATGACGCCGAGCTCGGCCGCGAGCTCGCGCGCGCGAATCCCTCGGTCGCATCCGGGCGGCGAGACCTCGAGATCGAGCTCGGCGATGTCCGCGAGCAGCCCGAGCCCGACGCCATCCGCTACCGCATCAACCGATTCGTCGGCGCGACCAACGTGTTCATCTCGGGCGCCGCGTGGGGAGCGTGCCAGACCTCCGACCCGTTCCCGACCGGCGTGCAGCCGATCTTCACATTCGACCGCACACCGGATTGGTCCTACGCCAGCGTCGGCGCGTTCGCGAAGATGCCAGACGGGCGGATCTACTGCGACCTCGTCGCGTCGCTCGTGCGCCCCACGATCGAGCAGCTCGCCGACGTCGCCGTCATGCTCTCCAAGCACAACCCCGCGACCTTCGGCGTAGACGGCTACGCGCTGCGCGACCTCGGGCGAAGGCTCGAGGACCGCGGCCTGCCGGTCACGTACGCGACGCAGGCCGACGCGCTCAACGGGAGCGCCCTGTTCTACTCGAAGGTCACGCAGCGCAAGCTCGCGCACCCGGGGCACCCGCTCATGGCCGTGCAGATCCCGAAGACCGTGCGCAAGAACGTTCGCGACGGGTTCCGCGTTTCGCGCGCCGACAGCGGCGGGCAGATCGACGTCGTCATGAACCACGTGCTCGGCGTGCAGCTCGCGGAGACACAGCGCGAGATCGCGCTACAGATCTTCTAGACCCCTCACATTCCTGCGCATTCATGCGCGTTCCTGGCGTTTCCTCACTCGGCGGATCGCGCATGCACGAGCCAGCATCGACGCCGTGGGACGCATTCGAGAGTGGTGGACGGGGGAGACCCGCGCCGAGGCCGGGGGAGACGCCACCGTGGACGGCGGCATGCAGCCGCCGTCCCGGACGGCCGCTCCCCGCTCGGTGTCGGTCGGCGAGGCCCTCAGCCTGCCGATGGTCTACCGCGCGATCCAGATTCACGCGATCGCCGCGAAGCAGCTCTCCATCGCCACGTTCCGCAACGGCCGGCAGATCGATGAGCACCCGCTCACCCGCCGTCCCGACCCGTTCACGTCGCGAGCCGCGTGGATCGAGCAGGCCGTCGTGTCGCTCGCGTCGACCGGCAACGCCTACTTCGAGATCATCCGCGACGCATCCGGCGAGGTCGCATCGCTCCCGGTCCTGAACCCTCTCGACGTGCGCATCCAGACCACGCGGAGCGGGCGCGTCACGAGCTACACCTACCGCGGCGTCGAGCTCCCCGCCTCGCGGGTCCAGCACGCGACCCTCCTGCGCGTTCCCGGCACCGCGTACGGGCTCGGCCCGATCCAGGCTGCGCAGCCCGACCTGCGCGGCGCGATCGACACCCGCGACTACGCCTCCAACTGGTTCGAGACGGGCGGTCAGCCCAACGGCATCCTCAAGTCGGACCAGGTGCTCACCGCCGAGGCCGCGAAGGCCGCGAAGACGCAGTTCAAGGAGACGGGCGCGGCGAAGCACGACGTGCTCGTGCTCGGCCAGGGCCTCAGCTACGCGCCGATCTTCCTGTCGCCCAAGGACGTGCAGTTCATCGAGTCGCAGAATTTCAGCGTCACCTCGATCGCGCGCATGCTCGGCGTCCCGGCCAGCCTCATGCTCGCCGCCGTCGAGGGCAACAGCCAGACCTACGCCAACGTCGAGCAGGACTGGCTCGCCTACGTGCGCTTCACGCTCATGGGCTACCTCGTGGAGATCGAAGAGGCGATCTCGGCGCTCCTGCCCGGACGCCAGCAGGCCAAGTTCAACATCGAGGCCCTGCTGCGCGCCGACACGACCACCCGCTACGCCGCGTACCGGACCGCGATCGAAGCCGGATTCCAGACCATCAACGAGGTCCGCGACCTCGAGCACTGGGCGCCGCTCACCGACGCCCAGATGAGCACGAAGGAGCCCACCGATGCCGCAGCTTGAGGCCACCCAGACGCGCGAGCTGTTCATGCGCGCCGAGGTCACCGACGACGGGCAGCTCGTCCGCGGCGTCGGCGTCCCCTACGGCGAGACGATCACCGTGTGGGGCCAGCGCGAGCGCCTCGAGCGCGGCGCCGTCGACGCCGAGGGCGCGCTGCTGTTCTACCGCCACAGCGAGCCCATCGGCATCGTCGTGGAGCACTCGGACGACGACGCCGGCTGGCACCCCACCGGCCGGTTCTCCAACACCCGCGCCGCGCAGGACGCCCGCGAGCTCGCGCGCGACGGCGCCCTGCCCGGCATGTCCATCGGCTTCGAGCCCATCAAGTGGCGCATGGAGCACGAGCCCGAGGGCGACGTCATCGTCTACGAGCAGGTCCGCGTTCGCGAGGTCTCGCTCGTCCCGTTCCCCGCCTACCCGTCCGCCACTGTCACCGAGGTCCGTGAGGACCGCACCCCGAAGGAGCCCATCATGCCCGCCACCGAAGAGCGCGAGGACGACCTCGCAGACCTCCGCGAGGACGTCGCCGACGTGCGCCGCTCGCTCGCCGTCATCCTCGACCGCGGCGACAACGACGCCGCGCCCGCCGTCGACCAGCGCAGCGGAGGCGAGTGGCTGCGCGCCCTCGCCGCGCGCGACGAGGACACCATCCGCGAGTACGAGGCGCTCGTGGAGCGCGCGTACACGGGCGGCACGAGCGCGGACGGCCTGCTCACCCCGCAGTGGGTCGGCGACACCATCCGCCTCGTGGAGCGCCCGAACGCTCTCGGCAGCGTGTTCTCGACCGGCACCCTTCCCTCGAAGGGCCTCACCCTCGAGTACGGCGAGCTCGACACGAACACGATCGACGTCACCGAGCAGCTGCTCGAGGGCGACGACCTCACCAAGGGCAAGCTCACCGTCCGCAAGAAGAACGCGCCGATCAAGACCTACGGCGGCATCGTGGAGCTCACCCGCCAGGAGATCGAGCGGACGACGAACGTGTCCATGCTCGACCTGCACCTGCGCGGGCTCGGCATGAAGGCCGCGGCACGCAAGGCCGCCGTCCTCAACGCCCTCTACGAGGCGACCTACGCCACGCAGGCCGGCGTCGGCGGCAGCTACGTCGTCGTCGCCGACCAGACGAAGTACGTCGACTGGGTCAGCGGCATCGTGGACGCGGCCGACAAGTTCGAGCAGCTCGGACTCGAGCTCGAGGCGCTCGTGGTCGACAAGACCGTGTTCAAGACGCTGGCGGGCCTCCAGGCCGCGGACGGTCGCCCGCTCATGATCGTCTACGGCACCGGCGAGAACGTCGTGGGCCAGGTCAACGTGCGCACGATCTCCGGCAACCTCGTCGGCGTCCGCGTCGTCTACAACCCGCGCCACACGACCGCGCACGCCGCGTTCGTGAACGCGCAGGCGATCCGCCAGTACAACGGCTCGATCACCGAGCTCACCGACGAGAACATCGTCAACCTGTCCAAGCAGTTCGGCCTGTACTACTACGCCGCGAACGCCGCCGAGATCCCCGGCGCGATCATGCCCGTCGTGGCGACCATCCCGGCCTGACCCTGAGAGGACCGCTCGATCATGCCCGTCACGCTCGCTGACTACGTCAACGCCATCGGCGAGGACGCGGTCGCGCTTGCCGCGCAGTGCGTCGCTGAGGCGACCGCGCTCGTCAACCGCCACATCGGCGCGACGACCGCGGCGTCCAACCCGCACGGCGTGCCGCAGACGGTCATCGATCGAGCGGTCCTCGAGGTCGGCGCCGACCTGTTCTACCGCAAGGCCGCGCGCAACGGCGTCGTCAACTTCGGCAACGGGATGGAGGGCGCGGCCGTGCTGCGCATCAACCGCGACCCGATGTCGCAGGCCTACGCCATCCTCGGCCCGTACCTGCCGATGGGCTTCGCATGAGCCGCCTCGATCGCGGGCAGGAGCTCGTCACCGCCGCCACAGCCGCGTGCCTCGCCGCCGGCCTCACCAAGGTCATCGTCACGCTCGACCCGCGCCAGGCACCGTCCGGCTACAACCACGGCGTCATCGTCGTCGTCCCGCCCCGCCTCGAGTTCACGACGTGGACCGAGACGACCGAGACGTGGACGCTGCACGTTGCGGCCGGGCCGTGGGACGACGCCCTCGCCGCGTGGCGCACCCTCGACGCGATCATCGAGGCGCTGCGCGCCGCCAACATCAACCTCGCCAGCGGCGAGCCGACACCGATGCAGGTCGCCTCCGGCGAGCCGCCGATGCCGGGCTACGTGCTCGAGCTCACCCCCGATCCCGTCAACGACTGACCGAAAGGCAGAATCATGGCCAACGCACTCGGCCCCGGCACCCTCACCCTCGGCGAGACCGGCTCGCTTCGCCAGTTCGCCGCCCACACGACCGCAGCGGCGCTCGAGCCGTCCTACAGCGACGGCGACGTCCTCGACCTGCTCGACGGCTCGCAGGAGACCGAGGGCGACCAGGAGACGTGGGTGCTGTCGGGCACGATCCGCCAGCAGCTCGAGGCCGACGCGCTCGAGGACTGGTGCCTCACGAACGCCGGCCAGGAGGTCCCCTTCACCTTCAAGCCCGTGAACACCGTCGCGAAGACCTATACGGGCACCGTCCGCATCCGCGCCGTGAAGATCGGCGGCGACGTGAAGGTCAAGAACACGTCCGACTTCAGCTTCCCCCTCGTCGGCAAGCCCAGCATCGGCACCGGGGCCTGACCATGGCCCGCGCGGCGATCACCGTGGGCGGCGGCAGCACGCTCGCGCGCACGCTGCGCAAGGCCGGGGTCGACCTCAAGGAGCTCAAGCCCGTCAACCGCGCCGCCGCCGAGATCGCGATGGAGCAGGCCCGTCAGGACGCGCCCGTCGTCTCGGGTCGGCTGCGCGACACGCTCCGCGTCGGCGCCACGAATCGCGCAGGCGTCGTCCGCGCGGGCAACAACCGCACGTCGGCGAGCGGCGTCCGCTACGCGGGCCCCGTGCACTGGGGATGGCCCGGCCGAGGCATCGCCGCCAACCCCTTCATGACCCGCGCCGCACGCGCCACGCAGAACCGCTGGGTGCGTCTCTACGAAAACTTCACGAACCGCATCCTCAACAAGGTGAAAGGCATCTGACCATGGCTCAGACCCTCGACGTCACGCTCTCCGACGAGAGCGTCCACACCGTCCGCACGACCCTCATCGACAAGGTCGCCGCCGAGACCTACTTCCGCAACCACAAGCACCTCGGCACGGTCGGAGACAACCCGTTCCGGTCGCTCGCTTTCATGGCATGGTCCGCGCTCAAGCGCCAGGGCCTCGCTGTCGAGTGGGACCAGTTCCTCGAGGGCCGCGACCCCAACGAGCTGCACTGCCTCGACGTGGAGATCCACCGCGGCGTCGTCATCGACCCGGCGACGGAGGTCGAGGGCCTGGGGGAAGGCATCCCCGCGGGTCATCTTCCGAGCTGATCTGCTTCCTCGCGCTCGAGTCCGGCATCCCCCCGAGCCAGCTCGAGCGCGAGGACCCCATCGACCTGCACACCATGGCCGGCCTGCTCATCGACAGGGCCGAGGCCGCGAAGCGAAGGAGGTGACCCGTGGCCAACAGCGCGATCCTGTCCGTCCGGATCGTCGGCGACGCCGTCGACGCCGTCCGCACCTTCCAGGAGACCGAGGACCGGGCACTGCGCATGCAGCGCACGTTCGAGCGCGCCTCCCAGATCAGCGCCCTCGCGCTCGGCGCGATCACTGCCGCCGCGCTCGACGTCGCGGGCGCGGCGAGCGAGGCCGAGCAGGCCGCGGGCGCCGTCGAGAGCGTCTTCAAGGGCAGCTCTGACACGATTAAGGGCTACGCGCAGGACGCGGCCGACGCGGTCGGTCTGTCGACTACGAGCTACAGCAACCTCGCCGCGGTCCTCGGCGCGCAGCTGACCAACATGGGTCTCGCGGGCGGCGAGCTCACGACCCAGACCAACAACCTCATCGGGCTCGGCGCCGACCTCGCCGCCACGTTCGGCGGCACGACCGCCGACGCGGTCGCGGCCGTGTCGTCCCTCCTGCGCGGCGAGCGCGACCCGATCGAGCGCTATGGCGTCTCGATCAAGCAGGCCGACATCGACGCCCGCAAGGCCGCGCTGGGCCTCTCCGGGCTCACGGGCGAGGCCGCGCGCAACGCGGACATGCAGGCGACGCTCGCGATCCTCACCGAGCAGACCGCGGCCGCTCAGGGCCAGTTCCAGCGCGAGAGCGACACCGCCGCGGGCGCCCAGCAGCGCATGAACGCCGAGTGGGAGAACGCGCGCGCCGCGCTCGGCGAGGCGCTCCTGCCGCTGTTCTCGACGTTCGCGACCGTGCTCGGCGACGTCGCCCGCTGGATCGGGGAGAACCAGGCGCTCGTCGGGTTCCTCACCATCGTCATCGGCGGGCTCGCCGCGGCGATCCTCGTCGCGCAGGGCGCGCAGATCGCGTGGAACATCGCCATGGCCGCCAACCCGATCGGCCTCATCGTCCTCGCGATCGCGGCCGTCATCGGCATCATCGCACTGCTCATCGCCAACTGGGAGGACGTGCAGCGCGTCGTCGGCGAGGTGGTCGACAACATCGTCGCCTGGATCGACGACATGGTGAAGGGCATCCAGGACGCCGTCGGCTGGCTCGGCGACCTGCTCGGCTTCGACGGCAAGGGCATCGGCATCCAGGCCACGACCACCGGCACGGGCGCCGCCGCGAGCCTCACGGGCGTCGGCGCGGCCTCGACGCTCACCGACCCGCAGACAGCCGCGGCCAGCGCACCCGCCTGGGCGCTCGAGGGCGCACTCGCAGGCGTCCGCGGCGGCGACACGTACAACGTCACCGTCAACGGCGCGATCGACCGCGACGGCACCGCCCGCACGATCGAGGACCTGCTCGACCGCCGCTCGCGTCGCACCGGCCGCGGCGTCGCGAAGGAAGGCAGCTCGAGATGGCGCTGACCGACGCGCCGACCATCCGCATCGGCACCGAGACGATCTCCAAGACGTGGACCCTGACCGGCCGCATCGGGCTCGAGGGCCTCCGCATCACGTTCGGCCGGCGCTCGCACATCGACCGCGCACAGCCCGCGACCCTCTACTGCGAGATCCTCGACACCGACCAGCACCTCGAGGGCTACACGCACCTGACAGGCCAGCCGATCACCGTCGAGCGCGCCGCGTCCGACGTCGACCCCGCCCGCGTCATCTTCCGCGGCCGCGTGACCGACTACGACGTCGAGGTCGTCTGGATCAGCGACCCCGAGCTGTTCTACCGCCGCAAGGTGTGGAAGCTCGCGATCTCCGCGTCCGACCGGCTCGCCGATCTCGCTAACGCGATCCTCCCCGGCCCCGGCCAGGCGTTCGCCGCCGCGCTCGGCCCGTCCTACTGGGAGACGCAGAGCGCCGGGTCGCGCATCAACGCGATCCTCGCCCAGGGTGCCGGCGACATCATCGACAACCTCGACTGGCGCGACCCCTACCCGGCCACGGACGCGCCGCTCGTGCGCATGATCCCGTGGTCCGAGAAGCGCAGCGCCCTCGACCTCATCGAGGGCCTCTACAGCGCGCACCCGCTCGGATACCCGATCTACGAGCCGTCGACCAACAGCGTCCTGCTCGGCAAGCCCGCCGTCGCGGACAAGATCGCGCTCGCCTGGGATGGCGCCACGCTGCGCATCGAGGTCCGCAGCGGCTACGCGATCCCCGCGAGCAAGGTCGTCGTCCCCGAGGGCTACAAGGCGTCGACCGGGATCGAGGAGGCCGTGGACATCGTCCACGTCGCGTCCGGCTTCACGAGCGTCACCGACAACACGCAGGGCGGGTTCGACGTCGAGTACATCGAGACGATCGTGGAGCACGCCGTGCCCGGCTACGACCTCGTCGCGGGCGGACGCCGCGAGCTGCGCGTCGACGTCGACTACCAGTACAAGACGCCGCCGCCCGAGGTCGAGCCGACGCCCGACCCGACGAACGACTTCGCCTGGCCGTTCTCGCTCACGTACGTCACGAGCGAGTACGGCTGGCGCGAGAGCACGAACAGCTTCCACGCGGGCATGGATTTCTCCTACGGAGGCATCGGCGGGGCCGCCATCCATCCGGTCGGCGCGGGCGCCGTCTCGCGCAACGTCGCCTGGCACGCGGGCTGGGGCAACTACGTCGTGATCGACCACGGCAACGGCCTCGAGACGCTCTACGCGCACATGCAGCAGCCGTCCACCCTCCAGGTCGGCGAGGCCGTCACGAAGGCCACCACCCTCGGTTTCGTCGGCAACACCGGAAACAGCTTCGGCGACCACCTGCACCTCGAGACGTGGGTGAACGGGCAGCACATGAACCCGCGCACGTGGATGGACCAGTACGGCACCGCCCCGGCCGCCGCGGCCGCGTCCGAGCCCGGCCTCTGGCAGACGCAGATCGCCGCCGACACCGCCGCCGCCCTCGGGCAGCTCACCGGCAAGGCCGTCCTGCCGACGCTCCGCCTCGACTGGCGGCACTTCGAGTACGACTACGCCATCACGTACGGCTGGCTCGACACCGCCTGCAAGCAGGTGCCGGTCTACTTCCCGGGATCGGTGTTCGCCGACATGCTCGACGTCGGCAACGTGCATCAGATCATCGGCGGCACTCTCGTGTACGCGGACGGCGGCTGGACGCTCGACGCGACCGTCGCGCCCGCGCTGAAGGGCGGCACGAGCCTGACCGTCGCGCAGCTCGTCACGCTCGACGCTCCCGAGCTCCAGGACTTCGACGCGGACATCACCATCGCCGACCTCGGCAACGTCACGATTGGAGCCACCTAATGGGCGGCGTCACAGCACACGGCATCCGCTACCCGGACGGCACGAGCAAGGCCAAGAACCTCGGCCCCGAACTCAAGACCATGGCCGAGGACATCGACCGCGTCTACACCGACACGACCGACGGCGGCGTCCTGCACGAGCTCGTGGAGGACATTGCCGAGCAGGTCGTCCCGCCGATCGCACAGGCTGAGGTCGAAGAGCGGATGGGGGATTACGTCCCCCAGCCCGAGAAGTCGGTAGCCGCGTTCGACACGCCGTTCGTGTCTGAGAACGACTACGTCTTTGGAGGCGTGAACAACGACGGATCGGCCGGTTTCGTGAAGCCCATCGGGGGCCTGCCTTCGGTCGAATCTGCCGTACAGCAGCGCACGGCGCTCGTGTCTGAGAACGGATACATCTTCGGGTGGATCTACGACGACGGCACCGTCGAGTTCGTGAAGCTCGCGACCGGCACCGACGCGGGGGAGGGAGGCGGTATCGCCGAGGGACAGACAGTCTCCGACCGGTTCTCCATCTCGTGCGTCGGCGATTCGCTGACCGAGGGATTCGAGCTGAGCGGCGTCTGGCCGGCCGCAGACACCTGGCCGTACAAGCTCGGGCAGCTCAACCCCGGGGCCACGGTCCACAACCTCGGTGTCTCCGGTCTCACTGTGGACGAGATCGGCGTCTCCATCGGTGCGCTTCCGCTCGAGCTCACCGCCGCCGTCACTGTGCCGACGAGCGGCCCCGTGAACATTCCCATCCAGGCGGGTATCGGCTGGCGCCCGACCGGCACCAAGACGTTCCACGGACGGCTCGGCGGCATCCCCGGGACCGTGACCCGCGCGGAAGGCGCGACCACCACGTTGACCTTCGAGGCAGACGCCCTCGCGAGCGCTACCAACCTGCCAGCCGGGACGCAGTTCCTCGGCGATCCCAACACAAGGCGTTGGGATCTGCTCATCATCGGCGCCGGCCGGAATGACATCAGCTACAACGTCACGGGTGCCCACGGAGACGTCGTGACGCATGTCACGGCGGGCCTCGAGCGCATCGTCGGATGGATGCTCGCGCAGCGCAAGCGATTCCTGATCTGGGGGACGACGAACTCGACCGAGGAGACGACCGGAACGGGCAAGCACGCACAGGTGCTCGCCGTCAACGACTGGTGCAAGCGCAACTACCCGAACGTCTACATCGATATCCGCACCTGGCTCGTCAAGGACGCCATCTACGACATCGGCCTGACGCCGACGAGCGACGACCTCGCACACATGGCCGACGACGCGCCACCTCCGCAGATCATGAGCGACGCCATCCACTGGCACAAGAGCGTCGCCGCCCAAATGGCCCCGATCTTCGACCTGGCGCTGAGGCGTCGCGACTGGAAGGTGTGACCCCATGGCACGCGCAATCCGATTCCCCTTCGTCTGCACGGACACCGCCCTCGAGCGCGTCACCGACCCGCCCACGGCGATCCCGGGCGCCTACGCGGACTACCATGCCCGCACTCTGCCCCTCGGCGTCGCGCCCGCGACCTGGGAATCGCTCACCGGCAGTGCGCCACTCTCGACGGCGACGCCGCAGAGCTCGGAGGTCCTTGAAGAGAACGGCCGGCGCTTCCTCCGTCTCAACGGCGCGACCGCGTACAACAACAACGGCATCACCAACACTCTCCCGCGCACCCGCTTCATGCGCTTCAGGCTGCATCAGGTCATCCTGAACCGCGCGTTCCTCTCTAACGCGCATCCCGACATCGTCAACCTCGCCGTGATGAACACGGGGTACTTCGGCATGTACGCCGGTGCTTCGCTCATCTCCACCAAGGCCGCGGACACTGCATGGCACACCGCCGTCGCGGTCTTCAACGGCGCGAGCAGCGTCCTGCGCATCGACGGCGTCGAAGTGTCCGGCAGCGCGGGCGCCAACGCCGGGACCGGCTTCCGCGTCGGCGCGCAGGTCACCAACAACCTCTACTACCCGATCGACGTCGAGCGCGTCGGGTTCCTCACGACAGCGGCGGACGCGAGCACGCGCGCCGCGATCGAGGCGGCGCTCTCATGAGCCCGACCATCGAGTGGGTCCGTGACGGCGTCGGGTTCACGCCGCCCGCGGCAGCGTCGTTCCGTCGACTCGAGGCCGACCTCGGACGACAGGTCGACGTCAACTCGACCTTCCGCGACCCGGCGACGCAGGACGCCATGTACCGCGCCTGGCAGGACTACGTCAACGGCCGCGGACCCTACCCAGGCCATTCGCGCGCGCTCCCCGCGAGCGAATCCGTTCACTGCCAGGGCGAGGCGCTCGACTCGGACGACTGGACCACCCCCGGATTCATCGCCCTCGCCGCCGAGCACGGCTGGATCCGCACCGCGGCATGGGATCCGACCGAGCAGCACCACTTCGAATACCAGGCGTCCCGCGACGAGCACCGCGGCGAACAGCCCCAGACCACCACGACGGGAGAACCCGACATGTTCGTCATCCGAGACAAGTCCAACGGCAACTGCTTCATGGTCGACTACGGCCGGATCAAGCACATCGGCAACGCGGCCGACCTCGCCGCCGCGCGCGCTGCGTTCCCGTTCCGCGACGTCGACAACCGCGCCTTCCGCGTCGCGCTCATCGGGCTCGACATCCCCTACGAGAAGGCCGTCAAGGGCGCGGACTGGCGGCGATGACCGAAGGTGTTTCCGTCGCGCTTGTCACGACCATCGGCGGCATCCTCGTCGCCGTCATCGGCGTCCTCGGCGCGTCCATCAACAGCAAGCTCGGCCGCGTGCGCGCGCAGGTCGAGAACGACCACAGCACGAACCTCCGCGAAGAACTCGACGCGCGTCACAACGAGACGCGCGGATGGTTCTCAGCGATCTGGAACCGGCTCGAGTCAGGCGATCGAAAGTTCGACCACCTCGAGCGCCGGATATCGAACCTCGAACGAAAGGACCAGCATCATGAGCCTCCCCACGCAGACCCCGAATAGGTGGGTCCCGCGCCCCGAGCTGCGCGCCTGGCTGTACGCCATCGGTATCGCCCTCGCCGCGATGCTCGTCGGCTACGGCGTCTTCAGCGCCGAGCAGGGCGAACTCTGGGTCGCGCTGCTCGGCGCCATCCTCGGCGTCACGAACGCCGTCGCCGCGCGCAACCTGCCCCGGGACGGCGGGACGGAACCGCCCGCCGCCGACTAGGCAGCATGGGTGGCGTTGCGGCACCCGCACATGTCCGCCCAGACCTCGGGACGCCACTCGCAGAACGGCGTGGCGTCCCGAGCGAGGCGATCAATCCAAGTGGGCTTCGTCACGGAGATGTGGCCGCACTCCGGGCAGACGTCTGGCATGCCCATCAGGCTACCCGCACTCTGCCCGGGCAGCGTTACGCCGCCCACCTCGGCCGCCCAAGGTCGATCACCGTGCCGGCCGCTGCTCGCCGTCGGGCGTCGTCGTCCAGGTGCAGGTAGCGCTGCGTCGTCGCGAGGCTGGCATGGCCGAGCATCTCCTGCACCGCTCGCAGGTCGCCGGTCGCGCGGTATGCCGCCGTCGCGCCAGCGTGGCGCAGCGCGTGCGGATTCCAGCCCGTGACGCGCTTCACGATCTTGTGCACCGACTGTGTGTGCAGGTGCCCGTCCGTCTCGCCGGGGAAGTAGTAGCCGCGGGGGAGCTCGCGCTCGATCTGCTTGAGCGCGGCGAGCAGGGGATCGTTGAGGTACACGATCCGTTCCTTGCCGCCCTTCCCGAGCACGCGCAGCCGATCCCCGTCGCGATCGCGCATGTGCGCGCGGGTCATCTCGCTCAGCCTCAGGCATCCGTACCGGCCGAGCATCACGAGCGCGCGATCACGCAGCGAGGCTCCGCGCAGCGCGTCCGCGACGTCGCGATCGGGTGCCACCTTCGGCATCTTCACTGGCACTGGGATCGAGCCGAGCGGCAGCGTCGGGTCGGCCATCACGAGCCGCTTGCGTGTCGCCCACCCGTAGAAGAGTCGCCAGCTCGCGAGGATCGAGTGCCGCGTGTCAGGTGCCAGATGCCGGGTCGCCGCGAGCGCGGCCGTCAGGACGTCGTCGTCGGCCAGCGTCAGCGTGGTTCGTCGCGCGAGCTGGCGCACGTGCCGCATGCGCAGCGCCACCGTGCCATTCGCTCGCCCGGTCGCCTCGAGCCACGTCCCGAAGCGCCGGATCACCTCATCGTTCTGCATGTGGGTACCTGTCACCCCCCTATGCCTACCCGGGCAGTCTGACCGGGATACTGTGAGCGCCTAGCGGTGAATCCTGCCCGTCTCCCGATCGAGAATCGACCACGCATCGCGCGCGGGCTCGCCGAGCCGCCGCGACGCGACGGCGTCGAATGCCACGTCCCACTCGGTGACGACCCGCTCCGCCTCATCGAGCACCGCGTAGCGCTTCATGCCACACCCCACGTCTTGCGCGCGAAGTCGGCCTCGATCACCGTCGAGGGCTTAGAACCGGCAGGTTCTTGGTTCGAGTCCAAGCCGGGGAGCTGAGAAGGGCCCGTCCATCGGACGGGCCCTTTCCCTTTGCCCTCGGCGCTTCAGCGGGTGGCCCGCGTCCCAGGGGAATCGGCGTCGCGGAGGCTTGCTCCCCACGCATTTTTCGAGGCTTGCTCCCCGCGCATTGTTCCCGGTAACATCCAGGCAGGCGCCGACGCGGTCGTGTGCACCTCGAGGAGGAGGGTGCAGAAGTGCCATCAACGAAAACGATATCGATCCGTCGCGAGGGTCACTACGGCGCCTGAACCCCTTGCGGGATCTCCGGATCCCGCTGCCTTCGTGCGCCTTCTCGGGCCATGCGCGAGGCACGACCCCCGTGACATCCACCATGGACAAAGGAGTGCAGCAAGTGAGATCACGACACATCCGTCCCCGCGGGCGGCGACGCCGCGCAGCGGCGGCTCTCGGCATCGCGACGCTGATCGCGTCGTCGGTCACGCTGGCCGGTCAGGTCGCCTATGCGGCACCGGAGGCCGTCGCGGCGCCCGTCCCGGCGGAACTCGGCACCGCGCCGGAGCCGCCCGCCGTTCCCGGCAGCCTCCTGCCGGATGGGCGATTCGTGGAGGATGCCTCCGGCTGGACCAGCCAGCGCGGTGGCACGCTCGCCCTCAGCGACGACGCCGCGAGCGGCGCGCACTCGCTCTCGGTGACGAATCGCGAGAACACGCAGTCAGGCCCGTTCGCCGACGTCCAGGGGAAGCTCGAGCTCGGCGCGACGTACCGCATGACCGGGAAGCTCAAGTACGACGAGGGCGCCGCCGCACAGCAGTTCAACTTCACGTTCTGCCCGTCGAACTTCAACGGGTGCGTCGACTACGGGAACTCGTTCACCAAGGGCCAGTGGGGCACGTTCACACGGGAGTTCACGGCCGAGGATCGTCACGTCGCGGCGTCGTGGTTCTTCGTCGAGACGCCGTGGGGGTCGTCGGCCCTTCAGGATTTCAAGGTCGACGAGCTCTCGCTGGTGAAGATCGCCGACGCTCCTGAGGCGCCGGCGTACACGAACCTGGAGTCGGTCCAGACGAAGCCGATCGGCGACCACAACCCCCTCGTGGGGCACAAGTTCGGGGCCGATCCGCACCACCTGATCTACAACGGCCGGCTCTACATCTACTCCACGGACGACACCCAGCAGTACGAGGCGAACAGCAAGGACGCGAACGGACTCCCGACTCAGCCGAACGGCTACGGAGCGATCACCCGTCTCAACGTCATGTCGACCAGCGACATGGTCAACTGGGTCGACCACGGCAGCGTTCCGATCGCACGCGAAGGAGGTGCGGCTCCGTGGGCGCGCAACTCCTGGGCGCCCGCCGCCATCGAGAAGGATGGCAAGGTCTACCTCTACTTCTGCGACAGCGGCACAGGGACCGCGGTCGTCGTCGGAGGGTCGCCGCTCGGCCCCTGGACGGACCCGGTGGGCAAGAAGATCATCCCCGACACGGTCTCACCGGAGTACATCGCGAACGGCGGCTTCCCCGCGGGCATGTGGCTGTTCGACCCCGAGGTGTTCATCGACGACGACGGTCAGGGGTACCTGTACTTCGGCGGCAACTCTGTCATCGGCACGAGCCCCAACCAGCAGGGGCCCCAGAACCCGAAGTCGACGCGCGTGGCCAAGCTGGAAGACGACATGGTGACGCTCGCCGGCGACCCCGTCGAGATCGATGCCCCGGGCATCTTCGAGGCCTCGAGCATGTTCAAGCACGATGGCCGGTACTACTACTCGTACTCGTCGAACTTCCAGGTGACGCCCGAGCCCGGCAAGTACCCCGAGCGCGGAGCGATCGCATACATGATGACGGACGATCCGATGGACCTGTCCTCCGCGAAGTACGCGGGTGTGGCGTTCCAGAACCCCGCCGTGCACTTCGGCGCGGGCAACGGCGGCAACAACCACTCCGACATGTTCACGTTCAAGGGCGAGACGTACCTCACCTACCACGCTCAGACCCGCGGTGCCGCGTGGGCCGCGGCGCTCGGCACGCCGGGTGCCACCCAGGGATACCGCTCGGTCCACATCGACAAGCTCGAGTTCAACGAGGACGGCACGATCAAGCCGGTCCAGGGCACGCGCGCAGGCGTCGATCAGGTCGAGAGCTTCGATCCGTATCGCACGTTCGAGGCGGAGACGCTCGCGTGGCAGCTCGGCATCAGCACCGAGCAGGCCGACGCCCCGTCCGTGGAGTTCCCCGAGCACAACGGCGGCGGCAACATGCTGCTCGCCGACGTGAACGACGGCGACTTCGCCGCGGTCGCCGGGGTCGACTTCGGCGACGGGGCGAAGACCGTGTCCGCACGGGTCAAGCCACTCGTCGAAGGCGCCAGCGTCCAGGTGCGTCTCGACGATGTCGACGGACAGGTCGTCGCGGAGATCCCCGTCGACGGCACGCTCGGGAAGTGGACGACGGTCGAGGCGCCGGTCACCGGCGCGACCGGCGAGCACGACGTGTTCTTCGTGTTCGCCGGGGCGGATGGCGCGGCAGCGGACGCGGATCTGCTGGAGGTGGACAACTGGGCGTTCGCGGCGGACGACGCGCTCGCCTTCACCGTCGAGGTGCTCGACCGCTGCCTGGCCGGCAAGCAGATCATGCAGACCGTGCGGGTGGTGAACGAGGACGATGTGGCGGCGACCTTCGTCGTCGAGTCCGCGTTCGGACGGCGTGAGCTGGGCGCCGTCGATCCCGGTGCCGCGAGGTCGGCCGCGATCAACACGCGGCACTCGCAGGTCGACGCGGGCTCGCTGACGGTCACGGCGACGGCGACCGTGGACGGAGAGCAGGTCGAGGTGCAGCGCGACATCCCGACCGAGGCCGCCAGCTGCGGCTGACGTCGCGCGCGGATGCGGGGCCGGTCGGGAGTCTCCGACCGGCCCCGTGCCGTTGCACCGAGCGCCGCACCCCCGCGCGAGGTGTCGAACCCGCGCCGAGCCCCGCGCCGCCGCCGCCCCTCTCGGCGCCAGCGAACACACTCGGCGCCAACCGACACGCGCTCGCGCAACCCCTCGACGCGCGCGGCGCGCTCTCGATAGCGTCGCAGGCATGACCAAGACGAGTGCGAGCATCCTCATCCTCGGCGCGGGCGGCGATCTCACGAAGCGGCTCCTCCTGCCCGGGCTGGCGAGCCTTCTCACCCGACGCGAGTACGACGTTCAGGTGATCGGAGCAGGCCTCGACGACCGCAGCGATGTGTGGGACGAGATCGTCCGCACGAGCTTCGAAGCCGCCGACGTCGGAGCCGACCCCGACGCGCTCCTCGATTCCACCGAGTACATCCCCGCCGACGCGACGAGCGCCGAGGACCTGAAGCGCCTCCTCGATGCGTGCGCGCACACGCCCGTCATCTACTTCGCGCTGCCGCCCGCGGTGAGCGCCAAGGTCTGCGAGGCGCTGCGCGAGGTCGAGCTGCCCGAGGGCACGCGACTCGCTCTCGAGAAGCCGTTCGGGACCGACCTCGAGAGCGCGAGGCGTCTCAATCGCCTGCTCACGCTGCTCGTCCCCGAGGAGCAGATCTTCCGCATCGACCACTTCCTCGGGATGTCGATGGTGCTGAACGTGCTGGGCCTGCGGTTCGCGAATCGCGTGCTCGAGGGCGCATGGCGTGCCGAGCATGTCGAGCGCGTCGAGATCGTCTTCGACGAGACGCTCGCGCTCGAGGGCCGTGGCGGGTACTACGACAGCGCGGGCGCCCTCGTCGACATGCTCCAGAGCCACCTGCTCGAGGTGCTGTCGCTCGTCGCGCTGGAGCCGCTCCCGCGACTCGACCAGGCCGAGCTCCGCTCCAACATCGCGCAGGTGCTGCGCAGCACTCGCGTCTGGGACGATGACCCCGTCGCCGCGTCGAAGCGCGCGCGGTACACGGCCGGGCGCGTGGGGGAGAGGGACCTCCCTTCCTACGTCGACGAAGAGGGTGTGGACCCGGCCCGCGAGACCGAGACGCTCGCTCAGATCACGTGCGCCGTCGACACGCCGCGCTGGCGCGGGGTGCCGTTCGTCCTCCGGTCGGGCAAGGCCATCTCGGCCGATCGCACCACGGTGACCGTCCGCTTCAAGCCGGCGCCGGAGATCCCGGGCTTCATCGGCGAGCCGAAGAGCGACAGCATCGTGCTCGACCTGCTCTCGGGCGAGGTCGCCCTCGACCTCTCCATGAACGGGAGCGGCGATCCGTTCACTCTCGAGCAGACGCGCCTGTCCACCGACAAGGCCCCGGGCGACCTCCTCCCGTACGGGCAGGTGCTCGAGGGCATCCTCGACGGCGACCCGCTGCTCTCGGTCCGCGGCGACATCGCGGAGGAGTGCTGGCGCATCGTCGCCCCGGTTCTCGATGCGTGGCGCGAGGGGTGCGTGCCGCTCGAGGAGTATGCGGCCGGCAGCGCGGGCCCCGACGGATGGGGGACCGCGGCGGGCTGACCCGTCACTCGACCGGGTCGCGAGCGGGCAGGGGCGTCCCCGAGCTCTCGCGCGCCTCGGCGGGCGTCGGCTCCTTCTCGCGCGTGCCGGTCGCCTCCGCATCGCCTTCGCTCGCGCCGCGCACGTGCGGGGCCAGGTCGTCGCGCCCGCGTCGCGCGATGTCGATCGCGTCGGCGGCGCGGACCAGCGCGAGGTGGGAGAGCGCCTGCGGGGTGTTGCCCATCTGCCGACGGCGCACGGGGTCGTACTCCTCGGCGAGCAGCCCCACGTCGTTGACGGCCTCCAGGGCTCGTGCCATGAGCGCCTCGGCGTCCTCGAGGCGCCCCGACCCCGCGTACTGCTCGACGAGCCAGAAGGAGCACGCGAGGAACGGATGCTCTTCGCCCGCGAGACCGTCGACCCCGGACGAGGTCCGATAGCGCAGCAGCAGCCCGTCCGCCATGAGGTCCTCCTCGATCGCGGCCACCGTGCCCGTCATGCGCTCGTCGTCCGGAGCGAGGAATCCGATCTGCGGCAGCTGGAGCAGGGCCGCGTCGACCTCGTCGGTGTCGTAGTGCTGCCGGAACGAGCCGCGCCGCTCGTCGAATCCGCGCGCGAGGATCTCCGCGCGGATGGTGTCGGCGAGCTCCTGCCACCGGTCCGCGTCACCGGGCAGGCCGAACTCGCGCACACCGCGCGCCCCGCGATCGAAGGCGGCCCAGACCATCGCGCGGGAGTGCGTGAAGTGCCGCTCGTCGCCGCGGATCTCCCAGATCCCGTGATCCGGCCGCTGCCAGTTGTCGGCGAGGAACGCCAGCAGCGCCCGCTGCAGCGGCCACGACGCGGCTGTCTCCTCAAGGCCTGCGACGCGGGCGCCGTGCAGCGCCACCATGACCTCGCCGAAGATGTCCCATTGACGCTGCCGGTATGCGCCGTTGCCGATGCGCACCGGTCGAGCGCCGCCATGGCCGCGCAGTCCTTCGAGCTCGAACTCCGGCAGGCGGCGCTCGCCCCCGATCCCGTACATGATCTGGACATCCGCGGGATCCCCGGCGATGGCGCGCAGCAGCCATCCGCGCCATTCCTCCGCCTCCTCGCGGTAGCCGTGCGTCAGCAGCACGGCGATCGTGAGCGCCGCGTCGCGCAGCCAGACGTACCGGTAGTCCCAGTTGCGCACGCCGCCCTCGGTCTCGGGCAGGCTCGTCGTGGCGGCCGCCGAGATGCCGCCGGTGTCCTCGTCGGTGAGCGCCCGGAGGACGAGCAGCGAGCGCCGCACCTCCTGCGCGTGCGGGGCGGGCGGCGCACTGCGTCGCGCCCACTCGCGCCACCAGTCGAGTGTCAGATCGAGCGCTGCGTCGACGTCGAGCGGCTTCGGCGGACGACGATGCGACGGGTACCACGTGAGCACGATGTCGATCGTCTGCCCCTCAGACACCGCGTGCTCACCGCGGTGCTCAAGCCCCTGCGCCCGCACGCGCGGCCCGCGCCGGATGATCGAGTCGGGCCCCGCTGTCGCGAGGATCGCGGGGCGGTCTCCGTACTCGATCTGACGGACCCAGGGAAGCGCGGCGCCGTAGTCGAATCGCACCGCGAACCGCTCCGAGAACGCGACCGAGCCGCGCAGCCCGCGGATGCGCCGCACGAGATTGGGCCGGCTGTCGCCGAGCGGCATGAAGTCGAGCACCTCGGCCTCGCCGTCGGGCGTCTGCCAGGTGGTCCGCAGAACGAAGGTGTCGTCGATGTACGAGCGTCTCGACGTCGCCGTCTCGTCGACAGGGCGGACAGACCAGCGGCCCGCGCGCTCGTCGTCCAGGAGCGCGGCGAACAGAGATGAGGAGTCGAAGCGCGGCAGGCAGAGCCAGTCGATGCTGCCCGTCCGCGAGACGAGCGCCGCGGTGTGGAGGTCGCCGACGAGTGCGTAGTCCTCGATGGGGGCGGATGGTGCCGCCTGCGGTGGGCGCGGATGGTGCGAAGCCATGCGCCCCACCGTAGGCGGGCACGGGGGCGAGCGAAACGCCCTTGCGCTCAGCGGTTGGAGTCGCGCAGCGTTCCGGTGAGCTCCTCGCCGGGCATGTAGGCCATGCACTGGATGAGCCGGTCGGCGACCGAGGGGTCGCTCCACGTGTCCTCGAGCGGCGTGAGGTAGGTCACGTAGAGCTCGGACTGGTCGTAGGGGAGCCCGATGAAGGCCTCGAACGCTTCGCCCGTGCAGCCTTCCTCCGCCGCGGTGTCGACGGCGGCCTCGCCGGGCCACTCGCCGTCCTCCATCTCGAACTCGTGGTAGACCTCGGAGTCGTGCGGCTCGTCGCACGGGACGACCTCGATGTCGGTCACCTCGCCTTCGGCGGTGGCGCCGGTGCAGTCGCCGACCTCGAGCGAGAAGACGTCGACCGTGCCACCCTCGGTGACCTCCTGCGTCTCCTCGTCGCGCGCGGCGGTCTCGCCGTTGAGCAGGTTGGCGATGCTCGAGCACCCGCCGAGCGAGAAGGCCAGGGCGACGGCGGCACCCGCGACGAGGACGCGACGGGTCGGGTTGGTGCGAATCATGGGGTCACTCTCCTGTGTGCGTAGGTCGGGGCACCAGAAGCCTCACGCCCGCACCCCACTCAGAACGCTACGCGTCGCCTCGATCCTCGCGCAAAGCGAGCAGGCTCAAAAGAGCCCTTCCGCGCGGCGGCGCTCAGGCGTCGAGGTCGTCGACGCCGGGCATCCAGCTCACGCCAGGACGGCCCCACCCGCGCTTCTTCGAGATCTTCTGCGCCGTCTTCCAGTCCCGCTCGGAGAGGCGGTCGACGTAGACGACGCCCTCGAGGTGGTCGAACTCGTGCTGCATGATGCGCGCGCGCCATCCGTCGACCTCGATGCGGACCGGAGCACCCTCGAGGTCGATCCCCGTGACGACGACCCGGTCGGAACGGCGCAGCGGGAAGCGCTCGCCGGGGAACGAGAGGCAGCCCTCCGACTCGAGGTCCTCGTCGGGGTCGCCCGGCTCGAGCGGCACCATCCAGAGCTCGGGGTTGATGATCTCGCCGCGCCAGGGGTTCCCGTCGTCGTCCTCGTACGTGTAGGTGTAGATGCGCAGGCCGACGCCGACCTGCGGCGCCGCGAGCCCGACACCGGGCGCGGCGTCCATGGTCTCGTACATGTCGCGGACGAGCGTGCGGATCTCGTCGGTGATCTCGTCGACGGGCGAAGCGGGGGCGTGCAGGACGGGATCGCCCCAGATGCGAATCGGCAGAACGGCCATCCCTTCAGGGTAGTCGGCGCGATCGGGCGTTAGTCTCGGTGGGTGACCTGGGGAACCTCGGAGGCCATGAGCCTGGCAGCGGCGGACATCGGCGAGCAGCTCGTCGGCGCATTCGAGAACCCCGGCCTGCTGCTCGGCATCCCGCTCGCGATCGCGGGTGCCGTCTTCATGTCGCTCGGCGCCCAGTACCAGAGCCGCGGCGTGAAGAAGGTCGAGCGGCTCGCCGGCGCCGAGGGCCGCGCAGGCCTCGGGGCCGCGCACCTCCTGCGCCTCATGTCCCGCCCGTCGTGGATCATCGGGACGATCCTGCTCGGCGTCGCGATCATCTGCCAGCTGAGTGCTCTCGCCGTCGCACCGCTCATCGTCGTGCAGCCGCTCGGAGCGATCTCCCTCGTCATCACGACCCTGCTGAACGCGCAGATCACGGGCCACATGCCGACCCGGAACTCGATCACCGCCATCGGCCTGTGCGTCGGCGGCATCCTCGTCTTCGTGCTCGTCGCGGCGCTCTTCGCGACCGAGCGCTCGATCACCGACTTCGAGCTGCTCGTGGTGCTCGCGATCCTGCTCGCCGTGATCATCCTTCTCGGCGCGGCTTGGCTCATCCTGCGCCGCCGGATCGGCGCGCTCTTCTACATCACGGCCGCCGGCGCGCTCTACGGGTTCGTCGCGACGCTCGCGAAGATCGTCATCAAGCGCTTCCAGGCGGGCGACGTGGACTGGACCGTCTGGCTCTGCATCGTCGCGCTCGTCGCGGCCGCTGCCGCGGGCGGGTACTTCGTGCAGACCGCGTACGCGTCGGGGCCGCCCGACCTCGTGATCGCCGGCCTCACGGTGATCGACCCGATCGTCGCGGTGCTCATCGGCGCGATCGTCCTCGGCGAGGCGGCGAACGCCCCGCTGTGGGCGCTCATCGTCTTCGTCGTGGTCGGCGCGGTCGCGTCGCTCGGCGTCTTCCTCCTCGCGCGGCACCATCCGCAGGTCGTCAGCGAGAGCCAGGAGCTGTCGATCCGACGCGGCTCGGGTGGCGAGGACGGCGACCGAGCGGATGGCCAGAGCGGGTCGTCGGCGCTGGACGCGCTGCGCGCGGCGCGCGACCCCGAGGATCTCCTCTCGCGGCGCAACGGGCCGCGAGACGGCGAGGAGGGCTCGGGCCTCGACGCGCGATAGGCTCTAGGGCTGTACGGGGCGGTGGCCAAGCTGGTTAAGGCAGTGGGCTCATAACCCAACGATCGTCGGTTCAAGTCCGACCCGCCCTACTCCCGCATGGCGTCGTGCGTGGGTCATGTGCCCCATCTCGACGGATGGCGCTCAGACTCTCCCGCGGACGATGCCGTGCCAGTACAGCTGGGGGAGCACCCACCGATCGAGTGCCAACCACCACGGGCGCGGCCGGAGCGGGTCGAGCAGCGGGATGGTCCGCATGACGCGGTGAGTGCGGCTGTCGTACTCGCCGAACACGAGTGCGCGCCGCGACGTCGTGATGGGTGCGACGGTATAGCCGTCGTACTCGAGGAGGGGCCGACCGGAGCGGCGCCGAGGGATGTTCTCGACCACCGTCTTGACCTGGTGACGGAGTGCGCCGCCCGTGCGGGCATCGCCGAGGTCGGCCGCGTCGCCGAGTGCCCAGATGTGCGGATGGTCGCGGTGCTGCAGGGTGCGTGGGTCCACGTCGACGAATCCCTGCGTCTGCTCACCGGCGAGCCCCGATTCGCCGACGAAGGCGGGAGCGCGGTACGGCGGGAGCAGATGGATGAGGTCCGCTGCGATCCGAGCTGTTCCCTCTGGTCCGTCGACGGCCAGCGTGTCCTGTTCGATGCTCTCGACGCGCGTCGAGGCGAGGACCTCGACTCCGTAGTCGTCGATCGCCGTCCGGATGGCCGCAGCGATCTCATCGACGGGATGGAGGCGGTCGGCGTCGTGCACGAGCACGACCCGGAGGTCGCGGAGAACGCCCCGGCGTCGCCAGTGATCGCAGGCCAGGAAGAGAGGTTTCAGCGCGGTCTCCCGACCCGAGGCGGGCTGCCCGTGCAGCGTGAACACGGCCGTCCCGCGGTCGAGAGCGCGGATCCTGTCCCAGGTGCGTTCGACATGCTCGAGCTCGAACGATGTGCAAGCGATGCCGTCTCGAAGCGCCCGCCGCGCGCCCGGCAGCGACTCCCAGTCGGTCTCGGCGCCGCACGCGATGACGACATCCCCAGCGACGAGGATCGTGCCGTCCGCGAGCATGACCTCCCGGCGGCCCGCATCGACCCGCTGCGCCGTCGACGGATAGAGGCGGACGCCCTGGGGGACAAGCGAGGTCTGGGCCCGCACGAGTTCGTCACGCCGAGCGAGACCGCCCGCGACGTAGTTCTGCAGCGGTTTGTAGACATGGTGCGCCGACGGCTCGATGAGCGCGACGTCCGGGCATCCGCGCTTCCGCAGTCGCGCAGCGAGCGACATGCCCCCGTTTCCGCCGCCGATCACGATGACGTCGTGACGTCGCGGGCTCCGAGCAACCGTCTCTGCCATGTCTCGAGGGTCGAGGACACCGCGGGATGTGTCGATGGGGTTGACGTCTCCGCGCGGCGCAGCGAGCATCCGCGAATGGAGCCGCCGGGCATCCACTAGATTCGCGTCGTGAGCCGAGAGACAGCGAGTCGCATGATCCGCACGATCGTCGTCGTGTGCACGGGGAACATCTGCCGGTCGCCGATGGGGGAGGTCGTGCTGCGCGACCGCTTCGCATCCGCCGGGATCGACGTCACGCTGCGCTCAGCCGGCATCAGCGCGGAGGAGCTCGGAAACCCGATCGACCCGCGCGCGGCATCCGTCCTCGCCGAGAGCGGCTATCGGGTCCCAAGCCGGACCGCGCAGGTCGTGAGCCATGACGACCTCGACGCCGACCTGCTGCTCGCGATGACGGAGCTTCACCGCGCGTCGCTTCTGCGCCAGGGCGCGGACCCCGCGCGAACCCGTCTGTGGATGGAGTTCGTCCCCGGTGCCGAGACTCGCGATGTCACGGATCCCTGGTACGGCGACCGCTCCGACTTCGAGGAGACGCTCTCGCTCATCGAAGCCGGAGCACCGGCCATCCTGGATCTGGTCCGGGAGTCTCGCGCGGTCACGCCGGCGGAGTGATCAGTCCGCCATCGAATCCAGGATGCCGCGCAGCGCCTCGATGGTCGTGCGCGGGTTGATGATGGCGAAGCGGGCGTTCGTCCGCCCCTCATGCCCGCTCGGCGTGACGAAGGCCCGCTGCTCGTCGAGCAGGCGAGCGGACCAGTCCTCGTAGTCATCCTTCGACCATCCGTCGCGCTCGAACACCACGACCGAGAGCTGCGGCCGGCGCAGGAGCGTGAGGTACGGACGCCGCTCGATCTCGTCGGCGATCTCCTGCGCGAGCTCGAGCGACGCGGAGATGGCCGAGCGGTAGGCGGCGGCGCCGTAGGAGGCGAGCGAGAACCAGAGCGGGAGCCCGCGCGGGCGGCGCGTCAGGTGGGCGGCGAAGTCCGACGGGCTCCAGTCGGCCTTCTCTGTGAGCGTGTCGAGGTACGCGGCGTGCTGAGTGTGCGCACGGCGCCCCTTCTCGGGGTCGCTGTAGATGAGCGCGCACGCGTCGAACGGCGCGAAGAGCCACTTGTGCGGGTCGACGATCACCGAATCCGCATGCTCGACGCCCGCGAAGAGGTGGCGATGGGATGGCGCGAGCATCGCCGAGAGACCGTACGCGCCATCGACGTGGAGCCAGATGCCCCGTGCGCGCGTCACCTCGGAGATCGACGCCACATCGTCGACGATGCCGAAGTTCGTCGAGCCCGTCGTCGCGACGACGGCGAACACGCTCTCGCCGTGCTCGTCGAGCGCCGCCCGCACGGCGTCGCCGCGCAGGACTCCGTCGGCATCGGGTGCGACACCCACGACGTCGACGTCCATCACCCGGGCCGCCGATGCGATCGAGGAGTGCGCCTCCTCGCTGCACACGACCTTCCAGCGGGCAACCGTGCGCCCCGCCGAGCGCGCAGACTCCCGCGCGGCGACGAGTGCCGAGAGGTTGCCGAGCGTGCCGCCCTGCACGAAGACCCCGCCGGCGGTCGCGGGCAGGCCGAACTCCGCTGCGAGCCACGACAGCACCTGGTTCTCGGCGTAGACGGCGCCGGCGCCCTCGAGCCAGGACCCTCCGTAGAGCCCGCTCGCCGACACGACGACGTCGAATGCGGCGGCCGCCTTCGTCGGCGCACACGGGATGAAGGAGAGGTAGCTCGGGTCGTCTGTCGTGATGCACGCGGGCGCGAGCGTCTCCGTGAAGTGCGCGAGGGCCCGCTCGGCACCGAGGCCCTCCTCGCTGATCGTCTGTCCGACGAGGGCGTCGAGTGCCGCCTCGGTCTGCGGCTTGTCGAGGGGGGTGTCCTCCGCGAGGAGTCGCTCGCGGGAGTAGCTCAGCACGAGGTCGACGACCTTGCGGTTCTCGCCAGTGATCTCGTGCATGCGCGTCGCGGATGTCGAGGTGCTCAATGTGGCTCCTTGTCGAGGGAATGGGACTTCGGTGCAGTATGGTGCACGGTATGGATGTGACGACGACGGCCCTGTCTGCGGCGATCGGCGCGCGCGTGCGCCAGGAGCGGCAGGCCCGCCGCTGGACTCTGGACGCGCTCGCTGAGACCGCGGGCGTGAGCCGTCGCATGCTCGTGAACGTGGAGCAGGGCGCGACCAACCCGAGCGTTGGGATCCTGCTCCGGATCAGCCAGGCGCTCGGCATCGGGCTGCCCGCCCTCGTCGAGAATCCGCAGGTCGCCGCCGTGAAGGTCACGCGCAGGGGCGAGGGATCGATTCTCTGGCGCGGCGACAGGGGAGGGGCGGGGGTCCTCCTGTCGGGAACCGAGTCGCCCGACGTGCTCGAGCTCTGGGACTGGACGCTGCAGCCCGGAGAACGGCACGAGAGCGAGGAGCACGCGACCGGGACGAAGGAGCTCCTGCAGGTGCTCGACGGCGACCTCGAGGTCACGGTCGGCGAGCAGACTCACCCGCTCGCGACCGGAGACGTCATCGCCTTCTCGGGCGACGCGCCGCATGCGTACGCCAACCCCGGCTCGGCCCCCGCGCGGTTCACGCTCTCCGTCTTCGAGCCGGGCGTCGGATCGCCGAAGGCCTCCGAGACGCACGGCGACTGACCTACCGCCGCGCACGGCGACGGCGCGCGACCGAGCCTGATTCGTCATTGAACAGCTCCCTTCGAAAGCTCCGCCCACTATAGAGCACGGCAGTGCGCACTCCGCGCACAGCAGTGCATCATCGGATGCGCGTGGGGCCATCAGTGACAGCGAGGCGGGCGGATGGAACGACACGCTTGTGATTTGACGCGCGGGCGGGTCATAATGCAGGGAGAACTGAAGAGGAGTCGCCGGATCGCCGGGTCAGGTCGTAGGGGAAGACGCACCTGACGAACGGAGAAGATCATGGCGACACCCATCGCGCGCGGAGTGGTCTATATCCACTCGGCGCCACGAGCGCTGTGTCCGCACCTGGAGTGGGCGGTCGGCCGATCTCTCGGCCGAGCCGTGAACTTCGAGTGGCAGGACCAGCCGGTGCTGCACGGCGCGCGTCGCACGGAGTACTACTGGGAGGGCCCCGCCGGCACCGGCGCCGCCCTCGCGACCGCCATCCGCGGATGGGAGCACCTCCGGTTCGAGGTCACGGAGGATCCCACTCCGCGCAGTGACGGCGGCCGCTGGATGCACACGCCCGATCTCGGCATCCACTACGCGCAGATGGACTCGGCGGGCAATGTCGTGATCCCCGAGGATCGCGTTCGCTACGCGATGGAGATCGCGGGCTCCGACCCGTTCGAGCTCCGTCGCGAGCTGGACGTCGCCCTCGGCAGCGCATGGGATCAGGAGCTCGAGGCCTTCCGCGCCGCCGGCGACGACTCGCCGGTCGTGTGGCTGCACCAGGTCGGCTGAGCCCGCGGCGGGAGCCGCGTCCCGCCGTCCACAGACTGCAGACGCCCCAGGAGAGAACTCCTGGGGCGTCTCGCTGTCCGCTGTGGGATCAGCCGTCGTACGAGGCGAACGCGATGACCGCGTTGTGTCCGCCGAAGCCGAACGAGTTGCTGATCGCGAGCTGGGGGCCGTCGCCGAGCGGCTGAGGCTGGCCGGACAGCTTGAACGGCACCTCGGGGTCCTGCTCGGTGATGTTGATCGTCGGGGGAGCGACGCGGTCGCGCAGCGCGAGCACCGTGTAGACCGCCTCGAGAGCGCCCGTGCCGCCGAGGAGGTGCCCGGTGGACGCCTTCGTGGCGGAGACGGGGATCTCGTCGATGCGGTCGCCGAACACGCGCTTGAGGGCGACGTACTCATTCGGATCGCCGACCGGCGTCGAGGTCGCGTGCGCGTTGATGTGGGTGACGTCGTCGGGCTGAGCGCCCGCGACCTCCAGGGCCTGCTGCACGGCGCGCGCCGCACCCCAGCCCTCGGGGTCGTTGCCCGTGATGTGATACGAGTCCGCGGTGACGCCGCCTCCCACGAGGTAGGCGTAGATCCGCGCACCGCGAGCCTTCGCGTGCTCCTCGGTCTCGAGCACGAGCGCGGCCGCGCCCTCGCCCATGACGAAGCCGTCGCGGTCGATGCTGCCTGGACGCGATGCCGTCGCGGGATCGTCGTTCCGGCGCGAGAGAGCCTGCGCGGAGGCGAAGGAGGCCACCGTGATCGGGTGGATGGCCGACTCGGCGCCGCCGGCGATGACGACGTCGGCGAGCCCCTGCTGGAGGTGCTCGTACGCGTTGTAGAGCGACTCCGTGCTCGATGCACAGGCGCTCACGACCGTGCGCGCGTACGCCTTCGCGTTGAACTGCAGCGAGAGGTTGCCGGCAGCCGCGTTCGGCATGAGCATGGGCACCGTGAGCGGCATGACGCGGCGGGGGCCCTTCTCACGAAGGGTGTCCCATGCGTCCAGCAGCGTCCACACGCCGCCGATGCCGGTCGCGAAGTCGACGCCGAGGCGCTCGGGCGCGACCTCGGGCTCTCCGGCGTCCGCCCAGGCCTCGCGTGCCGCGATGAGCGCGAACTGCGTCGAGGGGTCGAGGCGCTTGGCCTCGTGGCGGGGGAGCACCTCCTCGGGCCGGACGATCGCCTCAGCGGCGAAGGTCACCGGGAGCTGGTACTTCTCGACCCAGTCGTGCTCGAGCGTGCGGGCGCCGGAGACGCCTGCGAGGAGATTGCGCCAGTTGTCCTCGACGTTGCCGCCGATGGCGGACGACGCGCCGAGGCCCGTGACGACGATGCGCTTGGTCATGGCTTGGTTCCCTGTGTTCCTCGGAAGTGCAGATCGGGCGTCACGCCGAGTCGGCGCGACCGCGCGGCGTGACGCCCGGAAGCCTCACTGGTTGGCGGTGATGAAGTCGACGGCGTCCTTCACCGTCTTGAGGTTCTTGACCTCCTCGTCGGGGATGGTCACGCCGAACTTCTCCTCGGCGTTGACCACGATCGTCATCATCGAGATCGAGTCGATGTCGAGGTCGTCCGTGAACGACTTCTCGAGGGCGACCTCGGAAGCGTCGATGCCGGTCTCGTCGGTGATGAGCTCAGCCAGTCCGGCGAGGACCTCGTCGTTCGTGAATGCCATGGGTTTCTCTCTTTCAGGGTTGGGTGATCAGAATCCGGGTCGGGAACCGCCCATCAGTCTAGAGGCGGAGGCGGCCCGATCCGTGGAACGTCAGGGCAGGACGACGACCTGAGCGGCGAAGACGAGCCCCGCGCCGAAGCCGATCTGGAGCGCGAGACCGCCCGAGAGCTCGGGGTTCTCCTCGAGCAGGCGGTGCGTCGCGAGCGGGATGGACGCGGCAGACGTGTTGCCCGTGTCGGCGATGTCACGAGCGATCGCGACCGTGTCGGGCAGCCCGAGCTGCTTGGCGAACTCGTCGACGATCCGCATGTTCGCCTGGTGGGGGATGAACGCCGCCAGGTCCGACGGTTCGACCCCTGCGGCCTCGAGCGTCTGCTTGGCGACCTTCGCCATCTCCCACACCGCCCAGCGGAAGACCGTCTGGCCCTCCTGGCGCAGCGTCGGCCACTCCGCCTCGCCGTCGCGGAACGCCGTGAGCGTCGCGTTCATGCGCACGGCCTCCGACTTCGACCCGTCGGAGCCCCACAGGGTCTGGGACACCCCGGGCGTCTCGCTCGGGCCGAGCAGAGCGGCACCCGCACCGTCGCCGAGGAGGAACGAGATCGAGCGATCGGTGGGATCGACGATGTCGCTGAGCTTCTCCGTGCCGATGACGAGCGCGTACCGCGCCGCGCCCGAGCGGATCAGCGCGTCGGCCTGCGCCACCGCGTAGCAGAAGCCCGCGCACGCGGCGTTGATGTCGTACGCCGCGGCCGGGTTCGCGCCGACGCGGTCGGCCACGATCGCCGAGACGGATGGCGTCTGCCGCGGGTTGCTGATCGTGGCGACGATGACGAGGTCGATATCGGAGGGATCGACGCCCGAGCGCTGGACGGCCTCCGTCGCCGCGTCGGCCGCGAGCTCGACGGCCGTCGTCGCCTTGTCGGCGCGCACGCGCGTGATGATGCCGGTGCGCTGGCGGATCCACTCGTCGCTCGAGTCGATCGGCCCGACGAGGTCGTCGTTGGGCACGGCGTTCTGGCCGCGCGCGGCGCCGTAGGCGTAGATGCGCGAGTGGGCGCTGCCGGTGGCTTCCTTCAGCGTGGGGGTCGTCATCCTGCTCTTCTTCTCCTCACTCACGCGAGCAGCGCCGCTGCCGCGTCGAGATCATCCGGGGTCTTCACCGCGACCGTCGGCACGCCCTTGAGCCCGCGCTTCGCGAGCCCGACGAGAGCGCCCGCGGGCGCGAGCTCGATGAGCCCCGCGATCTCCGCGTCGGCGAACGATGTCATGCACAGGTCCCACCGCACCGGGTGGCTCACCTGGTGGACGATGAGCTCGAGCGCACGGCGCCCGGTCGCCACCGTCGTGCCGTCGCTGTTGGTCCAGAGCGGGAGCGCGGGATCGCCCACCTCGGCGATCCCCTCGACGGCCTCCTGCAGCGGGCCCGTGGCGGGAGCCATGTACGACGTGTGGAAGGCGCCGGCCACCTGAAGCGGGATGACCCGCGCTCCACGCGGAGCGGACGCGGCGAGGGCGGCGAGAGCGTCCGTCGCTCCGGCCGCGACGATCTGCCCGCCGCCGTTGTAGTTGGCGGGCTCGAGGCCCGCGTCGGCGATCGCCTGGAGCACCTGCTCCTCGACGCCGCCCACGACAGCGCTCATGCCCGTCTCCGCCTGGGCGGCCGCCTCGGCCATCGCGCGGCCGCGCAGGCCGACGAGCCGCATGCCGTCCTCGAATCCGATCACGCCGGCGGCGACGAGCGCGCCGATCTCGCCGACCGAGTGGCCGGCCACCCCGCCCGGGGCGGACGCGCGCGCCTGCAGGGCCTCGTACGAGACGAGGCTCGCTGCGACGATGAGCGGCTGAGCGACCCGCGTGTCGCGGATGCGGTCGGCGTCCCACTCCGTTCCGGCCGCGATGAGGTCGACCTGAGCGGCGTCGGAGGCGGCCTCGAGGCGCTCGCGCACCCCGTCGAGCTCGAGCCAGGGGCTGAGGAATCCGGGCGTCTGGGACCCCTGTCCGGGGAATGCGGCGACGATCACCTGACCATCATGCCAACCGGAACGGCGGCTCGCTGGCGAGATCGTCACAAGAATCCTCGGATCCGTTGTGCGTGGCGGACACCTCGGATGGTCATCGTCGCCCGTCGCGCGGACGGCGGACCGGGCGCCGGACAGCATCCTTGGGGCCGATCGAGCCGAGGATGAGCGCCGTCTGCAGGATGAGCGCCTCACGCGGGCCGGTCGCGTCCCAGCCGATCACGTCGCTCACGCGCTTGAGGCGGTAGCGCACGGTGTTCGGGTGCACGAACAGCTCGCGCGCGGTCGCCTCGAGCGAGCGCCCGTTGTCGAGGTAGCTCCACAGCGTCGTGACGAGGTCGGTCGAGTGCGCCTCGAGCGGGCGGAAGATCCGCTCGATGAGGGTCTGCTTCGCGAGCGGGTCGCCCGCGAGCGCGCGCTCCGGAAGGAGGTCATCCGCCTCGACCGGGCGCGGCGCGTGACGCCACGCACGTGCGACGGCGAAGCCGGCGAGCGCTGCGCGGGCGCTGCGGCTCGCGTCGACGAGGGCCGGGACGGCCGGACCGAGGACGAGGTGCCCGGCGCCGAAGCAGGGCTCCAGCGCATCGGCGATCTCCACGAAGCTCAGCTCGCCGTTCGGCTGCGACTGCTCCTTGCCGGGGGCGTGCGCTCGGCCGAGCACGAGCACGAGGCGCGAGCCCTGCACGCCGATGAGCACGTCGACCCCGAGCTTGCGCGCGGTGCGCCGCACCTGGTCGACGTCGAACAGCGGGGGAGTGGTGCCCACGAGCACCGACACCTCGCCGTGTCCGTGCCAGCCGAGTGCCGCGATGCGGCTCGGGAGCTCCTCATCGGTCTCGCCCGTGAGGATCGAGTCCACCACGAGCGCCTCGAGTCGGGCATCCCAGAGTCCGCGCGACTCCGCGGCCCTGGCGTAGACGTCGGCCGCCGTGAACGCGACCTCCCGAGAGTAGAGGAGGATCGACTCGCGCAGCTGCTCGCCGCGTCCGACGACGCGCTCTTCCATGACATCCACGGTCGCGCGGACGAGCTGCAGGGTCTGCTGGAGGCTGACGCTGCGCAGCAGCTCGCGCGGGGCCGCGTCGAAGATGTCCGAGGCGATGGAGGGTGTGCTCGTCGGATCCTCGTACCACTCGATGAACGAGCTGATTCCGGCCTGCGCGACGAGCCCGACGGCCGACCGACGGGCCGGAGGCATCTCGGTGTACCAGGGCAGCGACTCCTCGAGGCGCTGCAGCACGGCGGTGGCGACGTCGCCGGAGATGCGGCGCAGCCACGCCAGCGTCGCCGCCTTGTCCATCGTCGCCCTCTCCTCCGTCGACACAGGGGCGGGGCCCCGCCTGCCGGGGGCCCCGCCGTCTGCCGTTCCGCTCACGCGGTTCAGGAATCTCCGCCTGCATTGCCGGACGTTCCGGCCGTCACATCGTGGATGCGGTACTTCTCGATCGCCTGCCCGATGACCGAGCGGTCGACGGCGCCCTGGTCGGCGAGCGACTGCAGCGCGCGCACGACCATCGACGGGCCGTCGATCTTGAAGAACCGGCGAGCCGCGGCGCGCGTGTCGGCGAAGCCGAAGCCGTCGGCGCCGAGCGTGTAGTACGGGCCGGGGATCCACTGCCGGATCTGGTCCTGCACGGCGTGCATGTAGTCGCTCGTCGCGATGAACGGCCCCTCGGCGCCCTGCAGCTTCTGCGTGAGGTACGCCGTGCGCGGCTCCTCCTCGGGGTGGAGGAAGTTGTGCTCGTCGGCGGCGAGGCCGTCACGGCGCAGCTCCGACCACGAGGTCACCGACCACACGTCGGCGACGACGCCCCAGTCGCTCTTGAGGAGCTCCTGAGCCTCGAGCGCCCACGGCACGCCCACGCCCGACGCGAGGAGCTGGACGCGCGGACCGTCTCCCGTGCCGACCGAGACGCGGTGGATGCCCTTGACGATGCCCTCTGCGTCGACGTCGGCCGGCTCGGCCGGCTGGCGCATCGGCTCGTTGTAGACCGTGATGTAGTACATGACGTCGGGGTCGGGGTGCGATCCGCCGTACATGCGCTCGACACCGGCCTGCACGATGTGCGACACCTCGTAGCCGAAGGCCGGGTCGTACGTGAGGGTCGCGGGGTTCGTCGACGCGAGGAGCGGCGAGTGGCCGTCCGCGTGCTGCGTGCCCTCGCCCGTGAGCGTCGTGCGACCCGCGGTCGCGCCGATGATGAACCCGCGCGCGAGCTGGTCGCCGGCCGCCCAGAACGCGTCGCCCGTGCGCTGGTATCCGAACATCGAGTAGAAGATGTAGACCGGGATGAGCGGCTCGCCGTGCGTGGCGTAGGACGTTCCGGTCGCGGTGAAGGCCGCGGCGGCGCCGGCCTCGTTGATGCCGACGTGCATGATCTGGCCCTGCGGGCTCTCCTTGTAGGCCAGGAGCAGCTCGCGGTCGACCGAGGTGTAGTTCTGGCCGTTCGGGTTGTAGATCTTCGCCGACGGGAAGTACGAGTCCATGCCGAACGTGCGCGCCTCGTCGGGGATGATCGGCACGATGCGGTTGCCGAAGCCCTTGACCCGCATGAGGTCCTTGAGCATCCGGACGAACGCCATCGTCGTGGCGACCTCCTGGTTGCCCGACCCCTTCTTCGGGAACGCGTAGTCCTTGTCCTCGGGCATGTTGAGGGGGATGTGCGTGCTGCGGCGCTCGGGGAGGAAGCCGCCGAGCGCGCGGCGGCGCTCGAGCATGTACTGGATGGTCTCGTCCTGCGCACCCGGGTGGTAGTACGGCGGGCGGTACGGGTCGGCCTCGAGCTGAGCGTCGGACACCGGGATCTGCATCGTGTCGCGGAACAGCTTGAGGTCGTCCAGCGTCATCTTCTTCATCTGGTGCGTCGCGTTGCGCCCCTCGAAGTGCGGGCCGAGGCCGTAGCCCTTGACGGTCTTCGCGAGGATGACCGTCGGCTGGCCCTTGTGCTCCATGGCCGCCTTGTAGGCCGCGTACACCTTGCGGTAGTCGTGGCCGCCGCGGCGCAGGCGCCACACGTCGTCGTCGGAGAGGTCCTTGACGAGCTCGAGCGCGCGGGGGTCGCGGCCGAAGAAGTTCTCGCGCACGTAGGCGCCCGACTCCGCCTTGTAGGTCTGGAAGTCGCCGTCCGGCGTCACGTTCATGAGGTTCAGGAGCGCGCCGTCGGTGTCCCGCGCGAGCAGGTCGTCCCACTCGCGGCCCCACACGACCTTGATGACGTTCCAGCCGGCGCCGCGGAAGAAGCTCTCGAGCTCCTGGATGATCTTGCCGTTGCCGCGGACCGGGCCGTCGAGACGCTGGAGGTTGCAGTTGATCACGAACGTGAGGTTGTCGAGGCCCTCGTTCGCGGCGACCTGGAGCTGACCGCGCGACTCCACCTCGTCCATCTCGCCGTCGCCGAGGAAGGCCCAGACGTGCGAGTCCGAGACATCCTTGATCCCGCGGTTGGCGAGGTACTTGTTCGTCATCGCCTGGTAGATGGCGTTGATCGGGCCGAGGCCCATCGACACCGTGGGGAACTGCCAGAAGTCGCGCATCATGCGCGGGTGGGGGTACGACGGGATGCCGTTCGGCGCGCCCGACTTCTCCTGGCGGAACGCGTCGAGCTGCGCCTCGCTCATGCGGCCCTCGAGGTAGGCGCGCGCATAGGCGCCGGGCGAGGCGTGGCCCTGGTAGAAGATCTGGTCGCCGCCGGACGGGTGGTCCTGGCCGCGGAAGAAGTGGTTGAACCCGACCTCGTAGAGCGACGCCGCCGACGCGTACGTCGAGATGTGCCCGCCGACGCCGATGCCGGGGCGCTGCGCGCGGTGCACGGTGATCGCGGCGTTCCAGCGGATCCAGTGGCGGTACCGGCGCTCGAGCTCCTCGTCACCGGGGAACTCGGGCTCGTCCTCGGGCGCGATGGTGTTGACGTAGTCGGTCGTCGGCACCATGGGCACACCGAGACGCAGCTGCTTCGAGCGCTGGAGGAGGCTCAGCATGACCTCGCGGCCGCGCTGGTGGCCCTTGACGTCCACCAGCTCGTCGAGGGACTGCTGCCACTCGCTGGTCTCCTCCGGGTCGCTGTCGTGCGCACCCTGCGAGTACGGATCCTGGTCGTGAACAGCCACAGGTGACCTTTCGTCTGGCGGGCAGATCGTGCCGCGGAAACGGGACGAGGCGTGCCGGAGCCCGGTCGGGCCGATGCACGCGTATCGGGGACAGCCTAGTCCTTCCGAGGAGGGGCGGGCACGCGCGGCCAGGGTGGCGTCGGCTCTCGGCAAGCGCTCTCCGGTCGCGTGCCCTCGCCCGGACGCGGCAGAATCGGGGAGTGCCCCACGTCTCCGCGCTCTACCGTCATCCCGTCAAGGGCTTCACCGCCGAGGAGCGCGACGCGCTCGTCGTCCAGGATGACGGCCGCATCGAGGGCGATCGCGTGCTGGCGTTCCGCTTCGCGGACGCAGCCACGCCCGAGGAGCATGACGGACTGGACTACTGGCCCAAGTCAAAGGGTCTCGCGCTCATGGACTTCCCGTCCCTCGCGCGCCTCCGCCTGCGCTTCGACGAGGGCCTCGGCCGGCTCTCCGTCCGCCTGCATGACGAGCTCGTGCTCGAGACGACGATGGATGCCGAGGGGCGACGCGAGGCCTCCGAGCGGATCGCGCGGTTCGTCCTGTCGACGCCCGACGGGCGGCGCCTGGAGCGCGGTGGCCGCCTGCCGCTCGTCCTCGTGGGGGACGGTCGGACGTCGCGCTTCCAGGATCGGCCGCGCGGCTTCGTGTCGCTGCACGGTCGCCCGTCGGTGCGCGCGGTCGACGAGGTCACTCCGGACGCCGTCGTCGACGACCGCCGCTTCCGCTCGAACATCGTCGTCGACGGTCTCGAGCCGTGGAGCGAGCTCGATTGGCGTGGTCGCGTGCGGATCGGGGAGGTGGTCTTCGCTGTGCAGCGCCCGATCATCCGCTGCCTCGCGATCCACGCCGACCCCGATTCGGGAGAGCGGGACGCCCCGCTCCTGAAGACCCTCACCCGCGTCTTCGGCCAGGCGGAGCCCACCCTCGGCATCCTGCTGCTGCCCGCCGAGGAAGGCGGCACCATCCGCCTCGGCGACAGCGTGGAGCTGCTCGACTGAGCTGCTCGACGTGACGGCTCAGAGCGCGGCGCGGATCGCCTGCTCGACCGTCGCGCCGCGGCCCACCTTCGCCGGGATGTCGCCGGGCTGCTCGGCGACGTGGATCGCGTACGAGCCGTCGCCCTCGGCGACGACCCAGCCCCACGGTCGCCGGTCGCGCTTCACGCGCAGGTCGGGGTACCAGATGGTGCTCTGGACCGGCGTCGGCTCGAACGAGTAGAGACTGCCGCCCACGGTCACGAGCTGCGTCGTCTGGATGGCGGCGTCGATGAAATCGCGGTCGAAGGCTCTCATATCCGCACTGTACTCAGGAGCGCCGAAAGGCGGTAGACCCGGCCCCTGAGCGGGCCTGCGCGGTGCTCAGACCTCGTCGTCGACGTCGTCGTCGCCCGCCGCGAGACGGTCGGCGTCGGCGCTGTCGATGAGGTCGTCGTTCGCATCGCGGTCGAGCACCTCGTCGCCGTCGACCTCGGTCGTGGGCAGGTCGTCGCCGCTCTCGCCGTCGTCGGGCAGAGGGTACGGAGCGGGGTAGGGGTTCGACATGATCGCGTCCTTTCGCGTGAGGTGCTGCTCACGCTAGGGGCGGCGGGCGAGGCGGCCCAGGCGCTTGACCGAGAGCTCCGCTCTGGCTAGTCGCCGGCGAGCAGGGCGCGGAACGGTGGGCCCTGCCGGGATCGAACCGACGACATCCACGGTGTAAACGTGGCGCTCTACCAGCTGAGCTAAAGGCCCCTCCCGACGATTCTAGGCGCACGGGATGTCGCCATCCGACCGTAGGCTGGAGAGGTGAACGCCAGCCCCGCCGACCAGCGCCTCCTCCTCGACCTCGCCGACCTCGACCGCCGACTTCGGCAGGCGGAGGCCGCGCGCCGCAACCCGCCGCAGGCAGCGCGGGTGCAGGAGCTCGTCGCGCAGCGCACCGCGCAGAGCCATGAGCTCGCCGTGCGCGTCGGCGCGCGCGACGAGCTGCAGGCCGAGGTCTCGCGCATCGAGTCGGATGTCGCGCTCGCACAGCAGCGGCGCGACCGCGACCGGGCGCGCCTCGAGGGCTCGGCGAACGCGAAGGACGCGCAGGCGCTCGAGCGCGAGATCGCCGCGCTCACCCAGCGGCTGAGCGCACTCGAGGATGCCGAGCTCGAGCTCATGGAGCGCCTGGAGGCCGCAGAGGCGTCGGTCGCAGAGCAGCAGGCGATCCTGAACGAGACGACGGCCGAGGGCCAGCGGCTGAGCGCCGAGGGCAAGGCCCAGGTCGAGGCGGCCGGCCGCGAGATCGAGACGCTCACGCGCGACCGCGGCGCCGTCGCCGGGCGCATCCCCGACGCGCTCGTGTCCGCCTACGACCGCCTGGCGGCCCGGGGCATCGTCGCCGCCGCGCCGTTCACGCGCGGTGCGTGCGGAGGCTGCCATGTGATGCTCGCGCCGAGCGATCTGCAGGCGCTCCGCTCCGTGCCCGCCGATGCGGTGGCGAACTGCCCCGAGTGCGGGTGCATCCTCGTGCGCACCGAGGAGTCCGGGCTCTGACGCCATCCGTCGTCCTCGGCCGCGCGGGCGACGACATCGTCGCGGTCGCGCGTGACGCCGACGCGATCGCTGAGGGCGACGCCGAGCGCATCGCACGGGCGGGCGACGACGCCGCGCTCGCTCAGTGGGTCGCCGCACGCGAGGAGGCGGACGCCCCGCGCTGGGTCTGGTCGGACACCGCGGAGTGGTACCCGCGTCTGCTCGCGGAGGGCGTGCGGGTCGCGCGCTGCGACGACCTGCGCCTGCGCCACCGCATCCTCCATCACGCCGTCACGCCCGATGCTTCCGCGCACCCGTGGGACGCGGCACCGGCCGAGTCCGAAGTCGCGACGCAGCCGGCGCTGTTCGACGTCGAGCCGACGCGCGTCGCGGGGGAGTCGATGCACGACCTCGACGCGACCGTCGACGAGGCGCGCGCGCAGCAGGGCCTCCTCGCGCGCGCGGAGGATCCGTCGCGCATGCGGCTCCTGCTCGCCGCGGAGTCGGCGGGCGCCCTCGTGGCCGCCGAGATGCGGGCGGCCGGCCTGCCCTGGGATGTCCGCCGGCACGACGCCATCCTCACGGAGGCGCTCGGCCCACGACGCGGCGGCGGCCTCCCCACGCGCATGGAGGAGACCGCCGCGCGCGTCCGCGAGGCGCTGGGCGATCCGCGCGCGAGCCTCGACTCGCCGCCGCGTCTTCTGCGCGCGCTCCGCAATGCGGGCGTGCACGTCGACTCGACGAGCAAGTGGGAGCTGGCCGAGCACGATCATCCCGTCGTCGCACCGCTGCTCGAGTACAAGAGCATGTCGCGCCTCCTCACCGCCAACGGATGGTCCTGGCTCGACGAGTGGGTCCACGACGGCCGCTTCCGACCGGTCTATGTGCCGGGCGGCGTCGTCACCGGCCGGTGGGCGTCCTCCGGAGGAGGCGCTCTGCAGATCCCGCGCGCGCTGCGCGGCGCTGTCAGGGCCGACGCGGGGTGGCGCATCGTCTCCGCCGATGTCGCTCAGCTCGAGCCCCGCGTCCTCGCGGGCATGGCGCGCGACGAGCGGATGGCCCGGGCCGCCGCGGGCGCGGACCTCTACGAGGGCATCGTGGCCAGTGGCGCGGTCGCGACCCGCGCGGAGGCCAAGATCGCCGTCCTCGGCGCGATGTACGGTGCGACGACGGGCGACGCGGGCCGCCTCGTGCCGCGGCTTCGCAAGGTGTTCCCGGCGGCGATGGCGCTCGTCGATGCCGCGGCGCGCACGGGCGAGGACGGGGGAGTGGTGCGCACGTGGCTGGGGCGCACCTCCCCGGCGCCGGATCCGGCGTGGGTGCAGCAGCAGGCCCGGGCGAGCGGTTCGGATGCCTCGGCCGCCGACGAGACGCGGGCGCGGCGCGCGGCACGCGACCGCGGGCGATTCACCCGCAACTTCGTCGTGCAGGGCACGGCGGCCGAGTGGTCGCTCGCGTGGCTCGCCGACCTGCGCCTGCGCCTCGCCGCGCTCGGAGCCGTCGGCGCCGACCGATCGGCTTCGGCGTCGGGCCCGGTGTTCTCCCGACGTCCGCACCTGGCGTTCTTCCTGCATGACGAGGTCCTCGTGCATGCGCCGGCCGATCTCGCCGACGACGTGGCGGCGGCCATCCGCTCCGCTGCGGATGCCGCGGGTCGGCTGCTGTTCGGGACGTTCCCCATCGACTTCCCGCTCGACGTGCGCATCGACGAGTCCGCCGCGAAGTGATCCCGCCCAGCCGCCGTAGAATGAAGGGGCGAATGGGTCGGCCGGACGGTCGCGTCGCGAGCGGTTCGCCGCCTCGCGCCGAGGAACGTCCGGGCTCCGCAGGGCAGGGCGGTGGGTAACACCCACCCGGAGCGATCCGCGAGACAGTGCCACAGAGAACAGACCGCCGGGATCCGTCCCGGTAAGGGTGAAACGGCGGTGTAAGAGACCACCGGGGGCCATGGCGACATGGCCCGCCAGGTAAACCTCGCCCGGAGCAAGGTCAGACAGAGGATGATGACGCGGCCCGCCGAGTCCTCGGGTAGACCGCTGGAGCGGCACGGCAACGTGTCGCCGAGAGAGATGGCCGTCGATGGGGCGCGAGCCCCGGAACAGAACCCGGCGTACAGGCCGGCCCATTCGCCCTGGACGAGAAGCGCCCCGGCTCCATGCGGAGCCGGGGCGCTGTGCGGTCGAGGGGTCAGGCGTTCGCGAGCGAGGCGGCGCCGATGATGCCCGCGTTGTTGCGGTGCACGGCGGTGACCATCTTGGCGCGCGTGGTGATGTACGGCATGAACTTCTCGGGGTTCTTCGAGACGCCGCCGCCCACAACGAGGAGGTCGGGGGAGAAGAGGAACTCGACGTGCGCGTAGAACTTCTGGAGGCGGTGGCCCCACTTCTCCCACGAGAGGCCCTCGCGCTCGCGCGCCGTCGCGGCGGCGTAGCGCTCGATCGACTCGCCCTTCCAGATGAGGTGGCCGAGCTCGGTGTTCGGGATGAGGACGCCGTCGTAGATGAACGCCGAGCCGATGCCCGTGCCGAGGGTCGTGAGGATCGTGAGGCCCTTCTGGCCCTTCGCGGCGCCGAAGCGCGCCTCCGAGAGGCCGGCGGCGTCGGCGTCGTTCACGAAGTGGATGTCGCGGCCGAGGCCGTCCTGGAAGAACTTCTCGGCCTCGAAGTCGATCCACTCGTCGGAGATGTTGGCCGCCGAGAGCGTGCGGCCGTCCTTGACGATGGCGGGGAAGCAGACGCCGAGGGGGAGCCCGGCCGCGTCCTCGCCGAGGAGCTCGAGCAGGTCGTGCGCGGTCTGGAGCACGTCCTTCGGGTGCGCGCCCTTGGGGGTGTCGATGCGCACCCGGTCACTCAGCAGCGTGCCCTCCGAGAGGTCGACGATGCCGGCCTTCATGCCGGTCCCTCCGATGTCGATTCCGACAGCACGATCCACAGTCTTCGCCATGCTGACAGCTTACTGGGAGCGCGCGGAGCCTCCGGACACGAAGAAGACGCCGGCCTCATCGAGACCGGCGTCTGCAGACGTGCGCGTTACGCGCTCTTGACCCGCGTCGGGTCCTGGCCCGCTCCGCGGCGCTCGCGGATGAACGCGAGGCGCTCGGCGAGGATCTCCTCGAGCTCCTCGATCGAACGGCGCTCCAGGAGCATGTCCCAGTGCGTGCGCGCGGCCTTGTCGCCGGAGTGGTCGACCTCGACCGTGCCCTTCTCGAGCTTGAGCAGCGCCTCGCCGCCGCACGTGCGGCACTCCCACGTCTCGGGAGCTTCGGCGTCCGCTGCGAACATGAGCGTCGTCTCGCGCCCGCAGGCAGCACAGACGTACGTCTGCTCCTTGCGCTCCATGAACACGACGCCCTCTTCGCTCTGAAGACTCTGGGCGCCGAGTCGGATACCACGAAGGCTGCGATCTGCCATGGTGAAGTCCTCTCGTCGGTCACCATTTGTAACGCGTCCGGCTGAGCGGATCATCCGAACGGACGGCGCCGGATGCGCTATTCCCAGGCGACGTTCAGGGCGTCAGAGCGGCCAGCGCCAGGTCGGCGCGATCCGTGACGATCCCGTCGACCCCGCGCCGCACGAGCGCCCTCATCCGCGCGGGATCGTCGACGGTCCAGATGTGCACCTCGACCCCCTCCTCATGCGCCCAGCGGACGAGCCGGCGGGTGAGCACGGGCACGATGCCGCGCCGCTCGGGGATCTGCAGGGCGTCTACTCCGGCGAGCAGCCGTCGTGCGCGCCGCCGTGCACCGAGCGCGGCCGCGAGAACGAGGCGCGCGATGATCGCCGAGCTCGCGCTCGTGGCCGGCCGTGCAGGGAACGCAGCGGCCATGGCCGCCACGCGCCGCGCCTCGTCGAAGCTCGTGAGGAGAACGCGGTCGGCGTGCTCCGCGGCGATGCGGCCGGCGCCCTCGGCGGCGGCCGCGGCCTTCACGTCGATGTTGAAGCGCGTCGACGGGAAGTCCCGGAGCACATCGGCGAGCTGCGCGAGGCCGCCGCGCGGCGCCATGATCTCGTCGAGCTCCCGCAGCGTCACGTCGGCGATCGCGCGCGGGTCTCCCGTCACGCGCCCGAGCGTGTCGTCGTGGAAGAGGACGACGACGCCATCCGCCGTGACATGGCAGTCGGACTCGACGTACTCGACGCCCGCCGCCTGCGCGGCCGCGATCGCCGCGACCGAGTTCTCGACGATGCCGTCGGCGGCCATGTCGGCCGTCACGAGTCCGCGATGGGCGAGCACGCGCGGATGGCGCGTGCCCGCCAGGTACGGATGCGTCACGCGGGCGGCGGCGTGCGGTCGCCCAGCCCCGGGATCCGTCCGGCGAAACCGCCCGAGATGCCCTTGAGGGCCTCCGTCAGCTCGCTCGGGATGATCCAGAGCTTGCTCGCCTCGCCCTCCGCGATCTTCGGCAGGGTCTGCAGGTACTGGTAGGCGAGCAGCTTGTCGTCGGGGCGCCCCTCGTGGATCGCATGGAAGACGGTCGTGATCGCCTCCGACTCGCCCTGGGCGCGCAGGACCTGCGCCTGCTTGTCGCCCTCGGCCTTGAGGATCGCGGCCTGCCGCGCGCCCTCCGCGACGAGCACCTGCGACTGCTTCTGGCCCTCGGCGGTGAGGATGGCCGCGCGACGGTCGCGCTCGGCGCGCATCTGCTTCTCCATCGCGTCCTGCAGCGTCGCGGGCGGATCGATCGCCTTGAGCTCGACGCGGCTCACCTTGATGCCCCACTGCCCGGTCGCCTCATCGAGCACGGCGCTGAGCTTGCCGTTGATCACGTCGCGGCTCACGAGCGCTTCCTCGAGGTTGAGGCTTCCGACGACGTTCCTCAGCGTGGTGATGGTGAGCTGCTCCACCGCGCCGAGGTAGTTCGCGATCTCGTAGGTCGCCGAGCGAGGATCGGTGACGCGGAAGTAGACGACCGTGTCGACGGCCACCGAGAGGTTGTCCTCGGTGATGACCTGTTGCGGCGGGAACGTGACGACCTGCTCGCGGAGGTCGACGCGCGTGCGTGCGCGATCGATGAACGGCACGATGAGGTGCGGCCCGCCGAACAGGGTGCGGTGGTACTTGCCGAGGCGCTCCACGATGACGGAGTCGCTCTGCGGCACGATCCGGATGGACCGGACCAGGATGGTGATCACGAAGATGACGACGGCGATCACCAGGATCCAGGTGAGCACCATCGCCATGACGTTGCTGTCGTCCATTTCAGCTCTCCTCGGGCGTGCGGGTCGTGACGAACGCGGTCGCGCCCTGGATGGACTCGACGGTGATCGGGGTCTGCGGGGCCAGCGACCGGTCGCCGCGCACGCGCGCGGACCATGAGTCGCCGTTGACGAGTTTGACGCGGCCGGACATCGCGGTGACCGTCTCGGTCACGACGCCGGACAGCCCCACGAGGGCGTCGACGTTGAACGCCTTCGGGTCGGCGCCGCGGCGCAGGCGCCGCAGAAGCGGCGGGCGCACGAAGACGAGCAGGGCGACGGCCGCGGCGGCCGCGACGATCACCTGGAGCCACAGCGGCGCGCCCAGAAGCCCCGATCCGAGGCCGAACACGCCGCCGAGGCCGAGCATGAGGAACGTGAGCTCGCCCGAGACCATCTCGACCGCGAGGAAGATCGCGATGAGCGCCAGCCATCCGATCCAGGCGAACTGCTCGATCGCTTCCATGGGACCTCCTCGGGGCGGGCTCTGCTCGGAACCTATCACGCACGCGCGACGTCTGATCCGCCCGGGATATCGCGTTGCGATTCCCGCGCGCAGACCGCACTTGGTAGGGTCGGACGGTTCCCGCCCCCACGCTCTCGGAGTCCTCGTGTCGCAGCCTCTCGCACCGCAGTCCCTCGCCGGCAAGACCGTCCTCGTGACGGGGTCGTCACGAGGGATCGGCGCCGACACCGTGCGCTACGCGGCGCAGGCGGGGGCGAACGTCGTCATCAACTTCCGCAACAAGGCCCCCCGCGCCGAGAAGCTCGCCGCCGAGGTGCGCGAGCTCGGCGTCAAGGCGCTCGTCGTCGGCGCGGACCTGACCGACCCGGGCTCGGTCTCGGCGATGATCGACGCGGTCAAGGAGGAGTTCGGGTCGCTCGACGTGCTCGTGCTCAACGCCTCGGGCGGCATGGAGACGGGCGTCGGCGAGGACTACGCGCTCCGACTCAACCGCGATGCCCAGGTGAACGTCCTCGAGACCGCGCTGCCGATCATCCCCGCGGGCGGACGCGTCGTGTTCGTCACGAGCCACCAGGCGCACTTCATCCGCACGACGCCCACGATGGACGCGTACGCGCCCGTGGCCCTGTCGAAGCGCGCGGGCGAGGACGCGCTGCGCGAGCGCATCCCCGCCCTCACCGAGAAGGGCGTCGAGTTCGTCGTGGTCTCGGGCGACATGATCGAGGGCACGATCACCGCGACGCTCCTGGAGCGCGTGAACCCCGGCGCGATCGCGGCGCGGCGCGAGGAGGCGGGTCGCCTCTACAACGTCTCGGAGTTCGCCGCCGAGATCGCGCAGGCGATCGTCGACCCGATCCCCGCGGACAACGAGCGCATCGTCGGCGACATCAGCGGGTTCCGCGGCACGGAGTGACCGACAGCGCGCGGGGGCTCTCGCCCGCCTGGTGGGTCGCCATCGGGTTCGCGAGCGCCGCTCTCGCGGCCGTCAGCGCGCCGTTCGAGGCCGCCGTGCACGGCGTCCCGCCGGGCTGGGCGCTCGCGCTCGCCCTCCTGCAGGCCGGCGCGATCGCGGTGGCGCCGGTCGCGCCCTGGCCGGCCATCGTCGCGTTCGCCGGGGCGTCCGCGGCACTCGCCTTGTGGGCGCCCCCGGTCGGCGTGCCGTGGCCCTGGTCGGTCACGGGCATCATCGGGTTCGCCCTGCTGTGCGGGCTCGTGGCGCTCCGCCGAGGCTGGCGCGCGGGCATCTGGGCGCTGGTGCTCCCCGGGGCGCTCGTGTCGTCGCACGTGCTCACGGCGCGCGGTGACGCGGTGCCGGCGAACGCGATCGTGGCGCTCTCGATCGGGGCCGGGGCACTGGGTGTCGCCGCGCTGCTCGGCGAGCGACGCGCGCTCGGCGCCGCCCTCGCCCGCGAGCGCGCGATCGCCGAGGACGAGCACGCCGCGCGCGTTCAGGCGGAAGAGCGTCAGCGGATCGCACGCGAGCTGCACGATGTCGTCGCACACGGCCTGTCGCTCATCCAGGTGCAGGCCGCGACCGCGCGCTTCCGGCTCCCCGAGCTCGACGACGCGGCCGCGGCGGAGTTCGAGGAGATCGGCGGTGCCGCACGCCGCTCGCTCGGCGAGATGCGCCGTCTGCTCGGCGTGCTGCGCTCAGGCGACGAGCAGGCGGCTCTCGCGCCCGTCGCGGGCCTCGCCGACATCCCCGCACTCGCGCGCGACGCGGTCGACGCCGGCGCGGCGGTCACGCTGCGCAGCGACGCGCACGCCGACGACCTGCCCGCCTCGCTGCAGCTCGCGGCCTACCGGATCGTGCAAGAGGCGCTGAGCAACGCGCTCCGCCACGCACCGGGGAGCGCGACCACCGTGACGGTGCGGGAGGATGGCGGCATGCTCGTGATCGAGGTCGAGAACTCGCCGCCAGCCGCCGCGGTCGAGGCGCCTCCAGGAGCCGGCCTCGGGCTCCGGGGGATGCGGGAGCGCGCCGCGCTCGTCGGCGGAACGGTCGACGCCCGCCCCACGGCAGAGGGCGGCTTCCGCGTGCACGTGGAGCTCCCGGTCGACGTCGCGGGGGAGAGGGGCGAGGCATGATCACGATCGCGGTCGTCGACGACCAGGCCATGGTGCGCGCAGGATTCGCGGCGATCCTCGCCGCTCAGCCCGACTTCCGCGTCGTCGGCCAGGCCGGGGACGGCGAGGAGGCCGTTCGGCTCGTCAACGAGACGCACCCCGACATCGTCCTCATGGACGTGCGGATGCCCGTGCAGAACGGGATCGAGGCGACGCGCGCGATCCTGCAGCCGCGGCACCCGCGGCCATCGCCGCCGCGCGTCATCATGCTCACGACGTTCGACATCGACGAGTACGTCTATGACGCGCTGAGCGCGGGGGCGAGCGGATTCCTCCTCAAGGACGCTCGGCCGGACGAGCTCGTCCAGGCGGTGCGCGTCGTCGCCGCTGGCGATGCACTGCTCGCGCCGAGCATCACGCGACGGCTCATCGAGGACGTCGTCACCCGGCGACCCGCCCCGCCCACGCGCGCACGGCTCGACCTCGCCGGGCTCACCGAGCGGGAGCGCGAGGTGCTCACGCTCATGGGCCGCGGTCTGTCGAACGGCGAGATCGCGAGCGCGCTCTTCATCGCCGAGCAGACCGTGAAGACGCACGTGCGGAGGGTCCTCCAGAAGCTCGGCGCGCGCGACCGCGTGCACGCGGTCATCTTCGCCTACGACGCGGGGCTTGTCACCCCGGCCTGACGCCCGCGCTCACCCCGAGGGAGGGCAGCGCCGCCGCGCAGATCGACCCCCGGGGTGATCCGCTGGGCGCGGTCGCCTCCGTACGGTTCCCCGACACCGACCGTCGAGGAGACCCGCATGTCCGCGCCTGCCGCCACCGCACCATCCGCCCCACCGCTTCCCGGTCCCGATCGGGACCGCAGCATCGATCTCGCCCGCGCGGGCGCCCTCGTCGTCGTCGTGCTCCTGCACGCCACGATGGTCGGCATCGACGTGCAGGACGGCCGCCCCGTGTTCTCGAACGCGCTCGACATCGACGGGTTCGCTCCCTGGAGCTGGCTCGTGCAGGTGATGCCCTTGTTCTTCGCGGCGGGGGGATTCACCGCTGCCCGCTCCTTCCGACGCTCGCGCGCTCGCGGGGCCTCCCGTGCGGCGTTCGCCGCCACCCGCGCGCGGCGTCTCCTGCGGCCCCTCCCGCTCGTCATGCTCGTCCTGGCAGCGGCCCTCTCGGCGCTGCTCATCGCGGGGGTCCCGGGCGATCTCGTCGCGGTCGCGGGATTCCGGATGTCGCAGCCGCTGTGGTTCCTCGGGGTGTTCGTCTTCGCGCAGGCGCTCGTGCCCGCGCTGGTCGCCGCGCATGATCGCGCTCCCGTCGTCACGCTCGCCGTGCTCGCCGCGGCCGTGGCCGCCGGCGACGTCCTCCGGATGACGAGCGGCGTCGAGGCTCTCGGCCTGCTCGGTCTCGCCTCCGTGTGGCTCACCGTGCAGCAGCTCGGCTTCTGGATCGAGGATGGCCGCGCTGACGCGATCGCGGCGCGCGTGCGCTGGCGGATGGCCGGGGGCGCCGTCGGCGTCCTCCTCGTCCTCGTCGTGTCGGGCGCCTACGCGGCGGACATGTACGTGAACCTCAATCCGCCGACGGTCGCGCTCGCTCTGTTCGCCTTCGCGCAGGTGACCCTGTTCACGCTCGCGCGCCCGGCTCTGCGCCGATGGGCAGGGCAGCCGCCGATCGCACGAGCGGTGGATGCGATCGGCGGCCGCGCGATGACCGTCTACCTGTGGCACATGCCGGCGCTCGTGGCGCTCGCGGGAGCCGTCGCGGGGAGCGCCCTCGTCACCGGCGCCGACCTTCCGGCGCCCGCATCTCCCGCATGGTGGCTGGACCGCCCGGCGTGGCTCGTGCTCGGCGCGGTCGTCGTGGGCGCGGTGGCCTGGGCCGCGAGCCGCTTCGAGACGCGGCACGCGCGCTCGGGTGCGGAGCCGGTCACCGAGCAGGCAGGGCGCGCGGCCCTCGCGACCCTCACGGGGGCGGCCGCGGTGGCCGCGGTGCTCGCGCTCGGGCTCGGCCCCGCGACGGCCGTGCTCTCCGCGCTCCTCGCCGCGCTCGCCGTGCGGCTGTCGGCGGCCGGCCCGATCCTGCCCCGAGGCCTCACTCCGGCCGGCGCGCGCGGAGGTCGGCGATCTCCTCTTCGAGGGCCTCGACGCGGCGCCGGAGGGCGAGCACCTTCCGCACGCCGGGCAGGGTGACACCCTCCTCCGTCAGCGTCGCCACCTCGCGCAGTCGATCGACCTCGTTCCGCGAGTACCGGCGCTGGCCGCCCTCGGAGCGCTCGGGCGAGACGATGTCCTGGTCGTCGAGGCGACGCAGCGCAGCCTGCGGCATCCCGAGCAGCGACGAGACCTGCCCGATCGTGTAGAACGGCGCGGTCTGGTCGTCCAGGGGCGACGCAGGCTCGCCGTCGCTCGTCTCGGCGTCATCGCTCATGTCCCCATCCCTTCAGGCAGTCCGGAGACCTCGGTGCGGGTCTCATCTGCGCGGAGGTCGAGCCGCCACGGCCCGATCGGCAGGCCGGTGATCTCGACGCGGCCGATCGCGGGCGGCACGGATCGGATGTCGAGGCGGCCTTCGGGAACGTCGGCATCCAGCCCGAGGCAGATCCGGAGGATCTCGAACGGCGTCGCGGCGGCCCACGCCTGCGGGGAGCAGGACGTCGGGTAGGGGACCGGCAGGGGCTTGTCGTCGCGCGCGAAGCCGCAGAAGAGCTCGGGGAGACGCCCGTCGAACGCCTCGAGCGCATCGAGGAGACCGGTCGCGACCTCGACCGCGGCATCCCGGCGCCCGTACCGGGCCATGCCTGCGGCCGCGAGCACGGTGTCATGCGGCCAGACCGACCCGTTGTGGTAGCTCGCGGGGTTGAATCGCCGCGACCGCGACGAGAGGGTCCGGATGCCGAAGCCGGTGAAGAGATCGGGCTGCAGCAGGCGGTCGATCACCCGGTCGGCGACCTCGTCGGGCACGATGCCGGTCCAGAGGCAGTGCCCGACGTTCGAGGAGAGCACGCGCACAGGCTCCTTGCGCGCGTCGAGCGCGAGCGCGTAGAAGCCCTCGTCGGGCAGCCAGAACGCCTCGTGGAAGCGCGCCTGCAGATCAGCGGCCCGCGAGCGCTGCTCGGCCGCGTACGCCGCCTCGTTCAGCGTCTCCGCGATCTCGGCGGCCGCGAGCCGCGCCGCGTAGCAGTAGCCCTGGACCTCGGCGAGCGCGATCGGCGCCTGCGCGTCGGAACCGTCGCGGTGGGCGATGGCATCCGAGCTGTCCTTCCATCCCTGGTTCGCGAGCCCGCGGTCGGTGCTGCGCTGGTACTCGACGAACCCGTCGCCGTCGCGGTCGCCGAAGCGGTCGATCCACGCGATGGCGCGTCGGACATGCGGCCACAGCTCCTCGATGGCCTCGCGGGGAGCTCCCCAGCGCCGCGCCTGGCCGACGAGCATCGCGAAGAGCGGGGTCGAGTCGATCGATCCGTAGTAGACCCGATCGCCGCCGAGGGCGAGCGACAGGTCCGCTCCCAGCCGCACCTCATGGAGGATGCGCCCGGGCTGCTCCTCCGTCATCGCCGACTCGCGCGCGCCCTGCAGCCGAGCGAGGGCGCGCAGGGTCCCGAGTGCGAGACTCGGCGCGAAGGGCATCATCATCGCGCTGGTGAGCAGAGAGTCCCGGCCGAAGAGGGCCATGAACCACGGCGCTCCCGCCGCGACGACCTCGTCCTCGGGATGGGACGGGTCGACGATGCGGAGCGCACCGAGGTCGCGCTCGCTTGTCGCGAGTGCGGCCGCCAGCACCGTGTTCGCCACCGAGATCGAGGGTGTCGCGTCGTGCCACCCGCGCATGCGCAGCGCCGGCTGCGTGCCCTCCACCGGGTCGCCGAGCGGGAAGGACGCGGCCAGCTCGCTGCCGTCCACGGCCGGTCGAACCTCGATGCTGCCCCGCCACGTGCCGCCCGGCTCGACGACGATGCGGAAGGCGAGCGCTCCCGAGGCGGCCTGCGCTCCGGGCGCCGACACGCGCACGCCCCGCTGGGCCGTCCCCTCGCCCTCCAGGCGGAAGTGGAGTCCGTCCCGGTCGAACCCGCCCGTCACGCCCGCCGGCCGCTCGGCCCGGCGCTCCTTGACCTGGAAGAGGTCGGCGAAGTCCGCGTCGACGTGGAGGTCGACGTCGAGACCCGCCGGCTCGCTCCCGTAGTTCGAGATCGCGAGGTCCTCGCGCATGCCGCTGCCGACGAGCCGGCGCCGCTCGACGATGATCGTCGGCTCGATGTTGCCGGGGCGGGCCGGAACGCGACCGATGAAACGCGTCTCGAAGGGCTCTGCCGGGATGATCCCGAGCGGCTCGACCGAATGGCCGTCGATGCGCAGCTCCCACTGAGACAGCACGCGGGTGTCCTGCACGAAGAGGCCATCGGCCTGACGAGGGACGATGTCGCCATCGGGGCGGGAGACGCAGAACGACGATCCCTCGACGAGGGTCACGGATGCCTGCGGCTGCTGCACGGTGCCGAGTCCTCGGGGCCGGGTGCGATCGTCGTCGATGGGCGGCCGGGAGGTCCGCGGCTCCACGTCGTCTGCGGTCTCGACGGGGGACGACACGATGTCGGTCACGGTGCTCCTCTCTGACGGGCGCTCTGAAAACCTTCACTTGCAATCGTAGGTTTCCTCTCAATAACCTGACAAGCGACGGCTCAACGTCGAGCTCTTCACCCCACCTTGCGATAGCGCCGATGGAGGAGGAGGTACGCGCATGTCGCTGATCGTCGAACGAGAGGGCACACCGGAGGACGAGGTGGCCACGCGCCCGCTGCGGATCGGGATGATCGCGCCGCCGTGGTTCGAGCTCCCGCCGCGCGGCTACGGGGGAACCGAGGCCGTCGTCGCGGCCCTCGTGGACCAGCTCGTCGCCCGCGGACACGAGGTGACCCTCGTCGCCTCGGGGGAGCGCCGCACACGCGCGCAGCGCCACGTGCGGGTGTACGACGAGCCGCCCTCGCACCTGCTGGGGTCGAGCGTCATGCCCGAGGTCGTGCTCGCGGCCGAGGCGGCGCGCTCGCTCGACGAGCGCGAGCTCGACATCGTCCACGACAACTCCGCGGCGGGGCCCCTGCTCGCCCGCTCGCGCGCCATCCCGACGCTCGTGACGATGCATGGGCCGGTGACGGGTGACAACGGCGACTACTACCGCCGGCTCGGGTCGAGCGTCGACCTCGTCGCGATCTCCGACGCCCAGCGCCGTCAGGCTCCTGATCTGAACTGGGTCGGGACGGTGCACAACGCGATCGACGTGCCGAGCTTTCCGTTCCGCCCGCACAAGGAGGATCACGTGCTCTGGATCGGGCGCTTCAGCCCCGACAAGGGGGCGCATCTCGCCATCGAGGCCGCGCGGCGTGCGGGGCGTCGCATCGTGCTCGCCGGCAAGCTCAACGAGACCGCCGAGCGCGAGTACTTCGCCGACGCCGTGCGCCCACTGCTGGGCCGAGACGCCGAGTACGTGGGCGAGGCGGACGCGAGCGTGAAGCGCGAGCTGTTCGCGAGCGCCGCCTGCCTCGTCTTCCCGATCCAGTGGGAGGAGCCGTTCGGCATGGTGATGGCCGAAGCGCTCGCCTGCGGCACGCCCGTCGTCGCGACGCCGCGCGGCAGCGTGCCCGAGATCGTCCGGCACGGCGAGACCGGGTTCGTCGTCGACGGCCTCGACGCCCTCGCGCAGGCGATCCAGCGCGCGGGCGACCTCGATCCCGCGGCCTGCCGCCGCGATGCGGAGACGCGGTTCGATCTGCCGGTGATGGCCGAGGGGTACGAGCGGGTCTACCGCGTCCTCGCCGAGGGGAGCGAGACCATCCGCTCTCTCACGGCCGCCGCTGCCTGAGCCGAGCCCGTCCGGGACGGCCGCGCATCGCTCGCGCGGCCGTCCCGGACGGACACGAGTCATCCTCCAGGGGGATGGGAACGCACCCACGGGGTGACGACGCACCGCACGCCCCTCCGTAGCGTCGGAAGCGACCCGGAGGGATCCCCATGACCGCGTTCTTCGACCTCGTCGCCACGGTGCTGCTCGACACCGCGACCTCGCCCTGGATCTACCTCGTCGCGTTCACCGTGTGCGCGGTCGACGGGCTGTTCCCGCCCGTCCCGAGCGAGACGGTGATCGTGTCGGCTGCGGCGATCGGCGCAGCGACGGGGGAGCCGGTGCCCTGGCTCATCGCGCTCCTCGCGGCGTGCGGCGCCTTCGTCGGCGACGGGCTCACCTACCTCCTGGGGCGCGCGATCGGGACCGAGCGCTTCGGATGGATGCGGATCGGGCGCGTGCGGCGGACGATCGAGTGGGCGCAGGCGGGCCTCGATCGGCGCGGCGCCTCGCTCATCCTCATCGCGCGCTACATCCCCGTGGGGCGCGTCGCCGTGAACCTGACCGCCGGCGCGACGCGCTATCCGCCCCGCCGCTTCGTGCCGCTCGCGCTCGTCGCGGCGGCCGCCTGGGCGGCGTACTCCGTCGGCATCGGCCTCATCGCCGGCACCTGGCTCCGCGAGCAGCCGCTCCTGGGCGCCGCGATCGGCGCAGGCATCGCGATCGTGCTCGGGATCGCGATCGATCGCGTGATCGCCCTGCGTCAGCGCTCGCTCAGCCCAGAAGCAGAGCGCACGCGAACAGAGCCGGCAGGCATCCCAGCGTCGTGAGGAACACGGTGTCGCGGGCGACCACCTCGCCGACCTCGTAGCGCTGCGCGTAGTTGAAGACGTTCTGCGCGCTGGGGAGCGCGGCGAGCACGACCACCGCGAGCAGCGCGTGGTCGTCGAGCTGGAAGGCGAATCGGCCGATCGCCCATGCCACGAGCGGCATGAGCGCGAGCTTGCAGACCGTCGCGAGGGCGATGTCGCGGCGCGTGCCGACCTGCGTGAGGACGCGCTGGCCGTAGAGCGACATGCCGAAGCTGATGAGGAGCACGGGCACGGCTCCGCCCGCGAGGAGCCGCAGCGGGTCCATGACGATGGGCGGGAGCTCGACGTCGAGGAGCGCCACGAGAACCCCGAGGGCCGCGCCGATGATCATGGGGTTGCGCAGCGTCCGCCGCGCGATCGCCCCGAAAGACGCCTCTCCCGATGACGAGCCGTCGAGGATGGCGAGCACGATCGGCGTGAACACGAGGAGCTGCAGGAGCAGGATGGGCGCGGCGTACGCGGCGTCGCCGAGCACGTAGGTGGCGATCGGGATGCCGATGTTGTTGCCGTTCACGTACCCGGCTCCCAGCGCGCCGACCGCCGTGACGCCCCAGCCGCGACGCCAGCCGAGCCGGGCGACGAGGCCGTAGAGGATGAAGATCGCCGCGGCCGCGAGCGCGGAGACGGGCAGCAGAGCCGAGAACAGCACGCCGAGATCGGCCTCTGCCAGCACGGTGAAGAGCAGGAACGGGTTCAGCACGAAGAAGCAGAGTCGGCTGAGCACGAATCGGCCCTGCGACCCGAGGAGGTCGACGCGCCCGACGACGTAGCCGGTGAGGATCGCCACGCCGACGACCGCGAAGCCGGTGAGGACGTCGATCATGCGGGGGTCTCTCTCACCCCTCCAACCTACGCCCCGCGGCGACCCGCCCCGTGCGCTGGATAGGCTCGCGGGGTGAGCGGAATCGAGCGCGTGACGGTGTTCCTGGGGTCGGCGACGGGTGTGCGGCCGGACTACGCGGAGGCCGCGACCGCGTTCGGCCGTGCGCTCGCGGCGCGGGGCACGGGGCTCGTCTACGGCGGCGGGCGGGTCGGGCTCATGGGCACGGTCGCCGACGCCGCATCCGAGGCGGGCGGAGAGGCGATCGGGGTCATGCCCCAGGACCTCGTGGACGCCGAGATCTCGCACCCGGGGCTGACCGCTCTCGAGATCGTGCCCGACATGCACGCGCGCAAGCTGCGCATGGCCGAGCTCGGCGACGCCTTCGTGGCGCTGCCCGGGGGAGCGGGCACGCTCGAGGAGCTCTTCGAAGCGTGGACCTGGCTGCAGCTCGGGATCCACCGCAAGCCGGTCGCCCTCCTCGATGTCGCCGGCTTCTGGCGCCCGCTGCTCGATGCCCTCGACCACATGACGGCGGAGGGCTTCGTCCGCTCCGCGTTCCGCGACACCCTGATCGTGGCGGACGACGCGGGCGCGCTGCTCGACGCCCTCGAGACCTGGGAGCCGCCGGCACCGAAGTGGGGGTCGCCCGCGCCGCGCCCCTGACCCCCTTGCCGGCGCCGATGGCTCGCGCCTATGGTCAGGGCGGAGTCATCCGGCGACGAGAGGATCTTCATGAGCCGCGTCTTCTGCGATGTCACGGTCTCGCTCGACGGGTGCGTCGCGGGCCCGGACCAGAGTCTCGAGGACCCGCTCGGCATCGGCGGCGAGGACCTGCATCGCTGGATGTTCGAGGCGGCCGAGGAGAACAAGGACGAGCGCGACGCGATCACGCGCGCCGGCGCGTTCATCATGGGCAGGAACATGTTCGGGCCGATCCGCGGGGAGTGGCCGGACGAGTCGTGGCAGGGGTGGTGGGGGAGCGAGCCGCCGTATCACGCGCCGGTCTTCGTGCTGACGAACCACGCGCGTCGCCCGCTCGAGCTCGAGGGCGGCACGACCTTCCACTTCGTCACCGACGGCATCGAGGCCGCGCTCGATCGCGCACGGGCCGCAGCCGGCGATGCGGATGTCTCGGTGTGCGGCGGCGCGCAGACCGCGAACGCGTACCTGCGCGCCGATCTCGTCGACGAGCTGCGGCTCCATATCGCCCCGATCACGCTCGGGCCGGGCGCGCGGCTCTTCGAGGGCGTCGCTCGCTTCGGGCTCGTCCCCGCCTCGGCGCGCTCGACGCCGCTCGCGACGCATCTCGTCTTCCGGCGTGCGGAGAGCCGCTGACCCGGCGACGTCGACAGGGCATGGCAGGATCGCCTACGTGACGAGCCCACCCGCCCCCGCAGACCGGCTTCGGGACCTCGCCCTCCTCCGCCGGGTGCGCGACCGGATGGACCGCGAGTTCGCCCAGCCACTCGACGTCGAGGCCCTCGCGCGCGGCGTGGGCATGTCCGCTGGCCACCTCAGCCGGCAGTTCAAGCTCGCGTACGGGGAGTCGCCGTACTCCTACCTCATGACGCGGCGGATCGAGAGGGCGATGTCGCTCCTGCGACGCGGCGATCTGACCGTCACCGAGATCTGCTTCGAGGTCGGCTTTGGATCGCTCGGCACGTTCAGCACGCGCTTCACTGAGCTCGTGGGAATGCCGCCGAGCGAGTACCGGCGGCGGTCCGAGGGCGATCTCGCTGGCGTTCCCACCCTCATCACCAAGCACGTGACGCGACCGATCAGGAATCGAGAAGCGCGACCATCCGACCCGCGGATAGCGTGAGCGACATGACCATCACGATCCACTCCAGCTTCCTGCCGCAGACCGACCCTGATGCCGCTCTGGGCTTCTACCGCGACGCCCTCGGCTTCGAGGTGCGCAACGACGTGGGCTACGAGGGGCTGCGCTGGCTCACCGTGGGCCCGGCCGACCAGCCCGACACGAACATCGTGCTCTACCCGCCCGCCGTCGAGAGCGGGATCACCGATGACGAGCGCCGCACCATCCTCGAGATGATCGCGAAGGGCACGTATGCGAGCCTCCTGCTCGCGACGCCCGACGTCGACGCCGAGTTCGCGCGGCTCGAGGCCCTGGGCGTCGACGTCGTGCAGGAGCCCATGGACCAGCCGTACGGCGTTCGCGACGCGGCGTTCCGCGACCCGGCGGGCAACATGATCCGCCTGCAGCAGCGCCCCTGACCGCCCCGAGCCCCTTCTGCCGACCTGGAGAGACGATGACCGCAGCCTCCGACAGCACCTCCGCTCACGTCGCCGACACGCACGACGTCATCCGCGTGCAGGGCGCGCGGGAGAACAACCTCAAGAACGTCAGCATCGAGATCCCGAAACGGCGGCTGACGGTGTTCACGGGCGTCTCGGGGTCGGGCAAGAGCTCGCTCGTGTTCGACACGATCGCCGCCGAGTCGCGCCGCCTCATCGACGAGACCTACAGCGCGTTCGTGCAGGGGTTCATGCCGTCGGTGCCGCGCCCCGACGTCGACGTCCTCGAGGGGCTCACGACGGCCATCCTCGTGGACCAGGAGCGGCTCGGAGCGAATCCGCGTTCGACCGTGGGTACCGTGACCGACGCGAACGCGATGCTGCGCATCCTGTTCAGTCGGCTCGGGGAGCCGCACATCGGCGGCCCGACCGCGTTCTCGTTCAACATCCCCACGCAGAAGGCGAGCGGCGTGATGACGTCGGCGACGGGGGAGAAGACCATCGTCAAGGACGTCGTGTACCTCGGCGGCATGTGCCCGCGGTGCGAGGGGAGGGGAGCGGTGTCCGACATCGACCTCTCCCAGGTCGTGGACGAGTCGAAGTCGCTCGATGAGGGTGCGATCATGGTGCCGGGCTACACGCCGGACGGTTGGATGGTGAAGGGGTTCTCGCAGTCGGGGTTCTACCCGTCGGACAAGCCGATCGCCCAGTTCACCGAGAAGCAGCGGCACACGTTCCTCTACGGCGAGGTGACCAAGGTCAAGATCGCCGGCATCAACATGACGTACGAGGGGCTCATCCCCAAGATCACGAAGTCGATGCTCTCGAAGGACATCGACGCGCTGCAGCCGCACATCCGCGCCTTCGTGCAGCGCGTGGCGACCTTCGCGACGTGCCCGGAGTGCGACGGCACCCGTCTGACCGAGGCGGCGCGCGGCTCGAAGATCGACGGCGTGAGCATCGCCGACGCGTGCCGCATGCAGGTGACGGACCTCGCCGAATGGGTGCGCGGGCTGGACAAGCCCGGCGCAGGCCCGCTCCTCGCGGCGCTCGGCGCGAATCTCGACGCGTTCGTGACCCTCGGCCTGGGCTATCTGAGCCTCGACCGGCCATCCGGCACGCTGTCGGGCGGCGAGGCGCAGCGCATCAAGATGCTGCGTCACCTCGGCTCCGCGCTCACCGATGTCACGTACGTGTTCGACGAGCCGACGATCGGCCTGCACCCGCACGACATCCAGCGCATGAACACACTCCTGCTGCAGCTGCGCGACAAGGGGAACACGGTGCTCGTCGTGGAGCACAAGCCCGAGGCCATCGCGATCGCCGACCGCGTCGTCGATCTCGGGCCCGGCGCGGGCAGTGCCGGCGGAACGATCTGCTACGAGGGGACGGTCGACGGGCTGAAGGCCAGCGGAAGCCTGACCGGGAAGCACCTCGACGACCGCGCGCAGACCAAGCCGAGCGTTCGAGAGCCGAAGGGCGCCATCGAGGTGCGCGGTGCGAGCGAGAACAACCTGCAGGATGTCGACGTGGACGTCCCACTCGGCGTCCTCACGGTCGTCACGGGCGTCGCGGGGTCGGGCAAGAGCTCGCTGATCCACGGATCGGTCGCGCGACGTGAGGGCGTCGTCTCGATCGACCAGGGCGCGATCCGCGGATCGCGACGCAGCAATCCCGCCACCTACACCGGGCTCCTCGATCCCATCCGCAAGGCCTTCGCGAAGGCGAACGGCGTCAAGCCCGCGCTCTTCAGCGCGAACTCCGAGGGCGCATGCCCGACGTGCAAGGGCGCTGGCGTCATCGTCACTGAACTGGGGTTCATGGAGACCGTCGAGACGCCGTGCGAGGACTGCGGCGGCAAGCGGTTCCAGGCGGGCGTGCTCGAATACAAGCTCGGCGGGCGCGACATCACCGAGGTGCTCGACCTTCCCGTCGCGGAGGCACGCGCGTTCCTCTCCGAGGGCGAAGCGCGGATCCCCGCGGCCGCGGCCATCCTGGGCAGGCTCGAGGACGTCGGTCTCGGCTACCTGACGCTCGGCCAGCCGCTCTCGACGCTGTCGGGCGGCGAGCGTCAGCGGATCAAGCTCGCGAACGAGATGGGGGAGAAGGCCGAGGTCTACGTGCTCGACGAGCCGACGACGGGTCTCCACCTTGCCGACGTCGAGAACCTCCTCGGGCTGCTGGATCGGCTCGTCGACGCCGGCAAGAGCGTGATCGTGATCGAGCACCACCAGGCGGTGATGGCTCATGCGGACTGGATCATCGATCTCGGTCCGGGGGCCGGTCACGACGGCGGGCGCATCGTCTTCGAGGGCACGCCGGCCGAGCTCGTCGCCGCGAGGTCGACGCTCACCGGCGAGCACCTGGCGCAGTACGTCGGCGCTCCGGCTGTCACGGAAGCAGGCTGACCCGGTGAGCGACGCCGCACCGCCGCGCGACCGCGCGACGCGCAAGGCCGATGCGCTCCGCCAGCTGACCGCGCCTGCGGCGGACGCATGGGTGGCGACGGCGTCGCCCGACGGGCGACCCCATCTCGTGCCGCTGTCGATCGCGTGGGTGGATGATCGCATCATCGTCGCGCTCGAGGGCTCGTCTCTCACGGCGCGGAATATCGCGTCCTCCGGCGTCGCGCGGCTCGGTGTCGGCCAGACGAGAGATGTCGTCCTGATCGACGCGTCGCTCGACGCGACGCACGGCGTCGACGACGTCGAGAGCATCGGGCACGCGTACGCCGCGCAGGCGGACTGGGACCCGCGCGGCCTCGCAGGCTACGTGTTCCTCGTGCTGCGCCCGACGCGCATCCAGTCCTGGCGCGAAGTGGACGAGTTCCCCGGACGGATGCTCATGTCGGATGGCGAGTGGCTGATCTGAGGACAGCCCCCGTGCTCGGGATCATCCGATAATGCACATTATGTCAGTTCGCGTTGAGGAGTTGCCGGGTCCCTGCCGCGCCATCCATTCCTACTACTCTCCCGGGTATGACCGTCGCAGCTCCCCTGACCATCCGGCGGCGCAGCGAGCGCGACTGCGAGACGGTCGTCTCCTGGGTCGCGAACGCCGCTGACCTGTACCTCTTCACTGGCCCTCGGCTGCACTGGCCTCTGCGCGCGACGCAGCTCAGCGAGATGTGCCAGATCGCCGGGTTCTCAGCATGGGTGCTCGTGGACGAGACCGCGCGGACTGTCGTCGGCCACTTCGACCTGACGATCAACAACGGAACCGCGCGGCTCGGCCGCGTCATCGTCGCCCCGCAACGTCGTGGTCAAGGCCTCGCCCACGTGCTGGTCGACCATGCGATCGAACTGGCTCGCGCGTTCCATGCCCGGCAACTGTCGCTCAACGTGATCGCGGATAACGAGCCCGCGATCCACACTTACCAGCGGGCCGGCTTTCGCCCGGCTGCCGGACAGGATCGCCCAGACGTGTGCATGATGACGCTGCGCCTCGACGTCGTTGACGCCAGCGAATAGTCGTCAGGACTTAAACGGCCGGAGGTCGAACATCATGACTCCGAGATGCTTGTTCAGCCATGCGGCCTTATGTGGATACTTCCGCGCCGCTTTGTCCGTGAGCCGCGGTTCCAGCGCGCGCTCGATTCGCAGTCCGGCTGCACTGAACTGGTTGAGAAGATCCGCGACGGTGAAGACGCTGTGCGCCAGCGTGATCTGCTCGTTCCAACCGCTCGCGTAACTGTAGACCCCGCCCGCGTAATACTCCTCGCCCAACGATGTCCCGTTCGCTTCGGCGCGCTCGACCGCGTACCGGATCGGATGCGTGCGCGTCAGGAGGATGAACCCGCCATCGCTGAGCATGTTGCGCGCTTGTACGAGACAGCGAACCGGGTCAGTCGCGTAGCCGAACGACTGCAGGAACAGGACTCGGTCAAATGTGCGCCGAGTCAGGTCTCCGATGGATTCCATGTCGTTCATGTCGCCCCGGATCGAGGTCAGACCGTCAGGCGGTTCTGGGATGAAAGTCCCACTCGCGTCCACCCCCACAGACGGACCCGCACCCTCCGCAACAAGCTCGGCGAGCTTCGCGCCGCTTCCGCATCCGATGTCGAGGATCGATACGCCACGAACATCGCCAAGGAGTTCTCGCTGTGCAGGCCATTCAACCAGGCGATCGAGCGAGTCCTCGCGAAGGCGGGCACGTTCATAGTTGGCAGCGAGTGCATTCCATGGCTGCGAAGGCTGGGCAATCTCTTCCCGGAGCCCGGCCGCCCGAGCCGCTTTCGGTTCGCTCACATCGCACACGCTAGCTTGTGCGGGGCTGTGGCCGCCTCGTGGAGTGGGGAGAGTATCGCTGGGTGGATGCAGGAGAAGGACAGGCCATCGGAGCGTGCATGGCTCATCCGCTCCCCCGACATCTCACTCTGCCGTGACGAGCCCCGCGCGATGCGCGATCACCGCGGCTTCGACACGATTGCGCGCGCCGAGCTTGCCGAGGATCGCGCTGACGTGGCCTTTGACCGTTCCCTCGACGAGATGCAGCTGCGCGCCGATCTCCGCATTCGACGCCCCCGCGCCGAGCAGCGCGAGCACCGCCTTCTCCCGCTCGGTCAATCCCGCAAGCGCCTCCCGCGCGGCCGCGTCGCGCATCCGCTCTCCTCCGCGGTAGGGCGCGATGACCCTTCGGGCGATCGTCGGCGACAGATAGGCTCCCCCGTCGGCGACGGCACGGACGCCCGCGATGAGCTCTCGCGGATCAGCGGCCTTGACGAGGAAGCCCAGCGCGCCCTCGCCGAGCGCGCGCTCGACGTACTCGTCCTCGCCGAAGGTCGTGAGGATCACGACCCTCGTGCTCGGTGCCGCCCGCGCGATCTCCGCGGCCGCGGTGAGTCCGTCCACGCCCGGCATGCGGATGTCGAGGACCGCGACGTCCGGACGATGCTGCCGCACGCCCTCGATGGCGCTCCGGCCATCCCCTGCCTCGAACACGACCTCGATTCCCGCGTCGGACTCGAGGATCGCCCGCGCCCCCGCCCGGATCATGGGCTCGTCGTCCGCAAGGAGGACGCGGATCACGACGCACCCAGGAGGGTCTTCTCGACGAGCACGCCGTCCTCGAAGCAGAGGCGATACACCGCGTCGGTGAAGTGGAGCCAGCCGTCGCGTGCCGCGAAGTACTCGCACCGAGCGCCGCTCGGTGGCGCGTCTTCCTCCACGACGATCGGCGGCGGCGCGGGGATGCCCGCGGGCAAGCGGGGTGCGAGCTCCGAACGGGAGGCGCCCAGTTCGATCTGCTCGTAGACGCTCGACGGGATCGCCGTCTGGGTCACGGTGACCGCCTGCACGACGAGGATGCCGACGATGGCGAGCCCGAGGACGGCCGCAGGAACCACGGCCGACTGCAGGATCCGTCGGCGGGTCTCCTGCGAGTTCGAGGTCAGTGCCGCATCCCACACGCGGTCGTTCGTGTCCGTCCGCGGCTCAGGGCGAAGGGGCGCCCGGAGCCGCAGCTCGAAGCCGTCTGCGACCGCTCCCGCCTCGACCGACGCGCCGAGCAGGGCCGCACGGCGCTGGAGACTGGGGATCCCGTGCCCACTCCCCTGCGTCCCCTGCCGGGATGGCGCGCCCGACCGCACCTTCAGGTCGAGGTGCTCAGCGCCATCCGCAGCGAGCTCCACCTGGACGGCCGCTCCGGGTGCGTGGCGCGAGGCATTCGTGAGACCCTCACGCAGCGCGCGCGCCGTGAGCTCGATCATCAGGGGGTGCAGGCGGTCGAGCACGGCCGAGTCGAGGCGCGCCTCGACGGGAACGCCGGCCTGCTGCGCCCCATTCACGAGCGCCGCGATGTCGTCCTTGCCGAGGGGCTCGAGCCGACCAGTGGAAGCGGGTCGCGTCATGCGGACGACGTCGTGAAGCCGGCTGCTCGCACGCACCGCCGCTTCCCGGAGCTCAGCGAATCGCTCCCGCTGCGCCTCGTCCAGTCCCCGGCCGAGCTCGAGCGCACCCGCCTGGACCGCGATGAGAGCGAGCTCATGGCCGATGGTGTCGTGCAGGTCATCCGCGATGCGAGCCCTCTCCTCGGCCTGGGCGCGCTCGGCCAGCACCCGCGCGTCGGACTCGCGCTGCTCGGCGCGCAGCCGCCGATATCGCCCGATCCACCAGGGACCGACCACGGTCAGGATGGTGATGAGCGACGCCGCCATCCAATCGCCGGCAGACCCTCCGGGCAGGATGATCGAGAGCGGCAAGAGCGCGACGAGCATCGCCGCGACGGTGAGGATGGCTGCCGCGAGCGATCGCATGCGACGACCGGCGAGGTACGCGCACACCGCGGCAGGCAGAAGGAGAAGCACGACGGCGGAATCGCCCCAGCGTGCCACCGGCAATGAGGTCGCGACCGCCACGCCGAGGAGAGCGACGCCGAGGGCAGTCGGCCACGACTGTTGCACGTGATCGGTGATGCGCCGCATGCATTCATCGTAGGGAGCGGGCGTCACGCGCAGACCTGACGAAAGTAAGGACTCCTCCTGCCGTTCGACCGATTCGCTCGCGAAAGCCGATTCCTAGCGTCGCCTGCATGGACTTCATCGACCTCCTCACCACGCTGGTGACCGACCTCGCCGCATCGCCGTGGGTGTACCTCGTGGTGTTCGGCGTGTGCTTCATCGACGGCTTCTTCCCGCCCGTGCCCAGTGAGACGGTCGTCGTCGGCGCAGCGACGATCTCGGTCGCTTCCGGCGAGCCGCATCTGCTGCTTCTCATCGCGACTGCCGCACTCGGCGCGATCGCCGGCGACAACGTCGCGTATCAGCTGGGGCGAGCGATCGGCACGACACGCTTCCGATGGATGCGCACTCCTCGCGTCGCGGCCGCGATCGGATGGGCTCGCCGCGGCCTGCGGGATCGGGCGGCACTCCTCATCTTCGCGGCCCGCTACATCCCGGTCGGGCGCATCGCGGTGAACATGACCGCCGGAGCCACCGGCTACCCGGCGCGGCGCTTCGTGCCGCTCTCCGTCGCGGCCGGAACCGCGTGGGCCGCGTACTCCGCGCTCTTCGGCATCGTCGCGGGCCGATGGCTGCACGACCAGCCGCTCGTCGCCATCCTTCTGGCTGTGTGCGTCGCGACGGCGGTCGGTGCTCTCATCGATGCGATTCTCCGGCGCTTCCTCGCTCGCGACGCCGAGTCGCTGGACGAGAATCGTGCACAGCTGGAGGATCCGGTCGTCCAGGACTGATCCTGTGCGGGTCGCTCGCTCACCGGCGCACGTCGCTCCAGAGCCAGCGCAGGGCGTCGGGGAGAAGGACGCCGGCAACGCACCCCCGCCGCGATAGCCTCTCGCCATGGGCGTGCAAGCGATCGACATCCAGGTGGACGACGTCCCGGCGGCGACGAGACTGCTGTCCGAGGCATACGGATGGACCGTGCTCACGGACGGCCCACACTTCGGCGAGCTCGACGCGGGAGGGCTCCGGGTCATGCTGTCTCGCGATGCGATGGTGCCTTGGGGCACGACGGATGGCGTCATCCTGCATCACTACGTCGAGGACGTGGCCGCGGCCACCTCGCGCGCTGTCGCCGCCGGAGCCGAGCTGCTGCGCGGCCCTCTGCTCACGGACTGGGGCACCGAGGCGGCGTACCTCCGCGGCCCCGGCGGCCTGATCGTCGATGTGTGCAGGAACGCCTGACGTGTCGCTCCCCGTGCGATTCGACGAGCGGCCGGGCCGGTGATCATGACGAGCGGATGGCCGCACATCGACAAGTGCGAATGGCTCTTGCCCACTCCTCGGCGCCATGGAACCCTTCAAGCATGCTGATCTACTCGATGGGCGTGTCGGTCGATGGGTTCATCGCCGACCGCTTCGGATCGTTCGACTGGTCGGTGCCGAGCGATGACCTGTTCCGATTCCACCTCGATCGGGTCAGCGAACTCGGCGCCACACTCCTCGGACGTCGCCTGTACGAGACGATGCGGGTCTGGGAGACCGATCCGTCGTTCCGCGACTCTCCTGATGCGAACGCCTTCGCCGACGTCTGGACCGCCCTTCCGAAGGTCGTGTTCAGCCACACGCTCGAGGGCGTCGAAGGGAACGCCCGACTCGCTGAGGGCACCTTGGCCGAGGAGGTCGCGGCGGTCATCGAGTCCACACCCAAGGACGTCGAGATCGGCGGCGCGGATCTCGCCGCTCACGCCTTCGAACTCGACCTGATCGACGAGATCCGGATCTTCCGGTACCCCATCATCGTCGGCGGTGGTCCGCCGTTCCTTCCCCCGCTCGCCCAACCGCTCCCCCTCGACCTCATCGAGACGCGCACGTTCGACTCCCGCGTGATCTACGAGCGCTATCGCCGGACACGCTGACACTCCCCTCCCCCAGCGCTTGCGCTCGGTCACACCAAGGCAGAGTCGTTATCGTTCCGTGACCTTTTCTGTGGCCGTCGGGGTCGTAGGGGTCTTCGAATGTCGGTGGTGGGCGGGACACTGGTGTCATGAGCGATGGGGCTGTGTGGGGTGAAGGGGATGGTCCGTGCCCGACGGCTTCGGAGCGTGCGGCGGTGGAGTCGGCGATTGAGGCGATCCGGGCGGCGGACAGGGTGATCGCTCATGCGCAGGCGGCGCGTCAGATGGCGTTGGCGTCGGCGTCGCA
>NZ_JBSQBP010000003.1:0-209140 GCF_053851835.1 Microbacterium sp. KNMS
CGTCCGTGATGACATCTCGCGACACGACTCAAGAATCACCCAAAGGCTCCACACCCACATTCAGCAACACGGCCTAGCGGGTCTCACCTTTCGGCTCGTCTCAGCACGGGAGGCGATCTTCGCCTCCGAACGTGCCCGCGTTGTGAGAGATCTCGAGACGCTGGCGCGGGAGGAGCAGGAGCGGATCGCCGATGAGCTGCACGACGGGATCGCGCACGATCTCACGCTCGTGCTGTTCCACGCCCGCGCACTGCCGCGCCAGCCAGACGAGGCAGCACGGCAGGTGTCCCTCTCGACGATCGAAGACTCCGCCGAGAAGGCGCTTGAGAGAATCCAGTCCCTGCTGTCTCTGATCCGCGACACCAGTGCTGGCGGCGCGGGTTCATGCCCGACACGGTATGAGGGCGACGTCGTCGACGTCGTGACATCCCTCGGAGCCTTGTTGAAAGATGCCCACATCCCCACGCGTGTCTCCACGCCTCGCACTCCGCTCGGTGCGACGCCGGCTGCGGATCGGGCGCTCACGGAGACCGCGATAGAGGCCGTCACCAACATCCTCAAGCACGCCCCGAACCCACGCTCCGCGAGCGTGGAGATCCTTCGTCAGCCCGAAACCGTCGAGCTCGTCGTGAAGAACGTCTCGACGCCGTTGGCGAGCGGAGCGGTCTGCGGCAGCGGGGGAGGCCGTGGCCTCGTGCGCGCCCGCCAGCGCCTCATCCACCACGGAGGGCAGCTGCAATCAGAAGCTACCGCGGATGGGTGGGTCCTCCGTGCCACCGTTCCTGCCTCTGGTGCGGAGTCGGAGCGAATAGTCGCGACGGAGAGCCGCGCAGCACACTAACTCGGGGTGCTGGCTTCCTCGGAGAACTCGATCGCACCGAGAAAGTTGTTGCTAGGGTCATAGAACTTCACGAACCGGGCGAAACCGAGATCCTCGATGCTGGCGATTCGTGCCTGCTTCTGCTCCTATTACCGCACTGCGGAAGTGGACGCGCGTGCCGTTCGTCGAATCGCCGACGACCCGATCCGCACGCCGGTGCTCGCGCTCGGCGGGGAGTTCGGCATGGACAGCGCCGTCGAGGAGGGGATGAGGGACCTCGCGAACGACGTCACCGGCCGTGTCCTCCCGGGAGCGGGCCACTATCCGGCCGAGCAGAATCCCGCCGCCGTCATCGACGCGGTCATCCCGTTCCTGAGCGCCCACGCGGACTGATCTGCGGGGCACGCGCCCAGCGAGACTCACACCAGCAGCAGGCGCCTCCAGCTATCCGCGAGCCAGGCGCGGAAGCGCTCGGGGGGCCATCCGCGTGCCCCCACCAGCAGATTCCAGTACTCGGGGGCGTTCATGCTCCAGACGACATCCGCTACCGCCTCGTCGTCGAGGTCGTCCCGCAGTTCGCCCGTCGCGCGCAGGTCGGCGGCGAAGTCGCGCATGTTCCGCGCGCGGCGCTCCGAGATCTCATCCCACAGCCGCCGACACGAGTCGTCGGTGCGAGCGGCGTCGCTGAGCGCAGCGAAGACGGGTGCGAGTCGCTTCTGGATGGCGGTGACGGCTCCGGCGTAGAGGTCGAGCTTCTCGCCCGCCGTCGCCGCGGCCCTGATCCGCAGGACGTAGTCGCGCTCATGAGCCGGCACCGCCTCCGCCGTGCCGGACAGGGCGGACTCCACGACGGCGCGGATCACGTCGGGCTTCCGTCCTACCGCCCGATACATCGTGTCGACGTTCACGCCGGCGCGCGCGGCGATCTTGTGCACCGTCGTTCGGTCGAATCCCTCGGTCACGAGGAGATGGCGTGCCGCCTCGATCACCGCCGCGCGGGTGCGGCCGGCGCGCTCGGCCCGGACGGGGGAGCGGTATGCACGCGGCGTCACGTCGTGCTCATCCCGCCGGTCATCCCGCGATCTCCGCGGCGACGTGCGCGGCGTCCCGAGCGGCTCCGCCGATGAGCGTCGACGTGAGCCCGAACTGGAAGGGCAGCCCGAGGAACGCGAGGCCGGGGATGACCGTCGAGATGCCCCGACGATGCTCCGGCAGCCCGAGCTCGTCGAGGGGCAGGCCCTCGATCCAGTCCAGTGCCGGGCGGTATCCGGTCGCCCAGAGCACCGTGTCCACCGCGACGACGCGTCCGTCGGCGAGCGCCGGCTGACCGTCCACCGCGGCGACGAACCGCGGCGCTCGAGTGGCGCCGGCCTCATCAAGCGCCCGCGCGCTGAGGCCGATGAGCGGCGCGCCCGCCCGGAGCGCACGCGGCGCCGCCTTGCGCCCGATCGGCGTCGCACGCGTCAGGAGGTGGTGAAGGAACGCGAACCAGAGCGCGCCCGCGACCTTGAGCAGAGGCTTCGGGATGGCGGGGGTCGGGCGCCCGGCGACCGTCACCTCACGCCCGCTGCGCGCGAGCTCGATGCCGAGCTGCACGCCCGACGCTCCGCACCCCACGACAAGCACGCGCTCGCCGGGCAGATCCTCTGGGCGGCGGTAGTCACCGGAATGCACCTGCACGATCCCGGCGTCGAGGTCGGCCGCCTCGGCGGGAACCCGAGGCTCGGCATGACCGCCGGTCGCGATCACGACGCGCCGCGCGCCGATCTCCGCCGCGCCGCGAGCGGTCTCGAGGCCCACGATGAATCCGCCGGCCGGCGCGGCGACGACGCGCGTCGCGCGCACGCCCATCCGCAGGGGAGAGCGGATGGCCTCGGCATAGTCGTCGAGGTAGTCGGCGAACTCGCGTCCGCGAGGGCAGTACCATGCCGAGTCGGCCGGGAACGGGCGGTCGGGAAGGGCATCGAATCGCGCGGGAGTGAACAGCCGCAGGGAGTCCCAGCGGTCGCGCCACACGTCGCCGGGTGCCTCGCGGGCATCGACGACCTCGTGAGCCACATGTCGTCGCGTCAACTCGCGACTGAGGGCGAGGCCGCACTGCCCCGCGCCGATGATGAGGACGTCGGTGTCCATGGCGCGCTCCCTATTCGTACGAACATGCTTCGTATGAATTCGACGCTACGCCGCGAGAGGTCCGGCGTCAACGGGGCTCTCCTGACCGCCATCGGCGCCCGGCCCGGATAGGGTGACCACGTGCCAGCCCCCGTCTCGCCGACTCCCGCTGCGGCGCCGGTTCCGCGCCCCGGCGCCGTGTACTTCATCGGCCGCGTCATCCTTCGTCCCCTGTTCTGGCTGCTCTACCGCCCGCGCGTCGTCGGCCGAGAGAATGTGCCCGCGAGCGGCCCCGTGCTCCTCGCGAGCAACCACCTCGCGTCGCTCGACACGGTCATCATCCCGACCTCCGCGACGCGGCCCGTGCAGTTCCTCATCAAGTCGGCGTACTTCACCGGCCCCGGTGCTCTCGGCCGCGCCAAGCGCTGGTTCTTCACCTCGATCGGCGGGGTTCCCGTCCAGCGCGCCACCGGACGCGACGCCCGCGCCGCGCTCGACGCGGGAAGCAGCATCCTCCGGGCAGGCAGCGTCTTCGCCGTCTTCCCCGAGGGCAGCCGCTCGCGAGACGGCAAGCTGCACGACGGCCACGGCGGAGCGGCATGGATGGCCCGCGACACCGGCGCCGCCGTCGTGCCCGTCGGCCTCATCGGAACCGGGACCGTCGCGCCGTTCAGCCATCTCCTCCCCGGGAGGCCGCGACTCGAGGTGCGCTTCGGCGAGCCGCTTGACCTCACCGACCTCGAAGGCATGCCTGACGGCAAGGCGCGCCGTGAGATCACCGAGCGCATGATGGCTGCCATCGCCGCACTCAGCGGACAGGAGCGCTCGGGAAGCGTCAACGCGTCGTCGCGGGACTGACGCGCGCCGCGAGGCGGCGTGCGCAGCGACCTCGAGGCCGCAGCGCGGCTCAGCTCACGAGCTCCAGGAGCGAAGAGATCGTGTAGTCGTACGCGTCCGACGCCGCGGGCGCGTCGGCACGCGGGCGTGGGTAGTACGCGGTCTGGAACCCGAACCCCTTCGCTGCGTCGAGATCCCACGGATGCGCAGCCACGAAGACGCACTCCTCGGGGATGAGCCCGAGGGCGTCGATCGCGAAGCGATACGCCTCGGGCTGCGGCTTGAACGCCCGGACGAGGTCGGCCGAGAGCAGAGCGTGCCACCGCAGCCCTGCCGCTGCCGAGAACGCGGATGCCGCCGGGAGCGTGCTGTTCGTCAGCCCGACGACGCGTGCGGACTCCGCGAGCGCGGTGAGCTCGTCGGCGGCACCCGGGAAAGCGGCCAGAGAGCATCCGACCCGCCTCAGCGCCTTGAGCTGTGCGCGCCCCGGCCGATACCGCCGCTCCTGCAGCACGCCGCTCAGGGCCTCCGACCTCAGCGACTCGTAGTCGGCCCAGTCGCGCTCGCCGCGAACTACGGCGTCGACCTCGGACTCGAGCCCCGCCTGCCATTCACGTGCGAAGGCGAGCGACTCGGCGTCGGAGAGGCGGAGCACCTCCGCGACGACCCTCTGCACCGTGCCCACTTCGTCGGTCAGCGTCCCGACGATGTCGAACACGAAGGTGCGGGGGCGTGCGGACGGGCCGTCAGGGATCCTCTGCGCACGCTCCACACCGCCACGCTAACGGCGCACGCGACAGCGCATCCGGCTCGCCGGGATTCGCGCAGGGTCTTCGGAGCTTCACGAGCCCGACGGGGGAACGAGCGCTCGGGGATGCGCGTCTGCGTCGATGACCTCGCCGTTCGCGGGGAGCATGCCGTTGAAGGTGATGCCGACGGCACCGGCTCGCTCGATGTCGCGGCTGTCGAGCGCCTGCACATGGACGTGGGGCTCGGTGCTGTTTCCCGAGTTCCCGCATTCGCCGAGCACGTCACCGATCCGCAGCTCCTGCCGCGGGCGCACGGCGACACTGCCCTGACGCAGGTGGCACAGCGCGACGATGACGCCGCGCTTCTCGATCAGGACGTGGTTTCCGGCCAAGGCGATCCAGCCGGCCCTGGCGCGACGCCGCTGGGTCAGCGCGTAGCGGAGCGAGGGCAGCCCGCGATAGGCAGGGTGATCCGGCTCGCCGTCGTGCACCGCCACGACGACGCCATCGACAGGCGCCAGGATGGGGCGCCCGAATCCGGGGAACCTGTCGACGGGTTCCGGCTTCACGAGAGAGCCGAGGGTGATCGGGGCGGTGCGCCCGGTCTCGTCGACGGGAACGAAGTCGATGGCGTAGTCCGTCGCGAACAGCCGCGTCCCGTGGCTGGGAACCCGGTTCGCCGGACTGTTCCGCACGAGCCAACGACCTGCGAAGGGATATCTCAGGTCGATCGAAGTGCTCATGTCGCTGTCACCTCACGTCCGCGATGACCCCGGGGAACCGTGGCGCGAGCTCTCCGGCGAGGAAGCCCACGCCATCCGTGCCGCGTGCGAGCTCGTCGCCCGCGGTCGCGTGCACGTACGTGGCCCACACGGCGGCGCGAGCGGGGGAGACCCCGCGGGCGGCGAACCCCGCGACGGCGCCCGCGAGGACGTCGCCGCTTCCCGAGGTGCCCAGGCCCGCTCCGCCCGCGCGGATGGCCCAGGCGCTGCCATCCGCATCGGCCACGAGCGACTGCGTCGCGACCGCCGCTCCGTATCGGCGGGCCGCCTCGCGGGCCGCTCGCCGGATCTCGCGCGCATCCCCGGCATCCACCTCGTCTTCGTCGAGCAGCACGCCGAGCTCGGTCGGGCTCGGCGTGAGGATGAGGCGCCCGCGAACGGCGGAGGCGAGGTCGGGATCGGCCGCGAGCGCACCGAGAGCGAACGCGTCGACGACGAACACGACCGACTCCGGCGCCTCGGCCGCGAGCGACGCGAGCAGGCGCCCCGCGACCTCGATGTCGTCGAGTCCCGACCCGACGAGCACGGCCTGCACGCGGTCGAGCTCCGGAACGAGAACGGCGCTCGCCTCCGCGCGGACGGAACCCCGATCGGTCTCCGGCAGCGCGACGATGCCCGACTCGGGAACCGCTGCGCCCACGGACGGTGCGACGGAGCGCGCCACGGCGAGCGTGATCCGACCGGCGCCGACCCGGAGGGCGGCCGTTCCGGCCAGGATGGCGGCGCCTGGGCTGCGCAGCGCCCCGCCGACCACGAGCACGGTGCCGCGCGAGTACTTCGAGTCGCCAGGGTCGGGAAGCCGCCAGCCGCGCAGCAGCCGGGGCGTGACCCGCTCACTCCGCAGAGACACGCGATTCCTCCTCCGCGTCGTCGGGATGCCCGGGGTCGATCTCGCCCCCGCTGGGCAGCGCGTCCCGGCGCCCGGTGTGGAGCGTCGCCTCGACGCCCGCCTCGATCAGGTGGCCGACGTCGCCGATGCGTGCAGCGCGCCAGCGTCCGTCCGCCCGCTCGAGCACCGTCGCCGATGCGTTCGGCACGGGCTCCTCGACCGCCGCGGCGAGGACGCGGCGCTCATCCCACCCCTCGAGCACGTACCGGATCAGGTGGACGACCGCCTCGTGCACGAACACGACGCCGGTCGCGGCTGCCGCCCCGGTTGCGTCGGAGAGGAACGAGCGTAGTCGCAGTGCGACGTCCGCCCACGACTCGCCGCCCGGCGGACGATAGAAGAACTTTCCCAGATGGTCGCGTCGCTCGGCCTCCGACGGATACCGCGCGACGACGCCGTGCGAGGTCAGGTGATCGAGCACGCCCAGCTCGCGGTCGCGGAGGCGCTCGTCGGCGACCGCGGGCGTGCCGAGCTCCGCGAGAGCGCGCTCGGCCGTCTGCGCTGCGCGTCGATACGGAGACGTCCAGGCGATCGCATCCCCCGCGCCGAGCGCGCGCAGCGCCGAGCGGAGCGCGGCCGCCTGCGCCTCGCCGGTCGGGGAGAGCGGTGTGTCTGCGTCGCGGTACGGAAGGTCGATGACCTCCTCGCCCGCACGCTCGGCGGCGCTCGCCGCCTCGTTGCCGACGCTCTCGCCGTGGCGGATGAGGATGAGCCGCTGGAGTGCCATCGTCCGAGGCTAGCGAGCGGCCCCCGCCGGTCGGCAACCCCTTGCGCGCCTACGCGCTGCGGGTGTGATCCTCGACGTCGGGCTCGGCCCGCAGCACGTCGGCGATCTCCTCCTCGGGCCGGGGCGCGACGGTCTCGTCGTCCTCCAGCTCGGGCACGCTCGGCTCGCCCGGCGCGGGGACGTGATGCTCTTCCTGTCGAGACATGGCGGCTCCTTCGCTCGCGTCGTGCACAGCGTAACGCGGTCGTCCGCGACACTGGGGGCATGGCACTTCTCGACCATCTCGGAATCACCGTGGAAGACCTCGCGCGGGCCAAGGAGCAGTACCACCCCATCCTCGAGGCGCTCGGCTACACGTGCGGATTCGACGACGGCAGCTCCGTCTCCTGGCAGCGCGGCGACGACACGGAGTTCATCATCTATCCGCCCCGCGAGCCCGACAGCGGGCCCCACCGTCACGGGCGGGTCGGATGGCAGCACCTCGCGTTCGCGGTCGACTCGCGCGAGGAGGTGGACCGGATGCACGCGATCGCGCTCGCCGCGGGGTGGACCCCCGTGCGGGACCCCAAGGAGTACCCGCGCTACACCGACCGGTACTACGCGTCGTTCGTCGAGGATGACAGCGGCATCCGTCTCGAGTTCATGCACAATCCGCCGGCCGACGCGTCCTGACGAGGGCACGGCCCCCGCGATCCGGTGGATCAGCGCCGCCGCTGCGCGCGGGCTGCGCACACGACGCACGTGCGTGAAGCGGGCCGGGCGAGCAGTCGTTCGCGGGCGATCGGCTGACCGCAGCTCTCGCAGACGCCGTACGCTCCTTCGTCGATGCGCGTGAGGGCGAGGTCGACGTCGGCGAGGTGAGCGCGCGTCGAGACGAGCAGGGCGCTCGTCTGCGAGCGCTCGAGTGCGATCGTCGATCCCTCGGGGTCGTGCTCGTCGTCGGTCGCCGTGTGGTCGGCGGCGCCCACGATGTCGTCGAACGCGCCCGTGAGGGACGCGATCTGCGCGCGTGCGCGCCGGCTCTCGGCGACGAGCAGCTCGCGGAGCTCCGCGAGGTCGCCCGGCGTGAGCGCCGCCGCCTCCTCTGGACCTGCCATGCCCTCTCCTCCCGTCGTTCTCGCCAGCCTTCCACGCAGCACCGACATCGAGCATCCGCGGCCGCATGCCGACATCGGCGAGAACGCGCAACCCCGTGACATGCCGGGGCCGACGCGCTATACCGAAGTGACCCGCAACGAGAAGGAGCGTGTCATGACCCATCGGATCGGCTACCTCGTCGGCAGCCTCTCGCAGGACTCCATCAACCGCGTGCTCGCGAAGGCGCTCATCCGCCTCGCGCCCGACAGCCTCGAGCTCACCGAGATCCCCATCCGAGACCTCCCGCTGTACAACCGCGACGACGAGATGGACCCGGTGCCCGCGGTGACCGAGTTCAAGGCCGCCGTCGAGGGGTCGGATGGGCTGCTGTTCGTGTCGCCCGAGTACAACCGCTCGATCCCCGCGCCGCTGAAGAACGCGATCGACTGGGGATCGCGGCCGTGGGGTCAGAACTCCTTCGCCCGCAAGCCCACCGGCATCATCGGCGCATCGGTCGGAGCGATCGGCACCGCCGTCATGCAGTCGTCGATGCGCAGCGTGCTGAGCTTCCTCGACGCACCGCAGCTGAACGCGCCCGAGGCCTACATCACGTTCAAGCCCGAGGTCTACGGCGACGACGGCGAGGTCGCCGACGAGGGCACGGAGAAGTTCCTCCGCCACTACATGGACGAGTACGCGGCGTTCGTCGAGCGCGTGCTCTCGGTGACGCTGCCGGGCCACATGGGCGACTCCGACCCCGACACGATGCACTGACGCGCGAGACGAAGGAGGGAACGACATGCAGGCACCCAAGATCGTGAACGACCTCGTCGAGCGCATCGGGAAGGCGAAGGAGCTCGACGGCATCGTCGAGAAGGTGAGCGGATGGGTCGCGGCCGTCACGAAGGCCGCTCCCGTCAAGAACGCGCTGTCGGGCTCGTGGCTCGGCCACCAGCTGCATCCCGTCCTGACAGACCTGCCGATCGGCGCATGGGGCGCGGCGACGGCCCTCGACCTCCTCGGGGGCGAGGACAGCGCGGAGGCCTCGCGCAAGCTCGTCGGACTCGGCCTCGTCGCCTCGGCGCCGACGGCGCTCGCCGGCGCTGCGGACTGGTCCGACACGTACGGACCCGACAAGCGGGTCGGCCTCGTGCACGCGGCCACGAACGGCACGGCCTCCGTGCTGCAGGCGGCATCGTGGTTGGCGCGCCGACGCGGCCACCGGGGGGTCGGCGTCGCGCTGAGTCTCGTCGCGGTGAGCGTCACGCTGGCGTCGGCCTACCTCGGTGGGCACCTGTCCTACGTCAAGGGCATCGGCGTCAACCACACCGCGTTCCAGAAGACGACCCGGAAGTGGAACGACGTCGCGGCCGACGACGAGATCCGCGAGGGTGAGCTCAACAGGGTGACGGTCGGCGACACGCCGCTTCTGCTCGTGCGCCAGCGCGGTGAGCTCCACGCGCTCTCGGCCACGTGCACGCACGCGGGCGGGCCCCTCGACGAGGGCGAGCTCGACCCGAGCGGCTGCGTCACGTGCCCCTGGCACGGAAGCCGCTTCCGCCTCGACGACGGCAGCGTCGATCGCGGCCCCGCGAGCGTGCCGCAGCCGCGCTGGGAGGTGAGGGTCGACGACGACCGCGTGCTCGTGCGCGCGGCCTGATCGGACGGATGGCGATGGCCGACATCGATCGCCCGGGCGCCGGGGAGTGGGTTCCCGAGGGGGCAGATCTGGACGGCCTTCGGCAGGCTGCCGAGACGTGCCGCGGCTGCGAGCTGTGGGAGGACGCGACGCAGGTCGTGTTCTCGCGCGGCTCGTCCGCGGCGCGTCTCATGCTCGTGGGGGAGCAGCCGGGTGACCGCGAGGACCTCGAGGGGGAGCCCTTCGTCGGCCCGGCGGGCCGCGTCCTCGCGGACGCCCTCGACGCCGCGAGCGTGCCGGATGAGGATGTCTACCGCACGAACGCGGTCAAGCACTTCCGCTTCGAGCGACGCGGCAAGCGGCGCATCCACGAGAAGCCCGCCGTCGGCCATCTCACCGCCTGCCGACCGTGGCTCGAGGCCGAGATCGCCCTCGTGCGGCCATCCGCCATCGTGGCGCTCGGCGCAACCGCCGCGCGGTCGGTTCTCGGCGCCCCCGTGAAGATCGGCGAGGCGCGCGGCACGGTGCTCGAGTCGGCGGACGCCTCGGCGACGCCGACGATCGTGACCGCGCACCCGTCGAGCCTGCTGCGCATCCGCGAGGCGACGGATCGGCAGACGGCCTTCGACCGCCTCGTCGACGATCTGCGGACCGCTGCCCGGATCGCTCACGGATGACCCTTCCCCGATCGCTCTCGACGACATATCGTTGAGTATCGTTCGAGATGAAGGAGACGATCATGAGCGGTTCGTTCCCGGCCGGCGGCTTCGGCGGCGGCAACCCCCTCGAGGGCATGTGGCAGATGATGGAGCAGCTGCGCTCGTCGTTCGACAAGCGCGGCGGCACGCGGATGGGGCGCGGCGACGTGCGCGCGGCCGTGCTCGTGCTCCTCGCCGAGCAGCCGATGCACGGCTACCAGATCATCCGCGAGATCGAGGAGCGCACGGGCGGCAGCTGGAAGCCCAGCGCCGGCTCGGTGTATCCCACCCTGCAGCTCCTCGCCGACGAGGGACTCGTGCGCGCCGAGGAGTCGGGCGGCCGCAAGACGTACGTGATGACCGACGCCGGCCGCGAGGAGGCCGCGCGCGCCTCCGTCCCGTGGGGGTCGCCGTCCGAGGGCGCTGAGCGCCCGGCGTTCACGGCGCTGCCGAAGGCGGGTCTCGAGCTCGCGCAGGCAGCGGCCCAGGTCGGCCGCACCGGCACGCCTGAACAGGTGCAGCAGGCGGTGGACGTGCTCGACGAGGCACGGCGCCGGCTGTACGCGATCCTGGCGCAGGACTGAGCGGGGTGGCGGCCGCCGGCGCGTCGGGCGCGCCCGTCGACGACGTCTCCCGCGCGCGCTACCGTCGCATCCTCCGCTTCGCGGCGCGGAACCTCGCGATCGAGTGGTGGTACGAGCTCGTGCTGCCGCGCATCGGCCTCGCGGGCGTTGCCGAGCGCACGAGGACGCAGCGACTCACGCGCTTCGCGCGGCGCTTCCACGCGCTCGCCGTCGAGCTCGGCGGGCTCATGATCAAGGTGGGGCAGTTCATGTCGTCGCGCCTCGATGTGCTCCCGCCCGAGATCACCTCCGAGCTCGAGGGCCTGCAGGACGAGGTGCCGCCCGTGGCCTTCGCCGACGTCCGCGCGCTCGCGGAAGCCGAGCTGGGCATCCCGCTCGACCGTGCGTTCGCGGCTGTCGACGAGGCCCCGATCGCGGCCGCGTCGCTCGGACAGGCGCACCGCGCGCGCCCCGCCGCGGCCGACGCGGCCGAGACGGGCATCCACGGCGTCGTCCTGAAGGTGCAGCGCCCCGGCATCGATGCGGTCGTCGACACCGACCTCGCGGCGCTCCGGCGGGTCGCGGGATGGCTGCGCCGCGTCCGCGTCGTCCGCGAGCGGGTCGACATGCCCGCGCTCATCGAGGAATTCGCCCAGACATGCCGCGAGGAGATCGACTATCTCCACGAGGCCGCCGCCTCCGAGCGCTTCGCCGAGGACTTCGCGGGCGACGCCCGCGTCGCGGTGCCGGCCGTGCTCTGGGAGCGCACGACGCGCCGCGTCCTCGCCCTGGAGGACGTCACCGCGATCAAGATCACCGACGCCGACGGGCTGCGCGCGGCGGGCATCGACCCGGCCGAGGTCGCGCCCGTGTTCGCCTCGGTCATGTTCGACCAGCTCTTCGTGCACGGGTACTTCCACGCCGATCCGCACCCCGGCAACATCTTCGTGACCCCGACGGGCGGCGGCTCGTGGCGGCTCACCTTCATCGACTTCGGGATGATGGGCGAGGTCCCGCCGAGCACCCGCGCGGGGCTGCGCAAGGCGCTCATCGCCGCGGCGGCCCGCGACGGCCGGGGTCTCGTCGACGCGATCCGGTCGGTCGGCGCCCTCCTGCCCTCCGCGGATGTCGCCGAGCTCGAGCGCGCGCTCGCTGCGCTCTTCGCCCGCTTCGGCGGGATGGGGTTCGCCGAGCTCCGCGAGGTGGATCCGCGTGAGTTCCGCGACTTCGCGGCGGAGTTCGGCGATCTCGCCCGTGCGATTCCGTTCCAGCTGCCAGAGAACTTCCTGCTCGTCGTGCGCGCCATGTCGCTGACCTCCGGGGTGTGCAGCGCGCTCGACCCGCGCTTCAACCTGTGGGACTCGGTCGAGCCGTACGCCGCGCAGCTGCTGCGCGACGAGGGCGGCAACGTCGTGCAGGATGTCGCCAAGGAGGCGCTCGACGCCGCAGGCCTCGCGCTGCGCCTGCCGAAGCGGCTCGACGGCCTCATCGGGAGGATCGAGGACGGCTCCGTCGAGGTGTCGACCCCGCGGCTGGATCGGCGCCTGTCGCGGCTCGAGAACCTCGCGCGGCGGCTGGGCTCCGCGATCGTGTTCAGCGCGCTTCTCATCGCCGGGGCGATCCTGCACGCGGGCGACGCGGCGTTCGGCGGCTGGCTCATGGCGGCCTCCGCGCTCCCGCTCCTGCACGCCGTGTTCGCGCGCGGGCGCTGAGTCGGCATCCAGACGGGTTCCTAGACTGGGTCCGTGCCGATCACCTCGACGATCCTCGATGTCGCGTCGCGGCATCCCGACCGGACGGCGATCGCGGGGGAGGGCGAGCGGCTCTCGTACGCCGAGCTCGTCGAGGACTCGCGGCGCGTGTTCGCGGTCGTCGACGCGCTCCACGGCGCCCAGGACCATCCGCCCGCCCCGGCGCGCGCGACGGAGGGCATCCCGATCACGGCCGTCAGCGTCACCTCGGCCTTCCACACGGCGCGCCTCGTCGCGGGGCTCGCGGGGCACCGATCCGTCTCCGCCGTCATCGACCCGCGCTGGCCGCTCGCGCATCGCGTGCGCGTCGTCGTCGCGACCGGGATCGGCGTCGTCGTGAGCGACGATCCCGCGCTCGCCGCCGCGCTCGCGGAGGCCGGCTGGAGAGGCGTCGTCCTCTCGCTCGAGGATGTCCGGCGCCGGGAGGCCGAGACGCGGCCGGCCGCGCCGCCCGCCGTGCGCGACGGCGACGAGCCGTTCCTCATGCTCTTCTCCTCGGGGACGACGAGCGACCCGAAGGCCTTCCTCAAGACCCGGCGGCAGTATCGCGAGAACGTCGCCGTGTCGGGCGCCCATCTCGAGCCGCTGCCCGGCGTCGCGACGCTCGCGCCGGGCCCCGTCTCGTACAGCCTCACGCTCTACGCCGTGATCGAGTGCCTGGCGACGGGCGGCAGCGTGCACCTCGCCGACGTGTTCGACCCCCTCGACGCGACCCGGCGCATCCGCGACGAGCACATCACGCGCGTCGTCGCGGTCCCTGCGGTCGTCGAGGCGCTCACCGCCGCGGCTCGGCGGGATCCCGACCGGCTCGCGTCGCTCGACCTCGTCGTGACCGGGGGCGCGAACCTGCCGGCGCGCATCCGCGCGGGCCTCGCCTCGGCGCTCCCGCACGTGCGCCTGATCAGCTACTACGGCGCGGCGGAGATCGGCTTCATCGGCGACAGCCGCGGCGGCGACGGCACGCTCATCGACGTCTACGACGGGATCGCCGTGCGTGTCCGCGACGCCGACGGCGTCGACCTGCCCGACGGCGAGCCCGGCACCCTGTGGGTGCGCGCCGCCGCATGCTCCGACGGCTACGTCTCGGGCACGACCGTCGCCGTGCTGCGCGATGCGTCGGGGTGGGCCACGGTCCACGATCAGGCGCGGATCATCGGCGGCCGTCTCGAGCTCATCGGGCGCGCCGGGGACATCGCGGTGACCGGGGGCCACAAGGTCGCGCTGCCCGACGTCGAGCGGGCGTTCGACGGGATGGCCGGGGTCGGGGCGACCTGTGCGGTCGCCCTGCCCGACGGGCGCCTCGGGACGGCCGTCGCCCTCATCCTCGAGGGCGACGCACCCGACAAGGCGGCGCTCCTGGCGCACGCGCGCTCGCACCTCGCCCCCCAGTTCGTGCCGCGCCGCTGGTACCGGGTCGCTCGCCTGCCGCGGACCGTCGGCGGCAAGATCCGGCGTGCCGAGGCGACGGAGCTCGTCGTGCGCGGAGAGGCGGAGCGCCTGTGAGCCGCCGCGTCGTGATCACGGGAGCCGGCGCGGTCACGCCGAGCGGCATCGGCGTCCCCGCGATGTGGCGCGCCGTAGCCGACGGCCGCAGCGCCATCCGCGTGCTGGACGGGCCGGAGTTCGCCGAGCTCCCCGTCCGCATCGGGGGCCAGGTGCGCGACTTCGATGCATCCGACCTCCTCGAGCCCGGCCTCGCGCGGCGCCTCAGCGCCGTGCTCCAGTGGGCTGTCGCCGCAGGAGACGAGGCGATCGACGACGCGAATGCGCGCGGCATCCTCGGCGGCCGCGTCGGTGTCATCGCCGCGACCGGCTCGGGGCCGGTCGACGCCATGCAGCGCGCGACGAGAGCGCTGGATGCCCGCGGGCCGCGGGCAGTCCCGCTCGCTCTCGCGATGCACGGCGCGCCCGACGCGGCGGCCGCTCTGCTCAGCCAGAGGCACGGCCTCACCGGAGCCGCCTCGGGGGTCTCGGCCACGTGCGCGAGCGGCGCCGTCGCGATCGGCGAGGGCATGCGCCGCATCCGGCACGGGTACGCCGACGCCGTGCTCGTCGTGGGGATGGAGGACTGCCTCGGACCCGTGAACCTCGCCTCCAACGCCAACCTGCGCGCGCTCGCGACGGGATACGAAGACGACCCGTCGGCGGCATCGCGGCCGTTCGACCGCGGGCGAACGGGCTTCGTCATGTCGCAGGGTGCCGCGGCCGTGCTGCTCGAGTCGGTCGACGGCGCGCGGGCTCGCGGTGCCCGTGCGATCGCCGAGGTCGCGGGATTCGGCGCATCGAGCGATGCGCACCATCCCACCGCCCCGCGCCCCGACGGCGCGGGCGCGGCGGCCGCGATCCGCGCCTGCCTCGATGACGCAGGCGTGACGGCCGAGCGGGTGCAGCACGTGAACGCGCACGGCACGGGCACGCCCGCGGGCGACGCGGCCGAGCTCGCGGCGCTCGAGGCCGCCCTCGGCGATCGCGCCCGCGCCATCCCCCTCAGCGCGACGAAGTCGTCGACCGGCCATCTGCTCGGCGCGTCGGGCGTCGTGGAGGCGATCATCGCGGCGCTGAGCATCCGCGACGGCATCCTGCCGCCCACGCTCAATCTCGACGACCCCGAGCCCGGATGGGACGTGGTCGCCGGCGCGGCGCGGCGCGCTGACGTCGCCGCCGTGCTGTCGACGTCGTTCGGCTTCGGCGGGCACAACGGCGCGCTGCTCATCGCGCGCGGAGAGGAGACACATGGACCGGGAACGCAGGCATGCTGAGCTCGCCGAGCGGTACCTCCCCGACGATCTGCTCGAGCGGTTCCGGGAGCGCGCCGCCGTGTACGACCGGGAGAACCGCTTCTTCGACGAGGACCTCGAGGAGCTGCGCGCAGTCGGCTATCTGACGCTGTTCGTCCCCGAGGAGCTCGGCGGGGCCGGCCTCGGCCTCGGCGACGTCTCCCGGCTGCAGCAGCGTCTTGCCGGGGCGGCTCCGGCCACGGCGCTCGCGATCAACATGCACCTCATGTGCACGGGCGTCGTCCAGGCGATGCTCGCGCGCGGCGACCGGTCGCTGGCGTGGGTGCTCGAGGAGGCCATGGCGGGCGAGATCTTCGCGTTCGGCATCAGCGAGCCGTCGAACGACTGGGTGCTTCAGGGGTCGAACACCGTCGCGGAGCCCGATGGCGACGGCGGGTACCGCCTCACGGGCGTCAAGATCTTCACGTCGCTCTCGCCCGTGTGGACGCGTCTCATCGTGCACGGACGCGACGGCTCCGTTCCCGACGACCCCGTGCTCGTGTACGGCTTCGTCGACCGGGACGCGCCCGGCATCACGGTCTCCGACCAGTGGGACGTGCTCGGCATGCGCGCGTCGCAGAGCCGTGCGACGATCCTCGACGGCGTGCCGCTCCGCGCCGACCGGGTCGCTCGCCGGATCCCGGCGGGACGCCATCCCGACCTCCTCGTGTTCGCGATCACGAGCACGTTCCAGCTGCTCGTCGGGTCGGTCTACGCGGGCATCGCACGCCGCGCGCTCGATCTGGGGGCCGAAGCGCTGAAGCGGCGGCGGTCGGCGAAGACCGGCACGACGTTCGCCGAGGTGCCCGAGGCGCGGGTGCGCCTCGCCGATGCGCACCTGGCGTACCTCGCGGTGCCCGCGCAGCTCGAGGCCTACACGCGCGACTTCGACGAGCTCGTCGAGCACGGCGCCGGATGGCCGCTGCGGCTCGTGAGCGCGCGGCTCAACGCGTCGCACGCGGCGCGCAGGGCCGCGGAGACCGCCCTCCTGTGCGCGGGCGGCAGCGGCTTCGACAACGGCAGCGAGCTCAGCCGCCTGTACCGCGACGCGACGGCGGGCCTCTTCCATCCGCCGAGCGCGGATGCCGCGCGGCCCATGTACGCGGCCGCCCTCCTCGACGACGACTGAGCATCACGCGCGCCTATGATCGGCAGAGGAACGGCATCGAGCGCGGGGGAGACAGCCATGCGGCGGACGACGGTCGAGAGCGAGCCCCGTGGGCCGATCGAGGCGAGGCTCGTGGGCTGGCGCATCCGCCCGTTCACCTTCGGCCTCTTCGGGGCGCTCGGCGTGCTCGTCGCGCTGCTCATCGGGTCGCTCGTGGGCAAGCTCGCCACGGTCCTCGTGTACATCGGGATCGCGCTGTTCCTCGCGCTCGGTCTCGATCCGGTCGTCCGCGCGATCGAGCGGCGGCTCCCGCGCCCTGCCGCGGTCGCGATCGTCGTGGCCGGCGTGCTTCTCGCGTTCGCCGGCATCGTGCTCGCGATCGTCCCCGTGCTCGTGCAGCAGGTGACGAACCTCATCGACAACGGGCCGCAGATGGTGAGCGAGGTCATGGCCAGCGACTGGTATCGGCAGCTGAGCGCGCAGTTCGGGTCGTCGTTCGAGGACGCGGCAGGGCAGGCGCTGAGCTTCCTCCAGGATCCGGCCAACCTCACCCAGATCGGCGGAGGCATCGTCGCGGTCGGAGCCGGCATCGCGGGCGGCGTCACGGGCATGACGATCGTGCTCATCCTCACGCTCTACTTCATGGCATCGCTGCGCGGCATGAAGCGCCTTGCGGCGCGCTTCGTTCCCGCCTACCAGCGGGCGCGCTTCACCGAGGTGCTCGAGGAGATCTCGAGTGCGGTCGGCCGCTACGTGATCGGCCAGGCGAGCCTCGCGCTCATCAACGGCGTGCTCAGCCTCATCGTGCTGAGCATCATCGGGGCGCCCATGCCGGCGCTCCTCGCGCTCATCGCGTTCATCGGCTCGCTCATCCCGCTCGTCGGAACGCTCAGCGCGTCGATCATCAACTCGCTCATCTGCCTGATCGCCTCGCCGGTGACGGCGCTCATCGCGTTCGGGTACTACCTCGTCTACATGCAGATCGAGGCGTACGTGCTGAGTCCGCGCATCATGAGCAAGGCTGTCGCCGTGCCGGGCGCGATCGTCGTCATCGCCGCCGTCGCGGGCGGTGCCCTCGGCGGCGTGCTGGGCGCGCTCGTCGCGATCCCGGTGGCGGCGAGCATCATCATCATCGTGCAGAAGGTGATCTTCCCGTCGCAGGACGCCAAGCGGCTCCCGCCGGCGAAGGTCTGACGAGGGCCGGCGATAACGCGCGCGGTCGCGGATCAAGCCCCTCGGCGCGGACCGCGCCGTCGCGCAGAGTGGACGGGTACCGACACCCGGCTCCGACAGGAGGACCCCATGGACGCGAACGACAGCCGCCTGACCGACGACCCCGACGCCATCCGCCCTGTCCGGGATGCGGAGGCGACCGCGTACGCGGACCCGTCCGCAGATCCTGCGCAGGCGGAGTGGGAGCAGACCGAGGCGCGCGATGCGGGGGAGGGGGCGAGCGAGGAGACGGCGACCGGCCGTGACCCCGACGAGATCCCGGCGGACGACGACGAGATCCCGGCGGCCGACCTCCCCGTGAGCGACGTGCAGCCCGAGACGCAGGACGAGGATCCGGTCGTCGCCGAGCTCGGCGAGGACGGGGAGGGCGACCTCGCCCCCGAAGACCTCTGAATCGGCGCGCCGTCTCCGCTCCCGAGAATCGGGGGAATGGCGATCGGCGGGTGCAGAACTCCAGCGTCCCGTGCGCTGAACATGACACTCGTGCGGATATCGCCGGAGCTGCCCGAGATTCCTTCTCCTGAGGCCCGCAAGTGCTGGATTTCCGCGCTTGCGGGCCCCTCCTCTGCGTGCGTAGGATCCAGGCGATCCCGCACAGGAGGACCCGCCATGACCGAACCCATCGGACCCGTCGACGCATCCGTCGTCCCCCGCTTCGCGGGCATCGCGACCTTCGCGCGCCTCCCGCGCATCGACGAGGTGGACCGAGCCGACATCGCCGTCGTGGGCGTTCCGTTCGACAGCGGTGTGAGCTACCGCCCCGGCGCCCGGTTCGGTCCCGCTCACGTCCGCGAGGCGTCCCGTCTGCTGCGGCCGTTCAATCCCGCGCAGGGCGTCTCGCCGTTCGCCGCTCAGCAGGTCGCCGACGCGGGCGACATCGCGGCGAACCCGTTCGACATCGACGACGCGGTCCGCGCGATCGACGAAGCAGCGACGGCGCTGCGCGCAGGAGGAACGCGCCTCGTGACGATCGGCGGCGACCACACGATCGCGCTTCCGCTTCTGCGTTCCGTCGCGCGCGACCACGGACCGGTCGCGGTGCTGCACTTCGACGCCCACCTCGACACGTGGGACACCTACTTCGGCGCGCCCGTCACGCACGGCACGCCCTTCCGTCGCGCGAGCGAGGAGGGGCTCATCGACCAGACCGCGAGCATGCACGTCGGAACGCGCGGCCCCCTGTACGGGCAGTCCGACCTCGTCGACGACGAGCGCCTCGGCTTCGCGATCGTGACGAGCGAGCAGATCGAGGAGGACGGCGTCGAGCGCGCGATCGAGCGGATCCGCACCCGGATCGGCGACGCGCCGCTCTACATCTCGATCGACATCGACGTGCTCGATCCCGCGCATGCCCCGGGCACGGGGACGCCCGAGGCGGGCGGCCTCACCTCGCGCGAGCTCCTGCGCATCCTGCGCGCCCTCGCCGACAAGCGCATCGTCGGAGCCGACGTCGTCGAGGTCGCGCCGGCCTACGACCACGCGCAGCTCACGGCCGTCGCGGCGTCGCACGTCGCGTACGAGCTCATCAGCGCGATGGCGCCCCGGGTCGAGCGATGAGCGTCCGCACGCCCGGCGAGGACGAGGTCGCGGCGGCGGCCGCCGCCATCGTCGACGCGTTCGCCGCGACCGACACCCGGCGCTACTTCGCGCGCTTCGCACCCGACGCCTCGTTCGTGTTCCACACCGAGGCCGCGCGGCTCGACGACCGGGCGTCGTACGAGATCCTGTGGAGGTCGTGGACCGAATCGGGATGGCGCGTGCTGTCCTGCACGTCGTCGGACGCGCTCGTGCAGACCTACCCCGGCGGTGCGGTCTTCAGCCACACGGTGGCGACCCGGGTCGACACCGGCGTCGGCGAGGAGGCGTACCGCGAGCGCGAGAGCATCGTCTTCCGCGTCGACGGCGATCGCCTCGTCGCGATCCACGAGCACCTGTCACCCCTTCCTCCCGGCCACTGAGCCGCACCCCGAGGAGACGCCGATGTCATCCGAACGCCGTCGAGAGACCCCCGCCGACGCGACCGGCCCCGTCACGGGCACCCTCGCGGTCCGGCGTGTCGGGATGATCTGGCTCGCCGCCAACCTCGTCGTGACGACTCTTCTGACAGGCACGCTGTTCGTGCCAGGGATCGACTACGGCGGCGCGCTTCTCATGATCGTGATCGGCACGCTCTCGGGCGTGGCCGTGCTCGCGGCCGTCGGCAACATCGGCACACGCACCGGCCTGCCCACGATGGCGCTGACACGCGGCGCGTTCGGCACCCGCGGCAGCCTGCTGCCGCTCGCGGCGAACGTGTTCGTGCTCATGGGATGGAGCTGGGTGCAGGCCATGCTCGCGGGGGTGACGGTCGACGCGCTCGTCGCGCAGCTCACGGGCTTCTCGAACCCGGTCCTGTTCTCGGTGCTGTGCCAGGCGATCGTGGTCGTCCTCGCGATCTTCGGCCACGAGGGCATCGCCCGGGTCGAGCCGTGGCTCGCGGTGCTCATGCTCATCGTCATCGGGTGGATGTTCGCGCAGGCGTTCACGGCGTTCCCTCCGGCGGACTACTTCGCGCTCGAGCCGACCGGTGAGCTCACGCACGTGTTCGTGCTCGACATGGTCATCGCGACGGCGATCTCGTGGACCGTGCTGTCGGCCGATGTGAACCGGCTCGCGCGGACCTCGCGCGCGGGCGTCGTCGGCTCGGTCGCGGGCTACGCGACCTCGACGATCGTTTCGATGTCGCTCGGAGCGACCGCATTCGCGTACATCCTGCTGTCGGGTGCCGACGGGGCGCCGTTCGACCCGACCGCGCTCGTGACGGCGTTCGGCGCGCCGATCGCGGTGGTGATCTTCGTCTCGGTCATGGCGACGAACACGATGGTCGTGTACGGGATGACGACGTCGGTCATGAACTCCCTGCCCGGCTGGCGGCCGCGCTTCCTCCCCACCGCGCTCATCCTCGGCGCGATCTCGATCGCGGGCTCGACGTGGCTCGCGCTGCTCGACCGGTTCACGACGTTCCTCACGGTCATCGGCGCGTTCTTCGTGCCGGTGTTCGCGATCATGATCGTGGACTACTACGTCATCCGGCGCGGGTCGTACAACGCCGACATCCTCCGCAGCTCGGGGGGCCGCTACTGGTTCGCGAAGGGGGTGAACCCGATCGCGATCATCGCCTGGGTCGTCGGCGCGCTCGTGTCCTATCTCCTCACCTATGTCTGGCCGAGTCCGATCGGCGCGACCGCCGCCGCGTTCGCCGTGACATTCGCGGTGTACCTCGTCCCGATGCTCCCCGTCCGGCGTCGCGCGCGCGCCGAGCGCAGCGTGCACCTCGCCGAGCAGCCGCTGGAGGGCTGAGGCCTCAGCGCGCGGCGGGCCGCAGCGTCCGCGCGTAGTCCTCCTTGAGCACCGCGAGGTGCAGCCACGACTCCATCCGCGCGACGCCAGGGAGCGTGCGGAGCCGTTCGAGGCTCGCGTACAGCGCGCCCGCCGTCGGCTCCACGAGCGTCGCGACCGCGTCGAAGCGGCCCAGCGTGCGAGCGGCGAAGTCGACGCCGCGCCACTCGCGCAGCGCGTCGATCACGGCGTCGTCCTCCCCGGAGAGGTTGAGCCCGACCCCCATCGACAGCTGCCGGTGCGCAAGGCCCCGCGCCTCGACGGCGCTGATCTTGATGACACCGCCCGCGATGAGGCGCTGCACGCGCGTCGTGACTGCGGAGGGGGAGAGGCGGACCGCCTCGCCGAGTGCGCGGTAGCTCATGCGGCCGTCGCGCTGCAGCATCTCGATCAGCGACATGTCGATGTCGTCGATCACGAGGTCGCCCTGATAGTCCGAGACGAAGAAGCCCTTCACGACCGTCGAGTAGATCAGGGTGCTGATGTCCACGACGCCGCTGAGCCCGCGGATGCGCGCGAGCAGCTCGTGGAGGGTCGCCATGGAGCCGACCCGCACCTCGGTGACGAGATCGTGCGAGCCGCCCACGGCTGAGACGAGCACGGTCTCGGGGAGCCCGCGCAGATGCTCCGCGATGGGCTGCACGGAGCCATCGGCCCGCACCGAGACGTGCGCGAGCACGTGCTGACCGAGGAAGGCGGGATCGACCGCGGCGACGACGCGCACGGTGCCGTCGGCGAGCATCGCGCGGAGCCGTGTCGAGACGGCCGCGCGGGACTGCCCGAGCCTCAGCGCGAGGGAGTGGATGCTCGCACGCCCGTCCTCCTGCAGTGCCCGAACGAGGTCGGCTTCGAAGTCCATCCCGTCTCCGATCCGCGAGATTCCGTGGAACGCGCGTCGACGCGCGCAGAAGTGAAGTCTACTCGCGATTCAAGGAGACACCGCGAGCGGATCTGCGCGTTCTTCGAATCGGAACATCGGCGACAGCGAGATTCTCCTGGAGTTCTGGCCTTGCTCCGCCTTCCGGCCGCTCGTAGCATCCGATGCAACCCGATACCCCCGCAAAGGAGCGGCCACCATGACTTCCACGCACAGCAGAGCGCGGCGCGCCGGCTTCGCCGCGTTCGTCGGCACCACGATCGAGTGGTACGACTTCTACGTCTACGCGACCGCCGCCGCCCTCGTCTTCGGACCGCTGTTCTTCCCGAGCGACGACCCGCTTGCCGAGACAGCGGCCGCCTTCGCGACGTTCGCCGTCGCCTTCCTCGTCCGTCCGCTGGGCGGCATCGTCTTCGGCCACATCGGAGACAAGCTGGGCCGCCGTGTCTCCCTCGTGATCACCCTCCTCCTCATGGGCGTCGCGACCGTGCTCGTCGGCTGCCTGCCGACGTACGCCGACATCGGCATCGCCGCGCCGATCCTCCTCATCGCCCTGCGCGCGCTGCAGGGGCTGGCCGTCGGCGGCGAGTGGGGCGGCGCCGTCCTGATGAGCGTCGAGCACGCGCCCGAGAAGTCGAAGACCTTCTACGGGGGCTTCACGCAGCTCGGCAACCCCGCCGGTGCGCTGCTCGCGTCCGGCGTCTTCGCGATCATGTCGCGCGGCGGCGAGACCTTCATCATCGACGGCGGATGGCGCATCCCGTTCATCGCGTCGATCGTGCTCATCGGGGTGGGGCTGTGGGTCCGCTACCGCGTCGAGGAGTCGCCGGTCTTCGCCTCGAAGGTCGAGGGGCGCAAGCAGTCCATGCCGCTCGCGTTCGCGCTGCGTGCCAACTGGCTGCCGATCCTCCTCGGCATCGGCCTGCTGCCGATCTCGACCGGCGGCTACTACCTCGCGACGACGTTCGCCACGGCATACGCGACCGGCGAGACGGTCGCGCTCAGCGAGCAGCTGATCCTCGACGCGATGACCGTGGCGTCGTTCGTCGAGTTCCTCGTGACGCTCCCCATCGCGTGGCTGGGCGACCGCTGGGGGCGCAAGAACATCATGTACATCGGCCTGGTCACCTCCGTGCTCACGTTCGCGCCCTTCCTGCTCGTCATGCCGGGGCGGATCGAGCCGGCCGTCTTCCTCCTGGCCTCGCTCGTGCGCGTCGCGATGAGCGCGACGTACGCTCCGATCGCCGCGATCCTCGCGCAGATGTTCCGCCCTCAGGCGCGCTACACGTCGATCGCGCTCGCCTATGGCGTGGGCGCGGCGGTCTGGGCAGGGTTCTCGCCCTGGTTCGCGACGCAGCTCATCGCGTGGACCGGCAGCGTCTGGTCGGTGATCGCGATGTTCACTGGGATGGCCGTGCTCGCGGGCATCTGCACGCGGCTCGCTCCCCAGCACTCCGACGAGGCGCCGGTCACGGCGTCCTTCACGCCCCGCACCGACACGAGGACGAACCGACTCCCATGAGGAAGCTGACCCCCTTCGACCGACCCGCTCAGACCGCGCCGCGGATGATCGTCGCGCGTGCGATCCACACGGTCGACGCCCGCGACACGACCGCGACGGCGATGCTCATCGATCGCGGCCGGATCCTCGCCGTCGGCGACCGCGAGACTTGCGCGGCGGCCGCGCACGCGCTCGGCCTCGATCCGGAGACCGTCGACCTCGGCGACGGCGTCGTCGTGCCGGGCTTCGTCGACGCGCACGCGCATCCGCTCATGTACGGGCAGATGATGACGTGGGTGGACTGCGGGCCCGAGAAGGCGGGCAGCATCCCCGAGATCGTCGCGCTGCTCCGCGCCGCGGCGGAGGGCCTCCCCGAGGGGCGTCCCGTCCGCGGCTACGGGTACGAGCACCGCAACCTCGCCGAGCGCCGTCACCCGACCCGCTTCGAGCTCGACGAGGTGTCGACCGAGCGCGAGGTCTACCTCATGAACGCCTCGGGCCACGGCGGCGTCGTCAACAGCGTGACGCTCGAGCGCGCGGGCGTCGACCGCGGCACGCCCGACCCCGAGGGCGGCGTGTTCTTCCGCGACGCAGACGGCGAGCTCACGGGCGAGCTGTCCGACGCGGCCTGCAACATCCTCACCGGGGTGCACGGCGTGAAGATCGGCCATCACGGACCGAACTTCCACCTCGCCGACGAGCCGGAGGAGCACCTGCGCCAGCTCGATGTCGCGACCCGCCGGTTCCTCGAGGGCGGTGTGACCGCGATCGGCGACGCCCAGGTCTCGCGTCGCGAGTTCGACATGTACCTGCGCCTCGCCGAGGCCGGGCGGCTCGAGCTGCGCGTGTCGATGTACCTGCTCTCGCACCTCCTCGACGAGGCACTCGAGATGGGGCTCGTCGGCGCGTTCGGCAACGCGCACCTGAGCTTCGCCGGCATCAAGCTCTACGCCGACGGCACGCTCGGCGGATGGACGGCGTACTTCCCCGACGGGTACGTGGGCGACCCGTGCCGCACGGGCCAGCTCTACCACGAGCCCGCCGAGTACGCAGAGCTCATCCGCCGCGCACACGCCGCGGGCCTGCAGACCGCCACGCATGCGCAGTCGCCGACCGCGATCGAGATGGTCGTGTCGGCGATCGAGGCGGCGCTCGCCGAGCGCCCCGATCCCGACGCCCGCCATCGGATCGAGCACTGCGGCCTGCCGACGGCCGACCAGATCCGCCGGATGGCTGCAGCGGGCATCCGGCCGGTGAACCAGACGCAGCACTACTATAACTGGGGCGAGGGCGTCGAGGAGGCCATCGGAACCCCGGGGGAGCGGTTCAACCCGCTGGGCGAGTTCGAGGCCGCCGGCGTGCCGATCACGATCTCGTCGGATGCGCCGGTCGCCGAGCCGATCCCGCTCGAGGCGATCCAGACGGCCGTGACGCGGGTGACGCGGCGCGGGCGCCGTCTCGGCCCCGACGACCTGTGCGTGTCCGCGCGCGCGGCGCTGCGCGCCCACACCTACGAAGGTGCGGTGTCGCTCGGGCGGGAGGACGATCTCGGCTCGCTCGAGGTCGGGAAGTGCGCGGACTTCGCCGTGCTGAGCGACGACCCGCTCGCGGTCGAGCCCGAGCGCATCGCCGCCATCCGGGTCAGGGAGACGTGGATCGGCGGCGAGCGCCGTCACCGCGCGGAGGTCGGCTCGTGACCGGGGCGCACGGCGCGGACACCGCGGGGCGTGCGGTGCTCGAGACGATCCGCGCCTACGGCGTCACGGCCGTCTTCGGCATCCCCGGCACGCACAACCTCGAGCTCTACCGGCCGCTGGCCGATCTCGGCATCCGCGCAGTCACGAATCGCCATGAGCAGGGCTCGGGCTACGGGGCGGACGGCTGGACGCAGCTGACGGGGACGCCGGGTGTCGTCATCACGACCTCGGGGCCGGGTCTGCAGAACGCCATGAGCGCGATCGGCACGGCGTTCTGCGAGTCCCGCCCGCTGCTCGTGCTGTCGCCCGGGGTCGCGCGCGGAGACGAGTTCCGCGACGTCGGCACGCTCCACGAGACCAAGGATGCGAGCGCCATGGTCGGTGCGATCGCGGAGTGGTCGCGCCGCGTCGAGAGCGCGGCTGAGGCCGTGGACGCCGTGCACGACGCCTTCGCGCTCTTCCGCACGGGGCGGCCGCGCCCCGTGCACATCGAGATCCCGCTCGACGTGCTCGAGGCGCCGGCCGAGGTGCCGGTCGCCGCACGGGCGCCGCGCGAGCTCCGCCCGGCGGCAGGGCCGGACGCGACCGCCGTCGCCCGTGCTGTCGCGCTTCTCGAGGGCGCCCGGCGCCCCGTGATCGTCGCCGGCGGGGGCGCCACGCGCGCCGCGACGCAGGTGACGGCGCTCGCCGAGCGCCTCGGCGCTCCGGTGCTGACGACCCTCAACGGCAAGGGGACGGTCGACGAACACCACCCCCTGTCGCTCGGCTCGAACCTGCGACTCGCGTCGGCGCGCGGGGTCGCGGAGGACGCAGACGTGCTCGTCGTGCTCGGCTCGAAGCTCGGCGAGGCCGAGCTGTGGGCTCCCGCACTCGCCGCACGCGGCCGGGTCATCCGCATCGACATCTCGGCCGCGCAGGTGCACAAGAACCTCGAGGCGACGGTCGGGATCGTGGGCGACTGCCGGGCCGTCCTCGACGCGCTGCTCGCCGAGCTCGCGATCCGGACGCGCCCCGCGCCGGACCTCGCCGACGCGCGCGCGGCCATCCTCGCGGAGACCCGTGAGGCCCTCCCGGAGACCGTCGCGCTCGCCGAGGCCATCGCGCGAGCCCTGCCCCACGACGCGGTCGTCGCAGGCGACTCGTCGCAGATCGTCTACATGGCGCTCGCGAACGTGCTCCGCCAGGCGCGCCCGCATTCGCTGCTCTACACGCCGACCTACGCGACGCTCGGATACGGACTACCCGCCGCGATCGGCGCCCGGGTCGCCCAGACCGAGCGGCCCGTCGTCGCCGTCCTGGGCGACGGCGCGCTCATGTTCTGCGTCAACGAGCTCATGACCGCGGTCGAGCAGCGGCTCGACCTCGTCGTCGTGTGCGTCGACAACGGCGGCTACGCGGAGATCCGGCAGAACGAGATCGACCGGGGCATCGCGCCGATCGGCGTCGATCTCGTCCAGCCGGACTGGGCTGCGCTCGCGGATGCCTTCGGCGCGCGGGGCGTGCGCGTCGAGCGACGGGGCGACATCGGCACCGCGATCGGCGAGGCGGTCGAGGCCGGAGGCGTCCGGCTCGTCCACATCCCGCAGGGCGCACTCGCGGACGGGTGACCGCGTGTACCGTCGGCGCATGCGCGATCTCAGCCGTCCCATCCGCACCGGCATGACCGTGTACCCCGGCGACCCCGCGGTGCGCATCGAGTCGGCTCTCGAGATCGCGCGCGACGGCGTCGAGGTCGCCGCCCTGCACCTCGGCTCGCACACGGGAACGCACCTCGACGCGCCGTCCCACGTCATCGCGGGCGGGCGCACGACCGGCGCGATCCCGCTCGACGAGCTCGTGGGCGAGGCAATCGTCCTGCACCTCGGCGAGGTCGCCGCCGGCGCGGTCATCACGCTCGACGACCTGCGTCGGGCGTCGGCCGACCTCGAAGCCGATCTACGGCCGATCGTCGTGCTGGACACCGGATGGGCGGAGCGCTTCGGGTCGGCGGACGCGACCGCGCATCCGCACCTCGACCCGGTGGCGGCCGCCTGGCTCGTCGCGCACGGGATGCGCGTGCTCGCGGTCGACCTGCTGAGCCCCGACCCGACGGGCGGGGAGGGCTTCCCCGTGCACGAGATCGTGCTCGGCGCCGACGCGCTCATCGTCGAGAACCTGCGCGGCCTGGCGGGCCTCGAGCGGCATCCGCGGATCGGCGTCTTCCCGCTCGCGATCGATGCGGATGGAGCGCCGGCGCGCGTCGTCGCCCTCTGATCTCCCCGCGGTTCCAGTGTACGGCCGGGGTGGGGGCTTGCCGCAAGGCCCCCGGTACGGGGCAGAATCGTCTCCTTCCCTCCGGCCGGCACCCGCGCGCAGCGGGTGTCCGCCGTGCTGTCGCGATCGTCGGAGCCGCCCGCATGACCACCACCCTCAGCCCGTTCGCCCTTCCCGACAGCCGCGCCGCCAAGGCCGACGCCGCGCTCATCGCACGCGACGAGGCGCAGTTCGCCGCGATCGCCGCGAGCCTCGCTCGCCAGATCGCCGACGCATCCGACCGCCTCGAGGCGCAGCGCCGCGCGCCGGCCGGCCAGGGGCAGAAGGCCCTCGACCGCGACCTCGAGATCCACCGCCTGACGGCCCGCCTGCGCCTGCTGCGGCGCTTCGGCCTCGATCTCTGCCTCGGCCGCATGGTGCCCGCCGAGGGCGGCGACCCCGTCTACATCGGCCGCATCGGCCTCTCCGATGCCGATGGCGAGCCGCTCCTCGTCGACTGGAGGGCGCGCGCGGCCGAGCCCTTCTTCGGCGCGACGCACGCCGATCCGATGGGGCTGAGCAGCCGACGGCGCTACCGGTGGAGCGGCGGCCGCATCGTGGACTACTGGGACGAGGTGTTCACGGCCGACGCCCTCGAGAGCGGCGCGGCGCTCGACGACCAGTCCGCCTTCATCGCGAGTCTCGGCGCGAGCCGCTCTCCGCACATGCGCGATGTGCTCGCGACCATCCAGGCCGATCAGGACGCGATCATCCGCGCGCCCTCGGCCGGCGCGCTCGTCGTCGACGGCGGCCCGGGAACGGGCAAGACGGTCGTCGCGCTCCATCGCGCGGCGTACCTGCTGCACGCCGAGCCGCGGATGGCACGCGGTGGCGGCGGCGTGCTCGTCGTCGGGCCGTCGCGCGCGTATCTCGACCACGTGTCGGACGTGCTGCCGAGTCTTGGAGAGGAGGGCGTGCGCGTGTGCACGGTCGACGACCTCGTGGTCGAGGGCGCCATCGCCCGCGCGGAACCCGACCCCCGGGTCGCGTCTCTCAAGGCGGACGGGCGGATGGTGCAGGCGATCGAACCGGCCGTGCGCCTCTACGAGGAGCCGCCCGTCGACGAGGTGCTCGTCGAGACGCCATGGACGGCCGTCGTCGTGACGGCGGATGACTGGGCCGACGCGTTCGCGTCTCCCGAGCCGGGGACGCCGCACAACGAGGCGCGCGACCAGGTCTGGGAGACGCTGCTCGAGCTCATCGCCGACCGGCACGACGATGAGGAGGTGCCGGCGGACCTCCTGCGCCGCGCGCTCGCGCAGGACAGGGACCTCGCGACGGCCTTCACGCGCGCGTGGCCGCGGCTCGAGGCAGCGGATCTCGTGAGCGACCTGTGGACCGTGCCGGCGTACCTGCGGCGCTGCGCGCCATGGCTCGCGGACGACGAGGTGCGGCTGCTGACGCGGGCGGATGGCGCGGCCTGGACGAGCGCGGATCTCCCGCTTCTCGATGCAGCCCGGATGCGACTGGGCGATCCCGGGACGGCGCGCCGCGCGCGGGAGCGCGAGGCGGCGCTGTCCGCGCAGCGGGCCTACCGGGAGGACATCGCCGACTACCTCATCGCGAACGACGACAGCGAGATGGGCGTCGCGATGATCCTGCGCGGGGACGACGCGCGGGAGAGCCTCGTCGACGAAGCGGACGTGCCGGCGCCCGAACCCGACGCGCTGATCGGACCGTTCGCCCACATCGTCGTCGACGAGGCGCAGGAGCTCACCGACGCGCAGTGGCAGATGCTGCTGCGCCGCTGTCCCTCCCGCAGCCTGACGGTCGTCGGCGACCGAGCGCAGGCACGGCACGGCTTCCTCGGCTCGTGGGAGGAGCGGCTCGCGCGCGCGGGTCTGCGCGACGTGCGCGTCGCCTCGCTCGCGGTCAACTACCGGACGCCGTCGGAGATCATGGCGGTCGCCGAGCCGGTCATCCGCGCCGCCCTGCCCGATGCGAACGTCCCGGTGTCCGTACGCAGCTCCGGCATCCCCGTGCGGCGCGCCCGAGCAGGCGAGCGCGACGCGATTCTCGAGCGGTGGCTCGACGAGCACGGCGAGGGCACGGCATGCGTGATCGGAGACCCCGGCTTCCGCCCGCACGGGCGCGTCCGCTCGGCGACGCCGGAGGACGCGAAGGGGCTCGAGTTCGACCTCGTGCTCCTCGCCGACGCAGACGCGCCGGGCGGCGGGATCGAGGCCGCGGTCGACCGCTACGTCGCGATGACGCGTGCGACGCGCGAGCTCATCCTCCTCGATGCGGGGCCGGGGGAGACGGATGTCCGACGACCTCGCTAGCGTGTGGGTCATGTCCGCTCTCGATGCGCTCCGAGGCCGCCTCTCCGGCCCCCTCCGCCTGCCCGACGATGCCGCCTTCGACGAGGCGCGCCGACCGTGGAACCTCTCCGTCGAGCAGCGGCCCGCGGCGGTCGCTGAGCCGGCCGGTGTCGACGACCTCGTCGCCCTCGTCGCCTTCGCGCGCGAGGAGGGCGTCATGCTCGCTGTCCAGCCGTGCGGGCACGGCGCGGCCTCGGCTCTCGAGGGCGCCGTGCTCGTTCGGCCCCGCGCCTTCGATGCGCTCGAGATCGACCAGGAGGCCCGCATCGCGCGCATCGGCGCCGGCGTCGCCTGGGGCGCGGTCATCGACGCCCTCGACGGCACGGGACTGGTCGCGCCCGCCGGCACGAGCCGCGTCGTGAGCGCGACGGGCTACACCCTCGGCGGGGGACACTCGTGGTTCAGCCGATCGGCGGGCCTCGGGTCCGACGCGCTGCGCGCGGCCTGGATCGTCCGGCCCGACGGGACGCACGAGCGTGTGGATGACGCGAGCGACCCCGAGACCATGTGGGCGCTGCGCGGCGCGGGCGGCATCGCGGGGATCGTGACCGAGATCGAGATCGACCTCGTCGCGGCCCCCGTGCTCGTGGGCGGCAGCATCGTCTTCGGCTCGGCGCACTCGGCCGACGCGCTGCGGGCCGTGCGCGACCTCGCCGCTGTCGCCCCGCCGTCGCTCAATCTCTTCGCGACGTCGATGCGCATGCCCGACGTCCCTCAGCTGCCCGAGGCGATCAGGGCGCGCAGCTTCCTCACGGTCGATGTGCTCGCGATCGACGAGGCCGCGGCGGAGTTCCTCGAGCCGATTCGCGCGGCGGCCCCCGTCGAGCGCGAGGACTTCGGTCACACGACACCGGCGCTCATGGCCTCCCGATCGGCGGAGCCCACCGATCCCACGCCCACACGCGGTGTGTCCTCCGCACTGCGGTCTCTCGACGACGCCCTGCTCGACGACCTCCTCACGTTCCGCGCGCTTCCCGAGCAGGCGCCCCTCGTCGGACTCGGGCTCCGCATGCTCGGCGGCGCACTCGACTCGCCACGCCGCGAGGGGTTCGCGTCCCTGTCCGACGCCGCATGGCTCGTGCACGGGCTCGCCCCGATCACGCCCGGTGCGCCGCGCGAGCCGGGTGACGCGAGCCTCGCTGGCCTGCGCGAGATCCTCGGTCGCGCGGACGAGGCGCCGCTCGTGCCGACGTTCCTCGCGCCCGAGGAGACGCTCGAGCGCGCGGGGACCCGCGCCGATCTCGATCGACTCCGCGCCATCCGCGAGCGGGTCGATCCCGACGCCGTCCTGCACGAGGGGCGCCTGCCGCGATGACGGCCGCGCGGCGGACCGAGGAGCGCGCCGGGTGACGACGCGCCTGGTTCTGCTCGCCGACACCCATGTGCCCGCGCGCGCCCGGCGGCTGCCGGATGACGCGTGGCGCGCGATCGACGCCGCCGACGTGGTCGTGCACGCGGGCGACTGGGTCGACGTCGAGACGCTCGACGCTCTCGAGACGCGCTCCCGGCGCCTCATCGGCGTGCACGGCAACAACGACGGGCCCGCGCTGCGTGCGCGTCTGCCCGAGCTCGCACGGGTGCGCATCGAGGGCATCGACCTCGCCGTGATCCACGAGACAGGGGCGGCCCGAGGTCGCGAGGAGCGTGTCGACGGTCTGCTGGCCGAGGAGCGGCCCGACGTGCTCGTCTTCGGGCACAGCCACATCCCCTGGGACTCGACGACGCCCGCGGGCACCCGGCTGCTGAACCCGGGCTCGCCCACCGACCGTCGACGCCAGCCCGCGTGCACGCTCATGACGTGTTCCATCGACGGCGACGTGCTCCGCGACGTCGCGCTCGTGCCGGTCGTCCGCAGCTGACGACGCCGAACGGCCCGGCCGCGCGAACGCAGCCGGGCCGTCGGGGATCTCGCGTCAGCTCGAGCGGTGCGCGCGGTAGTACGCGAGCAGCGCCTTCGTCGACGGGTCCTGGGCCTCGAGTGCGGCCTCGTCGCCCTCGATGGCGGGCGCGATCTGGAGGGCGAGCTGCTTGCCGAGCTCGACGCCCCACTGGTCGAAGGAGTTGATGCCCCACACGACGCCCTGCGTGAAGACGATGTGCTCGTACAGCGCGATCAGCTGGCCGAGCACCGCCGGCGTGAGGGCGGGAGCGAAGATCGACGTCGTCGGGCGGTTGCCCGCGAACGTGCGCGCCGCGACGAGCGGACCCGTCGTGCCCTCGGCCTCCACCTCATCCGCGGTCTTGCCGAACGCGAGCGCCTTCGTCTGCGCGAGGAAGTTCGCGAGGAACAGCCCGTGCACGTCCCGGCCGCCGTCCTGGAGCGGGTATGCGGGGTTCGCGAACGCGATGAAGTCGGCGGGGATGAGCCGCGTGCCCTGGTGGATCAGCTGGTAGAACGCGTGCTGGCCGTTCGTGCCCGGCTCGCCCCAGAACACCTCGCCCGTGTCGGTCGTCACGGGCGTGCCGTCCCAGCGCACCGACTTGCCGTTGGACTCCATGGTGAGCTGCTGGAGGTAGGCCGCGAAGCGGTGCAGCTGCTGCGCGTAGGGGAGCACCGCGTGCGACTGGGCGCCGAGGAAGTTCGTGTACCAGACGTTGAGGAGCCCCATGAGCACGGGCACGTTGCGCGCGAGCGGCGTCGTGCGCACGTGCTCGTCCACCGCGTGGAATCCCTCGAGCAGCTCGCGGAAGACCGCCGGTCCGAGCACGATCGCGAGCGACGTGCCGATCGCCGAGTCCACCGAGTAGCGGCCGCCGACCCAGTCCCAGAACCCGAAGGCGTTCTCGGGGTCGATGCCGAAGTCGGCGACCTTGTCGAGAGCCGTCGACACGGCGACGAAGTGGTGCGCGACGGCGTCGGTGCGCGCCGCGTCGTCGTCAGCGATCGCGCCCTTGCCGGCGAGCTGCGACCACAGCCAGTCGCGTGCGAGGCGCGCGTTCGTGAGCGTCTCGAGCGTCGTGAACGTCTTCGACGCGACGATGAAAAGGGTCGTCTCGGCATCGAGGTCGGCGACCTTCTGCGCGAGGTCCGTGGGGTCGATGTTCGAGATGAAGCGCGCCTCGATGCCCGCGTCCGCGTAGGGCTTGAGCGCCTCGTACACCATCACCGGCCCGAGGTCGGATCCGCCGATGCCGATGTTCACGACGTGCGTCACGCGCTTGCCGGTGACGCCCCGCCAGTCGCCGCCGCGCACGCGCTCCGCGAAGGCGGAGACCTTGGCCAGCACGGCGTGCACGTCGACGTCGACATCCTGCCCGTCGACCGCGAGCGCGGGCGTCGCGCCGGCCGGGCGACGCAGCGCGGTGTGCAGGACCGCGCGGTCCTCGGTCGTGTTGATGTGCGTGCCCTCGAGCATCGCCGCGAAGCGCTCGGCGACGCCGGTCTGCTCGGCGAGTCGCACGAGCGAGGCGAGGATGTCGTCGGTCACGAGGTTCTTCGAGAGGTCCACGTGGAGGTCGGCGAGCGGAAGGCTGAGACGCTCGGCCCGATCGGGGTCGGCGGCGAACCAGCCGCGCAGGTCGGGGGAGAAGCTCGCGCGGTGCGCCTCGAGCTCCGCCCAGGCCGAGGTGGACGTGGGGTCGACGGGAGCGGTCATGCTGCAACCGTACCGAGTGCCGCCCTCACGCGCCCACCGGGCGTCATGTGAGGGCAGGCTCCGCGTGTCAAGCCCGTGCCGCGGTCAGGGGCTGCGTCTAGCGTGAGCACCAGGCACCGAGAGCCGGAGGCGACCATGTCGATCAACGTCCGCGAGATCCGCTGCACCCCCGAGGAGATCTTCCGCGTCCTCGGCGACGGATGGCTCTACCCGGTCTGGGTCGTGGGGGCGTCGCGCATGCGCGAGGTCGACGACGACTGGCCGCGCCCCGGCGCCGAGCTCCACCACTCGGTGGGCAGCTGGCCGCTGCTCCTCGACGACACGACCGAGTGCGTCGAATGGGATCCGCCGCGCCGGATGGTGCTGCAGGCGCGCGGATGGCCGATCGGCGAGGCGCGCGTGACGATCGAGGTCAAGCCGCGCGGCGCCGGATCGCTCGTGAGGATCTCGGAGGCGGCCGTCGAGGGTCCCGGGTCGCTCGTTCCCCGGTTCCTCGTCGATCCGCCGCTGCATGCGCGCAACGCCGAGACGCTGCGGCGTCTGGCGTTCCTCGCCGAGGGACACGCGGCCCGCGACCGCGCGGCGGGCTCCTGAGCGTCAGTCCGTCGGCTCGCCCGATGCGACGCGCTCTCGCGGCATCGCGATCGCGGCCACGAGCATGAGCGCCGCCGTGACGGCGACGCCGACGAAGACCCAGGTGGAGGCCGCGACGATCGTGTCGTAGTCGTGCTCGCCCTCGCCTGCGGCGATGATGCCGTTCGCGACGGCGCCGAAGATCGCGACGCCGACGGCGGATCCCACCGAGCGCGAGAAGGCGTTGAGTCCCGTGACGACCCCGCGCTCGCCCCACCCGACCGACGCCTGCGCGGCGATCAGGGTCGGCGCGGCCGTCCAGCCGAGGCCGAAGCCGACGACGAACGCGGTGAGGGCGACGAGGAACGGGTTGGGCCAGGGCGCGACGGCCACGAGCCCAGCAGCGCCCGCGAGCGAGATCGCCGCGCCGATCACGGTCGTCGTGCGGAAGCCCCAGCGCAGATACAGGCGCCCCGAGTTCGACGCCGCGAGCGGCCATCCGAGCGTGAGCGCGGCCACCGCGAGCCCCGAGAGGAGCGGCACGGTGCCGATCGAGTTCTCGAGGTAGGTGGGCGCGAAGCTCGTGATGCCCGTCAGCAGCGCACCGACTGCGAGCGCCACGAGGGTGGTCGTGAGGATGAGCCGGCGCCCGAGCAGCGACAGGTCGATGATCGGCTCGGCTGCGCGCCGCTCGACGAGGGCGAACGCGACGAGGGCGACCCCGGCGATCGAGAAGGCCGCGATGCTCGGCGGAGCCGTCCATGCCCAGGCGCTCCCGCCCTCGAGGACCGCGAGGATGAGGGCCGACATCCCGACCGTCAGGAGCGCGGCTCCCGCGTAGTCGATGCGGTGACGGCGCCGCTCGACCTGCTCGTGATACGCGCGCACGAGCATCCAGCCCGCGGCGATGCAGAGCGGGATGTTGATGAGGAAGATGCCGCGCCACGACGCGAACTGAGAGAAGACCCCGCCGAGGGCAGGGCCGAGGACCGATGAGACCGCCCAGACGCTCGCGATGTAGCCCTGCACCTTCGCGCGCTCCTCGACCGTGTAGATGTCGCCGACGATCGTCATGGCCATGGGCGTCGCCGCGCCGGCGCCGAGACCCTGGACGAGGCGGAAGAGGATGAGCGACGTCATGCTCCAGGCGACGCCGCACAGAAGGGAGCCGAGGAGGAACAGCCCGATGCCGATGAGGATGATGGGCTTGCGCCCGATCGTGTCCGAGAGCTTCGAGTAGATCGGGACGCTCACGGCCTGCGCGAGCAGGTAGACCGAGAACAGCCACGGGAACTGGTCGAACTGCCCGAGATCGGCCACGACGCTCGGGACGGCCGTCGCGAGGATGGTCGCGTCGATCGCGATGAGCCCGGTCGCCAGCATGAGCGCTCCGAGCACAGGCCCGCGCTCGGATCGAAGGCCGACGGTCCTGCTGCGACTGCTCGTGGTGCTCACCTCACAACCCAAGTCGCGGGGCGCCCCGGGCATTCCCGATCAGGCGAGACGACGGACGAGGGTCCAGACGTTCCCGTGGTCGACATGGTGATCGAGCACGTCGAGCGCTTCTCGGGCGAGCGCGAGACCGCGCCCCGATTCCGCGTCTGGGCCGGGCATCGACACGTCCGCCCACGCGATGTCGACCGGCCACGCGGTGTCGCGGATGATCGCCGTGAGGGCGGTCCGCCCCACCTCGAGCTCGGCTGTGACACGGACCTCCGCGTCGCCGGGGGAATGCGTCACCACGTTCGTGGCGATCTCGGACACGGCGAGCCCGAAGAGCATCCGGTCCGCGTCGGCGACTTCGGCCCGCGACCAGATCCTCTCCAGCGCGTCGAGCACGGCGTCGACGAAGGCGACCTCCGCGCGTCCCTCGACACGGGCACGCAGGACGGGCTCGTCACCGTTCATCGAACGCGGTCTCCGGCGACGCGTGCTCGCGCAGCACGCGATCGAGGTTCGTCAGGCGCATCACCGTCCGCACGGCATCCGGGACGGCGGCGATGCGCAGGTCCCCGCCAGCCACGCGCGCGGCCTTGAGGCCGCCGATGAGGGCGCCGAGGCCCGACGAGTCCACGAACTCGGTGCCGCCGAGGTCCACGACGATCCGCGTGCGGCCGGCCTCGACGAGATCCTTCACCGCGTCGCGCAGGCGCGGTGCGCCCGAGGCGGTCAGGCGTCCGTCGATCGTGATGACGGAGAACCCGTCGCGGTGAGTGCTCGTGAGGTTCATGCGGTTGCCTCTCTGTCTGCGGCCGCCGGCCCTCGATAGAGGGCGGCCTGGATGATCACGCTGAGGACGACGATGTCGTAGGCGACCCAGAGGGTGTTCACGAGGGTCCCCGTGCCGTCCGCCGTTCCGACCGCGACGCGGACGACGCCGATCGCGAGCGACGCGACGAGCACCGCCATCGCGGTGAGCTGCGGCCAGATCTCGCGCCAGGGCACTCCTCCGGGTGCTCGCCCGTCCTTCCTGGTCACCGCGAAGCCGAGGGGGCGGCCCAGCACCACATTGGCGAAGGCCGTCCAGCACGCCCGGATCCAGACCGGGAAGAGCGCGAGCGAGTACTGCTGCCCGCGCCACGTGCGCACGCCCTTGGCGACGACGAGGAAGAGCAGCTGGTTCACCGCGAAGGCGGGGAGGAAGCGCGCGAAGAAGTCCACGGACCACGCTGTGACCGGCATGACGCCGAAGACGAGGTAGAACACGGGAGCGGCGAGGTACACGATCGCGGCGAAGCCCGACAGGTACGTCCACATCGTCGCGAAGTACATGAGCCGCTGGCCGGCGGAGAGCCCGCGCTTCACGAGCGGGTTGTCGCGCAGCATGACCTGCAGCGTGCCCTGCGCCCACCGCAGGCGCTGCGTGAGCATCGTGCGGAGATCCTCCGGGGCGAGTCCGCGGGCGAGGATCTCGTGGTGGTAGACGCTGCGCCACCCGAGGGCGTGCAGCTGCATCGCGGTGGCCATGTCCTCGGTGACCGAGATCGTCGCGAGCGGCAGGAGCGGCTGGGCCTCACCCGGCCGGTCCACGCGCAGCGCGTCGAGCAGCGATCGGACGGCCTCGATCGCGCCGAGCGGGGAGAGGTCGCGGGTCGCCAGCTCGTCGAGCGCGACCTCGTCGACGACCATGACGTCGAGCTGCGCGTCGTGCGCGATGGGCAGCTCGCCGATCTCCTCGAGGTCGGCGCGGATGGCGGCGAGGTCGTTCTCGACGAGACGCCGCCCTGCGTCGTCGACCAGCGCACGCACGCGGTACGTCGTCTCGGCCACCGGCTCGCCCGCGGCGATCTCGACGCGCGCGGCGGCGACCTCGGCGCGCAGGGCCATCAGCTCCTCGCGGAGCGCTCCGTCGGCGCGCTTCGCCTCGCGCGCGAGCAGCGACTCCGACGCGCGGAGCGCGCGCTGCGTCGATTCGGCGAGGTCGCGCACGTAGCCGACGATGCCGAGCTGCATGAGTGCCTCGCGGCGCAGCACCGCGTTCGACCCGCAGAAGAACGCGGCGTTCCAGCCGTCCTTGCCCTGCTGGATCGGGCCGTAGAACAGCGGCGCCTGGCTCCCGAGCGGGTCGGCCTCGTCGACGTTCGAGAACCACTGCGGCGTCTGGACGAGCGCGACCTGCGGGTCGTCGGCGAAGTAGCCGAGCGTGCGGTGGAGGATCAGGGGATCCGGCACCTGGTCGGCGTCGAGGATCAGCAGGAACTCGCCGTCGGTCTGGAACAGGGCGTTGTTGAGGTTCCCCGCCTTGGCGTGGCGCGGTTTGCCGTCCCAGTCGTCCGAGCGCCGGATGTAGCCGATCCCGGCCTCGGCGGCGGCGAGCTCGAGATCCGCGCGTGCACCGTCGTCGAGGATCCAGGTCGAGTGCGGATAGGCGATCCGCTTCGCGGCCAGTGCGGTGCCCATCACGAGGTCGAGCGGCTCGTCGTACGCCGTGATGAGCACGTCGACCGTGCCCTGCGGCTCCGAGCGCGGGCCGGGGCGGTCTCGTGCGCGCCACATCGTGAGGCAGAAGAGGATCGTGTCGATGAGGCTGTACGTCTCGGCGAGCACGAGCGGCACCGCGATCCACCACGCCGACCAGTTGACGGACTCGAGCCAGCGCCAGGCGACGTAGTTCACGCCGAGGATCACCGACAGGACGGCGAGGATGCGGATCGCCGCGAAGCGCGCGCTCATGTGCGGACCATCCCGTCGTCGCTCCTGCCCATCCGCGCCATCCTATGGCCGCGTCGGATCTGCGCGGTCGGCGTTGACATCGGCCCTGCCGGCCGGTACGCCGATCAGGCGCGTGGGCGCGACAGGAGAACGTTCGCGACCGCCGCGATGAGGACGAGGGCGGCCGCCGCGATCGGCAGCAGGAGCGCAGCCGGCGTGCCGAACGTCTCGGACACGGACCCGGTGAGGGCCGAGGCCATCGCCTGCCCGACGACGACGGCCGAGCCGACCATCGTCATGACTGTGGCAGAGCGGCCCTCGGGGCTGCGGGCCGCGGCGAGGCTGTACTGCGTCACGAGGGTCGGCCCGATGCCGATGCCGATGACCGCGAGCGAGCACGCCATGGCGGCAGGGCTGGCGGCGAGCAGGAGCGAGAGGGAGCCCGCGAGGAGCACCGAGGCGAACGCGATCCATCGTGCGGCGAGCGAGAACCGGGCCGGAAGATATGCGATGCCGAGCGCGAACAGGGCCGAGCCGATGCCCATCACGCCGTACATGAGCCCCGCCTCGTCGGCGCGGCCGCGGTCGGCCATGAACGAGGTCAGGGAGGTGAGCATCGAGCCGAAGAAGAGGCCCACGCCGAGCGTGCCTCCCACGACCACGAGGACGCGCGGCCGGAAGAGATCGCGCATGTCGGAGGAGGGCGCCGCTCCGTCCTCGCGACCGGGTGCGACCAGGCGCCCCGTGGGATGCAGTGCGAAGGCGCCGACGAAGACCGCGGTCAGCACGGCGGCGCCGACGAGCGGCGCCCACGGCGCGATCGCCGCAGCGAGCAGCCCCACGATGAAGGGGCCGATCACGAAGACGGTCTCGTCGGCCGCGGACTCGTACGCCATCGTCGACGAGAGGGTGCGCGGTGCGCGCTCGGGGGCGATCCGGTGTCGGATGAGCGTCACGAGCCGGGCGCGCGAGAGCGGCGCGACCTGGGGAGCCGTCGCGCCGATCCCGAAGGCCGCCGCGAGCACGAGTCCGTCGGGGGTGTCGCCGTAGACGACCGCGGCGAACAGCGCGAGCGCCACCGCGTTCGCCGCCGCGAGCACGAGGAGCACGCGGCGCTGCCCGAACGCATCGGCGGCGGCGCCGAGCAGCGCGCCGAAGCACGCCGTGCCGAGTCCGACGGCCGCGGACGTGAGCCCGCCGAGCGCGAGCGAGCCCCGGACGGACACGACCGCCGTGAGCACGCCGACCACCATCATGGCGAACGGCAGCCGCGCCACGAGCGCGATGAGGAAGTAGGGGAGTCCTGCGATGCGCAGCAGGCTGCGGCTCTCTCGGACGTCGCTGATCGTCATGGGCACCTCCGGTTCGCGGGGTTCGGGTGCCGCCGCTGTCCGCCGGAGTCTCCGGCGGCCGGTAGATGCACTGCTCTCGGACGACGAGCGTCCGACAGAGGAGACTCTACCCGGCCGACCTCGGCGTCAGCTGACCACGTCGTCGGAGGCGATCTCGCTCCACACCGTCATCATGTGCGACCGCGAGTGCCGTTCGGCGGCGTCCCGGTCGCCCTCGGCGATCGCGCGGGCGGTGAGCAGATGATCCTCGAGCGTGCCCTCGGCGGGGATGCTCGGAGTGAGGCCGAGCTTCGCGCGTCCGCTCAGGACCTCGTGGACGGGCGTCTCGAGCGCCGTGAGGAGCGGGTTCCCGGAGGCCGCGAGGAGCGTGCCGTGGAAGGCGAGGTCGGCCGCGAGGTACTCCTCCGAGTCGCCCTTGCCGGTCTGCCCGAGCGTGTTGAGCCGCTCGGCGAGCCGCAGGAGCTCGGCGCGCTGAGCCGAGGTCGCCCGGGCGGCGGCGAGGCGCGCGGCCATGGGCTCGACCGTGACGCGCAGCTCCATGAGGGCCTCGAGCTGCTGCTGGCGGAAGCGGCCGCGCAGGTTCCACTGGATGAGGTGCGGATCGAAGGCGTCCCACTGCTCGCGGGGGAGGACCGTGATGCCGACCTTGCGGCGGGACGCGACCATTCGGATGCTCTCGAGCACGCGCACCGCCTCGCGGACGACCGTGCGGGAGGCGCCGTAGTCGCGCTCCAGCTGGGCGAGCGTGAAGACGGCTCCCGGCTGGGGGTCGCCCGACGCGATCCGGCTCCCGAGATCGTCGAGCACATCGCCGTGGACTCCGATGGCCATGTCGCTCCCTTGCTCGCGGTTACGTAGTATCTTATCCGTTGTTTAAGTAGTACCTTTGATGCACGGCACGCGACAGTGCGCGCCCTCGATTTCAATGGAGAAACCATGGAAGACTGGACCCAGACGATGGGCACCGGGCCTCTGCTCGGCATCGCGGCCGTCGCCGTCGCGCTCATCCTCTTCCTCGTGATCAAGGTGAGGCTGCACGCCTTCCTCGTCCTCATCGTCGTCTCGCTGCTCACCGCGATCGCGACCGGCCTGCCGCTGAACGCGCTCGTCAACGAGGTGCTCGTGTCGAGCTTCGGCGGGACGCTCGGCTCCGTCGCCCTGCTCATCGGGCTCGGCGCGATCATCGGCCGCCTCATCGAGTCGTCGGGCGGAGCCCGCGTCATCGCGGAGAAGATGGTCGCCATCTTCGGCGAGAAGCGCGCCGCCTTCGCACTCGGCCTCACCTCGCTCATCCTCGGCTTCCCGATCTTCTTCGACGCGGGCCTCATTGTCATGCTGCCGATCATCTTCGCGGTCGCGCGCCGCATCGGCGGCCGGAACCTCCTGCTCTACGGCTTCAGCGGAGCCGCGGCCTTCTCGGTCATGCACGTCTTCCTGCCCCCGCACCCGGGGCCTGTCGCCGCATCGGACTTCTTCGGCGCGAACCTCGGCGTGGTCATGCTGCTCGGCCTCGTCATCGCGTTCCCGGCCTGGTACCTCTCGGGCTACCTGTGGGGCAAGTTCGTCAACTCGCGCTACCCGATGATCGTGCCCGATCTCTTCGGCGCGCAGGACGACGACCAGCCGGCCAACCCGCCGAAGGCGAGCACGGTCATCATGATCCTCCTGCTCCCGCTCGTGCTCATCTTCCTCAACACCGGCCTCAGCACCCTGTCGACCGCGGGCGTCGTCGACGGCGACGCCGTGTGGGTCCAGGCGCTCATCCTCATCGGCACGTCGCCGGTCGCCCTCCTTATCACGGCGCTCGTCGCCCTGCTCGTCCTCGGCAAGTTCCGCGGCGAGAACGGGTCGGCGCTCGAGAAGCTCGTCGAGGGCACGCTCGGCACGGTGGCCTCCGTGATCCTCATCACGGGCGCCGGCGGCATGTTCGGCGGCGTCCTGCGCGCATCCGGCATCGGCGACGCCCTCTCCGGCACCCTCGCCGACCTCGGCATGCCCGTGATCTTCGCCGCGTACGTCATCGCCGTCGCGCTGCGCGTCGCGCAGGGCTCGGCGACGGTCGCCCTCGTCACGACCGCGGGCCTTCTCGCGCCGGCCGTCACATCGGGCGGCTACAGCGTCATCGACACGGCCGCCATCACGCTCGCCGCGGCGGCGGGCTCGGTGTTCGCCAGCCACGTGAACGACTCGGGCTTCTGGCTGGTCGGCCGGCTCATGGGCATGGACGTCAAGACCACCCTCAAGACCTGGACCGTGCAACAGGCGATCGAGTCGGTCGTCGGCTTCGCGATCGTGCTCATCGTCTTCGCGATCTTCTGAGCATGGCGGGGATCTTCGACATCACGGGCCGGCTCGCGCTCGTCACCGGCTCGTCTCGCGGTCTCGGCGCGTCTCTCGCCCTCGCGCTCGCGGAGGCGGGGGCCGAGGTCGTCCTGCACGGACGCGACGCCGCGGCGCTCGCGTCCGCGCAGGACGCGATCGCCGAAGCGACGGGCCGCCGACCGCACGCGGCGACGTTCGACGTCACCGACGCCGAGGCCGTCGAGCACGGCGTGGCCGACATCGTCGCCGCGCACGGCGTGCCCGACATCCTCGTGAACAACGCGGGCGTGCAGCGGCGCGCTCCGTTCACCGAGTTCCCGGTCGCGGACTGGGATGCCGTCGTGAGCGCGAACCTCTCGAGCGTGTTCTACGTGTCGCGGTTCGTCACCCCCGGGATGGCCGAGCGCCGCTCCGGCAAGGTGATCAACATCGGATCGGTGCAGTCGCAGCTGGCCCGGCAGACGATCGCGCCCTACTCGGCGTCGAAGGGCGGCGTCGCGATGCTCACGAAGGGGATGGCCGCCGACCTCGCGCGCTACGACGTGCAGGTCAACGCGATCTCGCCCGGGTACTTCGCGACCGAGATGAACCGGGCCCTCGTCGAGGACGAGGCGTTCAACTCCTGGCTCGTGAACCGGACGCCCGCGCGGCGCTGGGGGGACTTCCGCGAGCTGTGGGGCACGTTGCTCTACCTCGCGTCCGATGCGTCGAGCTTCGTCTCGGGGCAGAACATCTTCGTCGACGGCGGCATGACCGCCGTCGTGTGAGCGAGAGGGAGAAGAGCATGCGCGCCGCATTCATCGACGGCAAGGAGCGGATCGAGGTCCGCGAGGCCCCGACGCCCGAGCCGGGGGAGGGCGAGGTGCGGATCCGCGTCGACAGCGTCGGCATCTGCGGCTCCGACCTGCACTACTACTTCGAGGGTGCGAACGGCGAGTACGTGGTGCGGGAGCCCCTCGTCCCGGGGCACGAGCTGTCCGGACGGGTCGATCTCGACCCGTCGGGCCGGCTCGCCCCCGGGACGCCGGTGACGGTCCATCCCGCGCGCTTCGGGACCCCGGAGCGCGGCATCGAGGACGACCCGCACCTGTGGCCGGGCGGGTCGTACCTCGGCAGCGCGTCCACGTGGCCGCACACCCAGGGCGGCATGAGCGAGCAGCTCGTCGTGCGGGCCGACATGATCCGCGTCCTGCCCGACGCGCTGCCTGTTCGTCGCGCCGTGCTCGCGGAGCCGCTGGGCGTCGCCCTGCACGCCGCCACGCGGGCCGGCGACCTCGCCGGCGCCCGGGTGCTCGTGTCGGGTGCCGGGCCGATCGGCCTGCTCGCGGTCGCCGCGGCCCGCGCACGGGGTGCCGCGCACATCACCGTCAGCGACGTGCTCGAGGCCCCGCTCGCGCGGGCCGAGGAACTCGGGGCCGACGCGCTCGTTCGCGTGGGCACCGAGGAGCTCCCGCAGAGCGCGTTCGACGTCGTCTTCGAGTGCTCGGGGGCGCCCGTCGCGATCTCGTCGGCCGGCACGGCGGTGCGCCGCAAGGGCGTCGTCGTGCAGGTCGGGATGGTCCCGAACGAGCCGCGTCCGGTGAACCTCGCGCCGTACATCTCGAAGGAGGTGCACCTCGTGGGCACCTTCCGGTTCCATGACGAGATCGACGAGGCCGTCGCGCTGCTGGCGGCCGACCCCGGCATCGAGAGGGTCGTCACGCACGCGCTTCCCCTCGCCGAGGTCGCCGAGGCCTTCCGGATCGCGCGCGATGCGCAGGTTTCCGGCAAGGTGGTCGTGACGCTGCAGAGCGACGCTGGCTGACGAGGAGGTCGGAGCATGACGAACCCGCGCGACATCGTGATCGGCGTCGACATGGGGACGACCGCCACGAAGGCGGTCGCCTACACGGTCGACGGCGAGCTCGTCGCCTCGGCCTCGCAGGGCTACCCGCTCGAGGAGCCGCATCCCGGTCACGCCGTCCAGGATCCCGAGCTCATCCTGGGCGCGGTCTACGCATCGGTGCGCGAGGTCGTCGCCGAGGTCGGCGCGGAGCGCGTCGCGGGGCTGTCGTTCTCGTCGGCGATGCACTCGCTGCTGGCGCTCGACGCGCAGCTGCAGCCGATCACGCCCGTCGTCACGTGGGCCGACACGCGCGCGGCGGTGCAGGCGGAGCGGCTGCGCGCGTCCGCGAGCGGGCTCGCGCTCCATCGGCGCACGGGAACGCCCATCCACCCCATGTCGCCGCTCACCAAGCTCATCTGGTTCCGCGAGCAGGAGCCGCGGATCCGCCAGCAGGCGGCCATCTGGGCGGGGATCAAGGACTGGGTGCTGCTGCGGATGTGCGGCGCGCTCGTCATCGACCACTCGCTCGCGTCGTGCTCGGGGCTCATGGACATCCACCGCCTCGACTGGGACGAGGAGGCGCTCTCGCTCGCGGGCATCCGCGCCGAGCAGCTCCCCGAGCTCGTCCCGACGACCACGGTGCTCGACGCGCTCACGGAGGAGGGGGCGTCCGCCACGGGCCTCCCGCTCGCGACCCCCGTGGTCGTCGGCGCAGGAGACGGCCCCCTCGCCAATCTCGGCGTGGGCGCCGTGCGGCCCGGGGTCGCCGCCTGCTCGATCGGCACGAGCGGGGCGCTGCGCGTCGCCGTCCGCCGTCCCGCGGTCGATCCTCGCGGCGGCGTCTTCTGCTACGCCCTCACGGAGGACCGCTGGGTCATCGGCGGGGCGATCAACAACGGCGGCGTGACCCTCGAGTGGGTGCGGTCCGAGATCGCCGGCGGTCACGAGTTGTCGACCGCCGAGCTGCTCGATGCGGCGGCGACCGTGCCGGCCGGCTCGGGCGGCCTGATCATGCTGCCCTACCTCCTCAGCGAGCGCGCACCGCACTGGAGCAGCATCGCGCGCGGCGCCTACATCGGGCTCACCCGCGCACATCGCACGGAGCACCTCGTGCGCGCGGCGGTCGAGGGCGTCGCCCTGCAGCTGGCCCTCGTCCTGCAGTCGATGCGCGCGGCCGACCTCGAGGTCGAGGAGATCCGCGCGACGGGCGGCGTCATGAAGCACCCGCTGTGGCAGCAGACCCTCGCGGATGCGTTCGGCGCTCCGGTCGGCCTGCTCGAGGGGCAGGAGGGCTCCAGCTACGGCGCGGCCCTCCTCGGCATGCAGGCGCTCGGGCTCATCGAGTCGATCGACGTCGCGGCCGAGCGCCTGCCCGTGCACGAGACCATCCGCCCGCATCCCGGCGACGCCGCCGTCTACGGAGCGCTCCTGCCCGTCTTCGACGAGCTGTACGACGCCCTCCTGCCGACGTACACGCGGCTTCGGCGGCTCGCGCCCTCGCTTCCGATCGCGTTCTGAGGCGGATGGCCGGGGAGCGTCCCCGGGTGCTTCCGGCCGTTCACCTCGGCGTCGCCGCGCAGCCGCATGCGCGACACCGTCGTGCTCGCGCGGTTCGGTTCGCTGGCGGCATGAAGCGAATCCTCTCCCGGAGGCCCCAGCGCCTGGCCGCGGCCGCCGCGGCGGCCGCCGTGGCCGTCTCCCTCGTCCCCGCTCCGGCCCTGGCCGCGAACGAGAAGGGCGGCGCGCCCGTCGACGAGCCCACGCTCGTCGCGCGCGCGACCCTCTCCGCCGACCACCTCGAGGAGGGGCCGCCGTCGGGCGCCCTCGCGACCCCCGCGAACGGCCGCACGGGCCCGTGGGAGGGCCAGGTCATCCCCGGGTTCTCCGCCATGATCGACAACGGCGACGGGACGTTCTGGGCTCAGCCCGACAACGGGTTCGGCTCCAAGGCGAACTCCGCCGACTTCCTCCTGCGCAGCTACCTCGTCCGTCCCGACTGGCAGACGGCGGAGGGCGGCTCCGGCGAGATCGCGGTCGAGCGGTTCATCTCGTACAACGACCGCGACAACCTCCTGGACTTCCCGATCGTGAACGAGGGCACGGCGGAGCGGCTGCTCACGGGCGCCGACTTCGACATCGAGTCGGTCGTGCGCGCGAAGGACGGCACGTTCTGGGTCGGCGAGGAGTTCGGGCCGTTCCTGCTCCACTTCGACGCGGAGGGCACGCTCCTCGAGAAGCCCTACGCGCTCGAGGGCGCGAAGTCGCCGCAGAACCCCTACCTCTCGGCCGGAGAGACGCCGCGCGTGCGCTCGAGCCGCGGCTTCGAGGCGCTCGCGATCTCGACGAACGGCCACTACCTGTACCCGGTGGTCGAGGGCGCGTACGCCGACGACGCCGACCAGCGTCGCCGGGAGATCCTGGAGTTCGACATCCGCGCCGGCGCGTACACGGGGCGCACCTGGAGCTACCAGGCCGACCAAGAGGCCAACGTCATCGGCGACGCCTTCGCCGTCCGCGGCGGCGATCTGCTGCTCGTCGAGCGCGACGACTTCGAGGGCGAGCAGGCCGTGACCAAGCGCGTGTACCGCGTCGCCCTGGACAGCGTGGACGACGACGGGTACGTCGAGAAGACCCTCGCGCTCGACGCGCTGCGCATCGCGAACCCGAGCGGGATCGGCGCGGGCGACGGCTACGGGACGGGCGAGGTCTTCTCCCTCCCCGTGCAGTCGTTCGAGACGGTCGTGCAGCTGCGCGGCGGCGACCTTCTCATCGGCAACGACAACAACTACCCCGGCAACGACGCGCGCGTGCCGGGCACGCCCGACGACACCGAGTTCGCGGTCGTGTCGTTCGAGAAGACGCGCCCGCAGGTCTCGGCGGTCGACGTCATCGGCCACCGCGGCGCGAGCGGGTACCGTCCCGAGCACACGCTCGCGGCGTACGAGACGGCCATCCTGCAGTGCGCCGACTACATCGAGCCGGATGTCGTGTCGACGAAGGACGGCGTCCTCGTGGCCCGGCACGAGAACGAGATCGGCGGGACGACCGATGTCGCCGCCCATCCGGAGTTCGCCGATCGCCGGACGACGAAGGTCATCGACGGCGCGAGCGTGACGGGCTGGTTCACGGAGGACTTCACGCTCGCCGAGCTGCGCACGCTGCGCGCCAAGGAGCGCGTCCCGCACGTCCGCCCTGGCAGCGCGGCCTATGACGGGCTGTACCTGATCCCCACCCTCGACGAGGTGATCGACCTCGCCCGCCACTCCACGACGTGCGACGGGGAGCCCGTCGGGATCGCGCCCGAGACGAAGCACCCCACCTACTTCGACGGGATCGGCCTCTCGCTCGAGGAGCCGCTCGTCGCGGCGCTCGAGGCCGACGGGATGAATCGCGCGGACGCGCCCGTCGTCATCCAGAGCTTCGAGACCGGCAACCTGCGCGATCTCGACGCGATGACGGATGTCCGGATCGCCCAGCTCGCGAACTCGTCGGGCGCACCGTTCGACCTGCGCGCCGCGGGCGACCCGCGCACGTACGCCGACCTCGTCACGCCCGAGGGGCTCGCGGAGATCGCGACGTACGCCGACATCCTCGGCGCCGAGAAGTCGGTCGTCATCCCGCGCGCGGCCGATGGCACGCTCGCCGAGCCGACCGCGGTCGTCGCCGACGCGCACGCCGCCGGACTCGAGGTGCACGGGTGGACGTTCCGGCTCGAGAACCAGTTCCTGCCCGCCGAGTTCCGGTCGAGCGCCGACCCGAATGCGGCCGGCGATCTCGCCGGGGAGCTGCGCGCGTTCGTCGATGCTGGCCTCGACGGCGTCTTCAGCGACCATCCCGACGTCGCCGTCGCGGCCGTGGCCGACGCGCGCTGACCGGCCGGCGCCATCCGCTCGGCCGCCGCGTGACACGCGGTGTCATCCGCCCGGCTCCCCTCTTCGCGCGGGGAGCCGGGCGGCTTACCATGTCGGGATGTCCTCCGGGAAGAAGAAGAGCAAGCGGGTCAAGCCGAAGAAGACCTGCTGCAAGTCGAAGCCACGCTGCAAGCGGTGCCCCATCCGCCTGCTCGCCGAGGGCAGACTGGACCCAGCGGACGCGAAGAAGATCTTCGCGAAGGACCGCAACCGCAAGCAGGCGAAGAAGGCCAAGCTCGCACTCCCCGAGGGCTGAGGAGGCGAGTCGGCCGCAGGACACAGGGGGAAGCATGGCACTCGAGCGGATCGCGATCGTCTGGAACCCGTCGAAGACCGAGCGCGAGGTGCTCGAGACCGGGCTCGCCGCCGCGCTCGGCGACGACGAGCGGGAGATCTCGTGGTGGGAGACCACTGTCGAGGATCCCGGTCAGAAGGCGACGGAGGATGCGCTCGAGTGGGGCGCCGACGTGATCGTCGCGGCGGGTGGCGACGGCACGGTGCGCGCGGTCGCGGAGCGCCTCGCGGAGCCGGGCGCGGGCGCGGAGCTCGCGATCGTGCCGCTGGGAACCGGCAACCTGCTCGCGCGCAACCTCGACATCCCGCTCAACAACCCGCAGGCGGCGTTCGCCCGCGCGCTCGCCGACGAAGCGCGCGTGATCGACATCGGATGGATCGAGACGGCCGTCGACGGGGCGCCCACTCGACAGGCCTTCGCCGTCATGGCCGGCTTCGGCATCGACGCCCACATGATCGTGGAGACCGACGACGACCTCAAGAGCAAGGTCGGATGGCTCGCCTACGTGGAGTCCCTCGGGCGCGCGGTCAACGCGAGCGAGGTCATCGAGCTGCGGATCGCGGTCGACGGGGGAGAGGCCGTGACGGCGCCGGGCCACACCCTGATGGTCGGCAACTGCGGCATGCTGCAGGGCGGCATCACGCTTCTGCCCGACGCGGACCCGTCGGACGGCGAGCTCGACCTGCTGCTGCTGAGCGCGGAGGGCATCGCCGGCTGGCTGGACACCCTGCGCTCGTTCGTGTGGGACAACGGCATCCGCCGTCTCATGGGTGCGACCGACCGCGCCGAGAGCGGCGAGACGGCGGCCCACGCGCGAGCGACGTCGGTCGCGGTCGAGCTGCCGCAGCCGCGTGTGCTCGAGGTCGACGGCGACGACCTCGGCGAGGTGACGCAGTTCGCGGTCGAGATCCAGCCCGGCGCGCTGCGCGTGCGCTGACGGCGGGCGGTGCGCGTCCTCTGCAGCTTGGTCGGCGGCTCGGCCTGCTCTGAGATCCGAGGCGGGCCCGCCGCGTCGGCGGCTATGCCTGCGGCAGGCGGATGGTCCCGGTCGCGGAGTGCTCGGTCGGCATGCGATCGCGCTGGTAGGTGATCGAGTCGTAGCCGTGCGGGGCGGGGTTGCCGTCCTCGCCGAGGTTCACGAAGACGATCTTCTCGATCGTGAGGATCGTCCGCCGCGTGATCATGTTGCGCACGACAGCGCGCATCGTGAGCGACGTGCGGCCGAAGTGCGTCGCGATGAGGCCCATCTCGATGAGATCGCCCTGCACAGCCGACGCCTCGAAGTTGATCTCCGAGATGAACTTCGTCACGACGCGGTAATTGCCGAGCTGGATGATCGCGTAGATCGCGGCTTCCTCGTCGATCCACTTGAGCAGGCTCCCGCCGAACAGGGTGCCGTTCGCGTTGAGGTCCTCGGGGCGGACCCACTTGCGCGTGTGGAAGTTCATGCGGCCGTCGTCTGCGGAAGTGCTCATCGCGGCCAGCCTACGCGCGGGGCCGCTCCGCGGCGACGGCTCCGCGCCGTGAAAGCATGGACCGGTGAACAGCGCCAACCTCAGCCGTGAAGCAGCGGCCGCGCGATCCGCGGCCATCACCGTCCACGCCATCCGCGTCGAGCTCGATCTCACGGGAGCACCCGATACGCAGCGCAGCGGATTCCCGACGACGAGCGTCCTCGAGTTCGACGCGACGGCCGAGGAGACGTGGATCGACTTCATCGGAGAGGCCGTCGAGTCCGTCGAGGTGAACGGCGTCGCGCACGATGTCGAGTGGGATGGCGCGCGCATCCGCGTCGCGGGCCTCGCCGACCGCAACACCGTGCGCATCGCGGCACGCGGCGCGTACAGCCGATCGGGCGAGGGCCTGCACCGGTTCGTCGACCCCGTCGACGGCGAGACCTATCTGTACACGCAGTACGAGCCCGCCGATTCCCGCCGGGTGATGGCCTGCTTCGAGCAGCCCGACATGAAGGCCCGGTACACGTTCCGCGTCTCCGCGCCGAGCGGATGGCACGTGCTCTCGAATCAGAGCGCGGTCGCGTCGGAGGAGGCGGATGGCGCGCAGCACATCGAGTTCGCGCCGACTCTGCCGATCTCGAGCTACATCACGTCGGTCGCCGCGGGCCCGTACCACCGCGTCGACGGCGTCTGGCGCCGCGACGAGCAGGAGGTCGCGCTCGGCGTCCTCTGCCGCGCGTCGCTCGCGGAGCACCTCGACGCGGACGAGGTGCTCGAGGTCACGCGCCAGGGCCTCGACTTCTTCACGGACGCGTTCGCGTTCCCGTACCCGTGGGGCAAGTACGACCAGGTGTTCGTTCCCGAGTACAACCTCGGGGCGATGGAGAATCCCGGTCTCGTGACCTTCACGGAGGCCTACGTGTACCGGGGCGCGTCGACGACGGCGCAGCACGAGGCGCGCGCCAACACGATCCTCCACGAGATGGCGCACATGTGGTTCGGCGATCTCGTCACGATGCGCTGGTGGGATGACCTCTGGCTCAAGGAGTCGTTCGCCGACTACATGGGCTCGCACGCGGCCGCCGCGGCGACCCGGTTCACAGACGCCTGGGTGACGTTCGCGAATCGACGCAAGGCGTGGGCGTATCAGCAGGACCAGCTGCCGACGACCCATCCGATCGTCGCCGACATCCCCGATCTCGAGGCAGCCAAGCTCAACTTCGACGGGATCACCTACGCGAAGGGCGCATCGGTCCTCAAGCAGCTCGTCGCGTTCGTCGGCGAGGAGGCGTTCTTCGAGGGGTCCCGACGCTACTTCGCCGCGCACGCGTACGGGAACACGACCCTCGAGGATCTGCTCGCGCAGCTCGAGGCCGTGTCCGGCCGCGACGTCCGCGCGTGGTCGCGCGCGTGGCTCGAGACGACCGGCATGTCGACGATCTCGGTCGAGCGCGGGCAGGGCCTCACCGTCGTGCAGACCGATCCGCGTCCGCACCGGCTCTCGCTCGGCCTGTACGCGCTCGACGCGGGCCGCCTCGTCCGCCGCGCATCGCTCGACCTCGACATCCGCGCGGAGCGCACGACCGTGGATCTCCCGGTCGCCCCCGACGTCGATCTGATCCTCCCGAACGACGGCGACCGCACATACGCCAAGGTCCGCCTCGACGCGCGCTCGCTCGACGCCGTGCACGAGGCGCTCTCGACCATCGACGATGCGCTCGCGCGGGGGCTCGTGTGGTCGGCGCTCTGGAACGCGGCCCGCGACGGGGAGCTCCCCACGGGGCGGTACCTCGAGATCGTCCGGCGTCACGCACCGGCCGAGTCGAACGTCGCGCTGCTCGGCGGCGTGCTCGCGAACTCCGCCTACGCGGTCGGGCACTACACGCCGGAGTCGTCGCGCGCGACCGAGCGTGCGGCATGGCTCGAGACGACGTGGCAGGGGATGACCGCGGCGGCACCGGGGTCGGACGGCCAGCTCGCCTGGGCGCGTGCGGTCGCGTCGGCGGCGGCCTTCCACGACGGGCGCGCCGCCGACCTCCGTGCGATCCTCGCGGGCGAGCGGCCAGCGCCGGATGGTCTCGCTCTCGACCCCGACCTCCGCTGGGCGTGGCTCGCGGCGCTCGCCGCAACCGGGCATGCGACGACTGCCGACGCCGACGCCGAGCTCGCGCGCGACGACACCGCGAGCGGCCGGACGGAGCACCTCCGGGTGCTCGCGTCGCGCCCTGACGCCGTGGTCCGCCGGGACGCGTGGAACGCCGCGTGGGAGGACCGGACGCTCACGAACGACCACCTCTCGGCGACCATCTCGGGCTTCCGCGCCGGCGGCCGGCGCGACCTCGTGGCCGAGTTCGACGACGCCTACTTCGCGCGGATCCGCGCCGCGTGGGAGGAGCGCAGCATCGAGATCGCGGGGCGCCTCGTGCGAGGGCTGTTCCCCGAGGCCGATTCGCTCGATCGCGTCGACGCGTGGCTCGCCGCGAACGGCGACGCCCCGGCCGCACTGCGCCGGATCGTCATCGAGGAGCGCGACCACCTCGCGCGCGCCCTGCGGGTCCGCGCGGCTCAGCCGGCCTGATCGCCGTCGTCCGCCTCGCGGCCGAGCATGCGCGCGTGCAGGGCGCGGATCTCGGCCGCGAGCTCGGGCGCGGGGCCGGCGACGCGGACGCCGGGCGCGACCGCCGTGATCGGCAGCGCGGCGACGGGGCCAGGGGCGACGCCCCACGCGCGATGCCACGCGCCCAGCTGCTCGGTGCTCGACGCGTACACGATGCGCCCGAGCCCGACCCAGGCGTGCGCAGCGGCGCACATCGGGCAGTGCTCGCCCGAGGTGTACACGGTGCACGTCCGCCGCTCGGCGGGCGACAGGTGCGCGGCTGCCCAGCGTGCGATCTCGAACTCCGGGTGGCGGGTGGCGTCGCCGTCCTTCACGCGGTTGCGGTCCTCGAAGCGCACGAGGCCCTCGGCGTCGACGAGGACGGAGCCGAACGGCTCATCCCCGTCGTCGAGGGCCTCGCGCGCGAGGTCGACGCAGCGGCGCAGGTGCGCCAGATCGGTGTCGCTCAGGGTGGTGCTCATGTCGCGACGATAGCGCGGCCCTGGCCTCAGATCCGGACGAGCATCTTCCCGGTGTTCGCGCCGCGCATCATGTCGAGGAACGCGTCGACCGCGTGGTCGATGCCGTCGACGATCGTCTCGTCGTAGGCGATGCGTCCCTCCGCGAGCCAGCCGCCCATCCGCTCCTGGAACTCCGGCGCCGCCGACAGATGCTTGCCGACCGTGAAGCCCTCGAGGCGCAGACCGCGCGTGACGAGGTTCGACAGGTTGTCGGGGCCCGGCACGGGGCCGTCGGCGTTGTACGTGGCGATCGCCCCGCACAGGGCCGCGCGGCCGCCGTCGTTGAAGGCGTCGAGGGCGGCCTCGAGGTGGTCGCCGCCCACGTTGTCGAAGTAGACGTCGATGCCCTCGGGCGCGACGTCGGCCAGCTGCTGACGGATGGGGGCGACCTTGTAGTCCACCGCCGCGTCGTAGCCGTACTTCTCGGTGATCAGGGCGACCTTCTCGGGCGAGCCCGCCGAGCCGATCACGCGCTTCGCGCCGAGGAGCCGCGCGATCTGGCCCGCGGCCGTGCCCACTGCTCCGGCCGCGCCCGAGATGAAGACCGTGTCGCCCTCCTTCATCTCCGCGATGCGAGTGAGCCCGACGTACGCCGTGAGCCCGGTCATCCCGAGGATGTGGAGCCGCAGCGAGAGGGGCACGCCGGGCAGGTCGGGGACGACTCGGAACGCCGACGCGTCAGCCTGCGCGATGTCGCGCCATCCGAGCTGGTGCACGACGACGCTGCCCACCGGCACGTCGTCCGACGCCGACGCCACGACCCGTCCGACCGCTCCGCCCTCCATGGTCTCGCCGAGCGCGTACGGCGCGACGTAGCTGCGCGCGTCGTTCATGCGCCCGCGCATGTACGGGTCCACGGAGACGAACGCGTTCTCCACACGGACCTCCCCGGGAGCGAGGTCGCCGTAGGTCACCTGGACCGTGCGGAAGTCCTCGTGGGTCGGCCAGCCCTGAGGGCGGGACACGAGCTGGATCTGAGTGCTGACGGCGGATGGCATGGACCGGGTTCTCTCCTTCGCTGCGGTTTCGCGGGGTGCGTCGATCACAGGGCGAGGCCGATCGCGAGCGCGATCACAGACAGGGCAGGGACCAGGCCCTGCTTCAGCGCGGCCGCGGCCTTGTCGGGGCTCGAGATCAGGAGCACGAGGCTCGCGGCCAGCATCGAGCCCACTCCGGTGAAGACGAGGGTCGCCCCGACGACGGCCGCGCCCGTGGCGAACAGCACGACGCCGAGTGCCGCGACGATCGCGAGGAACAGGTTGTAGAAGCCCTGGTTGAAGGCGAGCTCCTTCTGCGCCTCGGCCGCCTCGCGCGTCTGGCCGAACGTCCTGAGGGCGCGCGGGCTCGTCCAGGCGATCGACTCGAGGAAGAAGATGTAGACGTGGACGAGTGCCGCGACGGCGGCGAGCACGAGACCTGCGATGATCATGATCGACCTTTCTGTAATGACCGTTACAATATAGTCCGGGGAACGGGTGACGGGAGCGGACATGGGGCGGATTCCGAGCTTCGACCGCGCGGAGGTCGTGCGCGCGGCGCGCGGCGTGTTCTGGCACGAGGGCTATGAGGGCGCGTCGGTGCCGGCGCTCGAGGAGGCGACGGGGCTGCGGCGGTCGAGCCTCTATCACGCGTTCGGATCCAAGCGCGGTCTCTTCGACGCCGCCGTCGAGAGCTACCTCGACGAGGTCGTGCGCCCGCGCCTGCGGCCGCTGCAGGGCGCGGACGTGGCGGTGACCGCGGCACGCGACTACCTCGTGGGCCTGCGCGATGCGCTCGCGCGGGCGCGCACGCTCCCGGCCACGAGCGGGTGCCTCCTCATCAACGCCGCGTCGGCGCCGATCGGCGACGACCACGCGGTCGCCGAGACGGTCGCGGCCTACCGTGCCGAGCTGCGCGACGCGCTCGCCGCAGGCGTCGCGGCACGGCATCCGGAGCGGTCGGAGGGCGAGCGGCTGCGACTCGCGGAAGCGCTCACGGGGCTCGTCGTCGCGGCGCTCGCCACCGTGCGGGTCGACGCGCAGGCGGCGGCGCGCACGCTCGACACCGCGGTCGACCTGCTGGAGGGCTGAGCTCCGCGGGATCAGCGCGCGTCCGCGGCGTCGCGGTACGCGACGGCGTACCGGATGTGGGTCACGCCCGTGCCCTCGACGACCTGGAGCTGCGTGAGCTCGATGTCCCGGCGGGCGATCCCGTCGAGGTACCGCGTGCCGGCGTGCAGCAGCACGGGCGCGAGGTCGATGCGGATCTCCTCGAGGATGCCGCGGTCGAGGCACTGGCGCACGATGTCGGCGCGCGCGACGTTGATGTCGCCGTCGCCGGCGAGCTCGCGCGCGATCCGCAGTCCCTCGTCGAGGTCGCCGACGAAGGTGAAGGGCGCGTCCGGCACGGGCGGCCAGCCTTCCGGAGGCGGTCGATGCGTGACCACGACGGTCGGCGAGTCGCCGGGCGGCCTCCCGCCCCAGCCCCGCGCGTCGTCGAAGATCCCGCGTCCGGCCACGAACGCGCCCTCGGTGTCGTTCTGCCGCCAGTAGTCGGCGCTCGCCTGCGACATGTGGAACACCAGGCCGTAGCCGCGCAGCGGCACCTCGACGTCGCCGTTCTCGTACCAGTCGAAGAGCGCGCCGACCCGGCCGTGCTCGTCGGCGATGAATCCGTCGAGAGTCGTCGTGAAGCTCGAGAACACCACTCCCATGCGCCTGCCTCCTCGGGGCCGCCTGCGACTGACGCTAGGCACCCGCGGCGGCGCCGTCAACGCCGGTCGTCGCGTCAGCGCCGGTTCATGTCGCGTTCACGGCCGGGGAGAACGATCGAGCGTCACCGTTCCCCGAACCGAGGAGAGACCTTGCTGCCCCGACTGCTCACCGTCACCGCGATCGGCACGGCCGCCGTGCTCGTCGGCGCCTCCGCCGCGCAGGCGCGCCCTCACCACGACGAGCCCGATGAGCTCACGGCCGTGCTCGAGACCCCCGCGCTGTGGGACGAGGACGACGCCGACGCCGATGACCCCGCGATCTGGATCGACGAGGACGACCCAGAGGACAGCGTGGTCATCGCGACCGCGAAGGAGGCCGGCATCTACGTGTACGACCTCGACGGCGAGGAGCTCCAGCACATCGCCCCGAAGCCGGCACCCGGCGACGACCACGCGCCCGGCCGCTACAACAACGTCGACATCGTCGAGGACTTCGAGCTCGACGGCGACGAGGTCGACCTCGCGGTCGCGTCCGACAAGGGCATGGACGACTTGGGCATCTTCGTCATCGACGACGGCGAGCTGACCGAGGTCACCGACCCCGACGCCGGCTGGATCTTCAGCGCCTCTCAGGAGGAGATCGACGGCGAGCACACCGCGTACGGCCTCACGACGTGGCAGGACGACGACGGCGCGTACGCGCTCGTCAGCCGCAACTCCGAGACGGAGGTGGCCCTCCTCGAGCTGAAGGCGCGCGAGGACGGCACGGTCGGCTGGGAGCGCATCCGCGAGCTCGCCCTGCCGGCCGCGTTCACGCTGCCCGACGGCTCCACCTGGACGACGTGCGACGACCCCGGCGAGTACGCGCAGGTCGAGGGGATGGTCGTGGATGAGCGGACGGGGACGGCCTACCTCGGCCAGGAGCTCGTGGGCATCTGGAAGGTCGATGCCGACCTCACCGGAGAGCCCGAGCTCGTCGACACCGCGGTCGAGTTCGGCCAGCCCGCCGTGTACGACCCGGAGACCGACGAGTGCGTCGCGGGGGAGAACCCCGGCTTCGGCGGCGATGCGCTGCGCACCGACATCGAGGGGCTCACGATCTACCGCACGAAGGGGAAGAAGGGCTACCTCCTGGCCTCGAGCCAGGGCGACGACACCTTCGCCGTCTACGAGCTGCAGGGCGGGAACGACTACGTCGGCTCCTTCGCGATCGGCGACGGTGCGGTCGACGGCACGCAGCACAGCGACGGTGCGGACGCGGTGAGCGCGAGCCTGCCCGGGTTCGACGGGGGACTGCTCGTCGTGCAGGACGGCGACAACACGCCGGAGGGCTCCGACGAGGCGAGCACGAACTTCAAGTTCCTCGCCTGGGAGGACGTCGCGGAGCGCAGCGGCCTCGACCTCGACGCACGCCGGTGACGGGTCGGAGGGGAGCCGCCGGCGGGGCGGCTCCCCTCCGCGACCGAGACGGGATACATCGCGAGGATGACCGGATGGGGCCGCCCGGCGGACGACGCCGCGGGAGGCCATCCGATGTCATGGAGGCATGCACACTCCAGACCCTCGACCCGATGCCTCCGCCCATGCCCCGTCCGCCCCGCTGCTCAGCGGACGCGGCCTGACGAAGGCCTACGGGCCGACCTACGCGCTCGCGGGCGTCGACATCGACGTGCGCCCGGGCGAGGCCGTCGCGATCATGGGCGCCTCGGGGTCGGGCAAGACCACCCTGCTGCACGTGCTCGCGGGCATCATCACCCCCGATGCCGGGACGGTGACCCTCCAGACGCGCGCGGGCGCCAGGCTCGTGAACGACCTGCGCGAGTCCGAGCGCTCGAAGCTGCGTCGCGAGGAGCTCGGCTTCGTGTTCCAGCAGGGCCTCCTCCTGCCTGAGCTCACGGCCGTCGAGAACGTCGCGCTCCCGCTCATGCTCGCCGGCCATCCGCGGGAGGCGGCGCAGGCGCACGCCGGGCAGTGGCTCGCGGCGCTGGGCCTCGCCGGCATGGAGGACCGTCGCATCGGCCAGCTCTCCGGCGGTCAGGCGCAGCGCGTCGCGATCGCGCGCGCCCAGGCGACCGGAGCGCGCGTCGTGTTCGCCGACGAGCCGACCGGCGCGCTCGACTCGGCCACGTCGGCCGACGTGATGACCGCCCTGCTCGACGCGACCCTGCGTCAGGGGCACGCGCTCGTCGTGGTCACGCACGATCCGCAGGTCGCGGCGCGCTGCACGCGGACCATCCGCCTGAGCGACGGACGGATCGTCCAGGGCGAGCGGACGACGGCGGTGGCGCGATGACCGCGCTGGCGGCCGAGCGCACGGCGCCTCCCGCGCCGCTCGGGCAGGGGAGCGGCCGCGCCCCGGTGCTGCGCCTGACCTGGCACCTCTCGCGACCGAGCGCGCAGAGCGCGGCTGCGTTCGCGCTGCCCGCCGTCGCGTTCGCCGTGACGACCGCTCTCCTCCTCACCGTGCTCGGGGGCGTGCTCATGTTCTGGGCCTGGCCGGTCGACGACGCCGGCATCGTCCCGCTCTACCAGGTGCTGAGCATCGTGGCGCTCGCGATCCTCGCGGTGCCGCTCATGGCTCTCGGCGGCGCTGCGGCCCGGCTCTCGGCGCGCCGTCGTGACGACCGGCTCGCGACGCTCCGCCTCCTCGGGGCCACGCCCCGCCTCGTCACGATCATGACCGTGCTCGAGTCGACGGCGGTCGCCGTGGCCGGGGCGCTCGTCGGCATCGTGCTCTACCTCGGTCTCATGCCGTTCGTCGGCCTCATCCCGTTCCTCGGACGGCCGATCGGCGCGGCGTCGCTCTGGGTCGGAGTCGGGCCGCTTCTCGGCGTCGTCGCCGCGGTCGGCGCGGTCGCCGCCCTCAGCGCGGGGCTCGGACTGCGCCGCGTCAACATCTCTCCGCTGGGTGTGCGGACGAAGCAGGAGGCGCCGCGGCTGCACTGGCTGCGGGCGGTCATCGCCGTCGCGGTCGTCGCGGGTGCGTACGCGGTGCTCAGCGCCCTGGGAGCTCTGCCGGGATACGCCGCCGTCGTCATCGCGGTCGGCGGCTGCTTCGCCGCGGGCGTGGGCGTGCTCGGGCTCATCGGGCCGTGGGCGATCGGCGTGCACGCGCGGCTCCGCGTGAAGCGCGCGACGACCCCCGAGCGGCTCGTCGCGGCGCGCGCCGTCCTCGAATCCCCCAAGGCCGCATGGCGGCAGGTCGGCGGGATGGCCATGACGACGTTCGTCGCGGTGGTCGGCGGCTCGGGCATGGCCTTCGCCGAGGCGACCCCGGCCGGCGAGGGAGCGGAGGCCTACCTCATGGTCGACGTGCGCACGGGCATCCTCATCACGCTCGTCGTCTCGTTCCTCATGGTCGCGTGCTCGGTGGGCGTCAATCAGGCGGCGGCCATCCTCGACCGGCGCGGGCTCTACGTCGCGCTCGATCGCATCGGCATGCCGCGGGCGACGATGGAGGCCGCCCGCACGCGCGCGACGATGGGGCCGCTGCTCTTCACAGTCATCGTCTCGGCGCTCGCCGGGGGCGCGCTCGTCTTCCCGCTCCTCGGCATGTCGCTCATCCTCGCGCCCATCTCGATCGTCGTCATGGTCGCGTGCTTCGCGCTCGGCATCCTGCTCGTGTGGCTCGCCCTGCGGGCGACGCGCCCCGTGCTCACCCGCGTGCTGCGGGACCCCGAGCGGACCGAGTAGCCGTCAGCCGCGCGCCGCGATGAGCGCAGCCGCCTCGTCGACGTCGTCCACGAGGTGCACGTGCCCCGCCATGGACCGCCCCTCCGCGAGAGCGCGCAGGAGCGGCCAGGCGGGGTACGTCTCCGTCCAGTGCCGCCGGCCGACGAGCACCATCTCGCCCACGGCCTCCGGCGTCGCGTAGTAGTTCTCGCACGCGTCCTGGAAGATCTCCTGCACGGTTCCGCCGGCGCCGGGCAGGAAGACGATGCCGCGGTCGCAGAGCTGCAGGAGGATCGACTCTCGCAGCGCGTTCCGGAAGTACTTCGCGATGGCCGTCGCGAAGAGGTTCGGCGGCTCGTGCCCGTAGTGCCAGGTGGGCACGCCGAGCGTGTCGACAGGCGACGCGAGGTCGGCGAGGACGGCGCGCGCCGATGAGGCCCATCTGTCGACTGACGGATGGAAGGACGGATGCACGGCGAGGGTCGCGAGCGCCGCATCGAGCGCGTCCTCGGGGAGATCGGCGAAGCGCGCGCCCAGATTCGCGGCCTCCATCGCGCCGGGACCCCCTCCGGTCGCGACGACGAGGCGGCCGTCGGGGCGCTGCGCCGCGAGGAGGCGCCCCAGCCGCGCGGCTTCGCGGTAGTCGGGCTCGCCGCGCCGGAGGGCGTGGCCGCCCATCACGCCGACGAGGTGCCGCCCCGCGACCCAGCGCTCGAGCGCCGCGTCGACCCCTGCGTCATGCAGCACGCGGGCGAGGACGGCGTCGGGGTCGCGCGCTTCCTGCGACCAGGCGTACGCGCGTCCGTCGAGGGATGCGCCCCACACGGGCGCGTCGTAGAGCTCGTCGGCCGTGTAGAGCGCGTCGCGATGAGGGTCGACGGGGGCGAAGGCGACGTCGGGGAGCACGAGCGCGCCCCGACCGGCGTGGAGCTCGGCGTCCCCCGGGGCGAGCGCGCATCCTGCGAAGGTCGCGCGCGACGTGTCGCAGTCCGCGAGCTGCCCGGACCGCTCGCGGAGGTCGAGGCCGAGCAGGCGCCATCCGCGCAGGCTCCGCGCGCCCTGCGCGAGTCGGGCGTCGAACTCGGCGAGGGACTCCACCACGACGATCCGCCCGCGCCTGTGCCTCATCCGTCCGAGGTTAGCGCGGTGCCGCGCAGCGTCAGGCCGGGCGCGGCCACCATGCGGGAAGGTGCTGGAAGATCGCGCGCGTGTACGACTCCTCGTCGGCTTCGTCGCTCGTCGCCCAGCGCAGGGCGGCGCCCACGAACCCGCCCGCGACATACGCGGCAGCGACCGCGTCGTCGAAGACCACATCGAAGCCGCGTTCGCGGAACCGCGACAGCGCCGTGGCGCATCGCTCGTCGAAGAGGGCCTGCAGCCGTCGGCGGAAGTCGAGGGAGAACTCCGAAGCGAGGAGCGCGCGCAGGGCGGGGCGCTCCGCGGTGATGCCGCGCAGGACGGCCGTGGTCGCCTCCTCGTACCGCGCCGCGAGGTCGGCGAGCGAGTCTCCCGGCTGCACGGAGATCTCGGCGGCGGCGTCGAGCCAGCTCGCGTGCATGTCGGACGCGACGTCGCCCACGTTCGTGTAGTGCCCGTAGAACGTCGTCCGGTGCACACCGGCCGCACGACACAGCTCGGCGACGCCGATGTCGGTCAGCGCCTCGCGCGTGAGCAGGTCGTGCAGCGCCTCCTGCAGCCGCCTGCGGCTGCGCAGCGCTCGGGGGTCCTCCGCCATCCCTCCAGTGTGCCCGATCGCGGCATCCCGCACATCCCACCCTGCAAGCGCTTGCGCGGAAGGGGCCAAGTCGGCGGTGACGCTTCATGTTTCTGGCTGCAAGCGCTTGCAGAATCGCCGCCGAGGTTGCTATCTTCGGCGGGACGCCTGGCGTCATCACCCGAGCACCCCGGAGAAGACGTGTCGAAGACGACCGCTGCGCGACGTCGCGCGCTTGCCCTCATGACCATCCCCGCCCTCGCGCTCTCGGGCGCGGTCGGCTCCGCCGTGTCCGCGAGCGCCGCCGATCGGTCGCCTGCGCTGGTGGGCAGCCTGCAGAGCGAGCTCGGCTGCGCCGACGACTGGCTGCCGGACTGCTCGGAGACCGAGCTCGCGCCGACCGGCGTCGAGGGCGTGTACGCCGCCGAATTCGAGGTGCCGGCGGGCAGCTACCACTACAAGGTCGCGCTGAACGACACATGGGACGAGGCGTACGGGCTCGACGGGGGAGCCGACGACATCCCGCTCGCCGTCGCGGGGCCTGCGACGCTGCGGTTCGTCTTCGACGACAACCGCAAGCGCGTCGGCGTCGAGGTCGTGGATCTCACGGGCGGGTACACGGCGGAGGACGACGCGCTCGTCGCGGCGCCCGTGCGACAGCCCGGCTCCGACGAGCGGTTCTACTTCGTGATGACCGACCGGTTCGCCAACGGCGACCCCGCGAACGACACGGGCGGCATCGAGGGCGACCGGCTCGCGCACGGCTTCGATCCGACCGACCGCGGGTTCTACCAGGGCGGCGACATCGCGGGCCTGCGCGACAGCCTCGACTACATCGAGGGTCTGGGCACGACGGCGATCTGGCTGACGCCGAGCTTCGCCAACAAGCCCGTGCAGGGCGAGGGCGCGAATGCGAGCGCCGGGTACCACGGGTACTGGGTCACCGACTTCACCCGCATCGATCCGCACCTCGGCACGAACGCCGAGCTCGAGGCGCTCATCGCCGACGCCCACGCGCGCGGCATCAAGGTGTACTTCGACATCATCACGAACCACACCGCCGACGTCATCGACTACGCCGAGGGCCAGTACGGGTACATCGACCAGGCGACGAGCCCGTATCGCGACGCGGACGGCAGCGCCTTCGACCCGGCGGACTACTCCGGAACGGGATCGTTCCCGGCTCTCGACGCGGAGTCCTCGTTCCCGTACACGCCCGTGACGAGCGACCCCGAGGCCAAGACTCCCGCGTGGCTCAACGACCCGACGCTGTACCACAACCGCGGCAACTCGACCTGGTCGGGGGAGTCCGTGACCTACGGCGACTTCGACGGTCTCGACGACCTCATGACCGAGCACCCGACCGTCGTGAACGGCTTCGTCGAGGTGTACCGCGACTGGGTCGACCTCGGCATCGACGGCTTCCGCATCGACACCGTCAAGCACGTCGACTTCCCGTTCTGGGAGACCTGGACGAAGGAGGTCCTCGACTACGCGCACGCGCAGGGCAAGGACGACTTCTTCATGTTCGGCGAGGTCTACGACGCCGACCCGGTCAAGCTCGCGCCGTACGTGCGCGACACCGACATGAACTCGGTCCTCGACTTCGCCTTCCAGTCCTCGGCGGCGGGCTTCGCGGCGGGCAACTCCGCGAAGGGCCTCCAGGGCCTCTTCGACGGCGACGACCGCTACACGACGCCCGACTCGTCGGCGACGGCGCTGCCGACGTTCCTCGGGAACCACGACATGGGGCGCATCGGCTACCTCCTCCAGAACACGGGCGAGGCCCTCGAGCGGGATGAGCTCGCACACGAGCTGCTGTTCCTCACGCGCGGGCAGCCGGTCGTCTACTACGGCGACGAGCAGGGCTTCGCAGGCACGGGCGGCGACAAGGGCGCACGCCAGACGCTCTTCGCCTCGCAGGTCGCGGAGTACGTCGAGCAGCCCCTCGTGACGGGGGAGACCGCGGGATCGGTCGACCGCTACGACACGTCGGCGCCGCTCTACACGCACATCGCCGAGCTCGCCGCGCTGCGCGAGGCGCACCCCGCGCTGTCGACCGGCGCCCAGATCGAGCTCTACGCCGAGAACGGCGCGGGCGTGTACGCCTTCTCGCGCGTCGATCGCGATGAGAAGGTCGAGTACGTCGTCGCCCTCAACAACGCCGAGGAGGCGCGCACGGTCGAGCTCACCACGCTCACCTCGGATGCGTCCTACGCTCCCGTGTACGGCGCGGACGCGCCCATCGCGAGCGACGCGTCCGGCACCGCATCGGTCACCGTCCCCGCACTCGGCGCGGTCGTCTACCGCGCCGACGCCACGGTGTCGGCGGGCGACGCCGCGCCCGCCGTGCAGATCGCGGCCCCGACACCCGGCGCAGGCCTCGAGGGCCTCGCACCGGTCTCGGCGGAGGTCGAGGGCGACGGATGGATCGAGACGAGCTTCTCGTGGCGCACCGTCGGAGAGGATGCCTGGCACGCGCTCGGCACCGCCGAGGACACCGAGCCGCGCGTGTTCCACGACGTCTCGGAGCTGCCAGCGGGAACGCTCGTCGAGTACCGCGCCGTGGTGACCGATGCCGCGGGCAACCGCTCGGCGGCCTCGACCTACGCATCGGCCGGCAATGCGGTCGACCTCGTCGAGAGGGAGGAGCCGGAGACGCCGATCGAGCTCGTCACGGTGCCTGGAAGCCACAACTCCGAGCTCGGCTGCGCGGGGGACTGGGACCCGGCGTGCGAGGCGGCGAAGCTCGAGCTGCAGGCGGGCGGTGTCTACGCCGGCACGTTCGACCTGCCCGCGGGCGACTACGAGTACAAGGTGGCGCTGAACGGCAGCTGGACCGTGAACTACGGCCAGGGCGGCGTCCAGGACGGCGCGAACTTCTCGTTCTCGCACGACGGCGGCCCGATCACCTTCCTCTTCGACCCGCGCTCGAACGTGGTGCAGTCGACGGCGGAGGGCCCCATCGTCACGGTGTCCGGGAGCTTCCAGAGCGAGCTCGGGTGCGCGGGCGACTGGGCCCCCGACTGCCTCGGCTCACTTCTCTCCGACGGCGATCGCGACGGCGTGTACGAGCTCACGACCGACGCCATCCCCGACGGCGGCTACGAGGCCAAGGTCGCGCACGGGCGCAGCTGGGACGAGAACTACGGCGTCGACGGCGTGCGCGACGGGGCTAACTACTCCTTCAGCGTGGCCGACGGCACGCCCGTGACCTTCCGCTACTCGATCGCCGACCACCGGCTCGAGATCGCCGCGGCCGAGCCGCCGCTCGCCGGGACGGGGGAGCAGCGCGCGCACTGGATCGATGAGGAGACGCTCGTCTGGCCCGCCGACCTCGGGCAGCCCGACGGGGCGTCGTACGAGCTCTACGCCTCGCCGGACGCGAGCCTCGAGCTCGTCGACGGCGCCGTCGAAGGCGCCGACCCCATCGCCCTGACGGTCGTCGACGGGGGCCTCACCGAGGAGCAGCGCGAGCGCTTCCCGGCGCTCGCGGACGGGATCGCGCTGCGGGTCGAAGGGCAGGACGCCGCGGAGCTCGCTCGCGGCGAGCTGGCTGTCGCGCAGCGCGGCGGAGACGGCGTCATCACCGGCTACACCGGCGTCCAGATCCCCGGGCTGCTCGACGCGCTCTACGCTGACGCGCTCGAGCGGGTCGAGCTCGGCGTCACGTTCCAGGGGAGCAAGCCGACCTTCCGCCTGTGGGCCCCCACGGCGCAGTCGGCGACCCTGCTGACGTGGGACGAGGGCGCCGACGGCGATCCGCTCCGCCACGAGGCGCGCTACGACGAGGCCTCCGGAGTGTGGGAGGTCCGCGGGAAGAAGGATCTCAAGGGCGATGAGTTCGCCTGGGAGGTGACCGTCTTCGCGCCGACGACGGGCGCCATCGAGACGAACGTCGTCACGGACCCGTACTCCGTCGCGCTCACGCCGAACTCCGAGCGCTCGGTTGCGATCGATCTCGAAGACAGGGCCTGGCAGCCGAAGCAGTGGACGAAGGCGAAGGCGCCCGAGGTCGAGCAGGCCGTGGACCGTGCGATCTACGAGCTGCACATCCGCGACTTCTCGATCACGGATGAGTCCGTGCCCGCGGAGGAGCGGGGCACGTACCGCGCGTTCACGCGGGACAGCGACGGCACGCGGCAGCTGCGTCAGCTCGCCGACGCCGGCATCACGACCGTGCACCTCCTGCCGTCCTTCGACATCGCCACGATCGAGGAGGACCGGGCCGCGCAGCTCGAGCCCGACTGCGACCTCGCCTCCATGGGGCCGGCGTCGCCCGACCAGCAGGAGTGCGTGTCGGCGGTCGCCGCTCAGGACGGCTTCAACTGGGGGTACGACCCGTACCACTACTCGGTGCCCGAGGGCTCCTACGCGGTCGACGCCCACGGAGGGGCTCGCGTCGCGGAGTTCCGCTCGATGGTGGGAGCGCTGCACGGCATGGGGCTCGAGGTGGTGCTCGACGAGGTGTTCAACCACACCGCGGAGTCCGGTCAGGGGGAGCGCTCGGTGCTCGACCGCGTCGTGCCGGGCTACTACCACCGCCTCGACGCCGCGGGAGATGTGGAGACGTCGACGTGCTGCCAGAACGTCGCGACCGAGCACGCCGCGGCGCAGAAGCTCATGGTCGACTCGGTGGTGACCTGGGCGCGGGACTACCACGTCGATGGATTCCGCTTCGACCTCATGGGCCACCACTCCGTCGAGAACATGACCGCCATCCGCGCGGCGCTCGACGAGCTCACCCTGCGCCGCGACGGCGTCGACGGATCGTCCATCTACCTCTACGGCGAGGGCTGGGACTTCGGCGAGGTCGCGGGGAACCGGCTCTTCACCCAGGCGAAGCAGGGCCAGCTCGGCGGCACCGGGATCGGCACGTTCAACGACCGGCTCCGCGACGCCGTGCACGGCGGCAGCCCGGTCGACGGATCGTCGACGTTCCGCCAGGGCTTCGGCACGGGCCTCGGCACCGACCCGAACGGCGACCCGATCAACGGCACCAACGAGCAGGCGCTCGCAGACCTCGGCCACGAGACCGACCTCGTGAAGCTCGGCCTCGCGGGCAACCTCCGCGACTACGAGCTGCTCACGTCGGACGGCGAGATCCGCCGGGGCGATGAGATCGACTATCGCGGCGCGCCCGCCGGCTACGCCGACGAGCCATCCGAGGTCGTGAACTACGTCGATGCGCACGACAACGAGACGCTCTACGACCTCTCCGTGTTCAAGCTCCCGGCCGACACCCCGATGGCCGAGCGCGTGCGCATGAACACGCTTTCCCTCGCGACCGCCACGCTGTCGCAGTCGGTGTCGTTCTGGCACGCGGGCACCGAGCTGCTCCGCTCGAAGTCGCTCGACCGCAACAGCTACGACTCGGGCGACTGGTTCAACCGGATCGACTGGTCGGGGCAGGAGTCCACCTTCGGATCGGGTCTGCCTCCCGAGGCCGACAACGGCGGCAAGTGGAGCATCATGGCGCCCCTCCTCGAGGACCCTGCGCTGAAGCCGACGGCCGACGACATCGCGACGGCCGAGGCCGCGGCGCTCGACCTGCTCGAGGTGCGCTCGGAGGTGGGCCTGCTCACGCTCGGCTCGTCGGAGCTCATCCACGAGAAGGTGTCGTTCCCCGCGACCGACGCGCCGGGCACGATCGCGATGTGGATCGACGATCTGCGCGGCGCCGACGCCGACCCCGAGCTCGACGGCGCGCTCGTGTTCTTCAACGCCTCGGATGAGCCGGTCACGCAATCGCTCGCGGGGCTCGAGGGACGCGCCCTCGCGCTCACGCCCGCGCAGGCCGACGGCTCCGACCCGGTCGTCCAGGAGACCTCCTGGAGCGCGGACACGGCGACCATCGAGATCCCGGCGCGGACGGTCGCGGTGCTCGTCGACTGAGCTCGGACCACGCGGGAGAGGAGGGGCGCGATGCGCCCCTCCTCTCCCGCGTTTCCTAGGATGGATCGAGTCCCTCGACCCCGAAGGCCTCATCTCCCATGCGCACCACCCCTCGGCGCCCGCTCGGCGTGCTCGCGGACGTCCCGCCCGCCGGCTGGGCCGTGGTCGCGCTCGGGGTCCTGAGGGCGGTCGCCCTCACGGGGGCCGCGCTCGCCGCGGGCGCGGGCGTCGACGCGCTCCTCCAGGGCGCGAGCGCCGCCCCCGCACTCGGCATCGCGCTCGCCGCCACGGCGGCCGCGGCGCTTCTCGCAGGAGCCGAGGCGCTCCTTCCTCCGCTCGCGCAGGCCGGTGAGGAGCGCGCCTGGCGTCGCGCCGTCGTCGCGGCGCAGCTGACGGCGCCGCTCGATGACGGCACGCCGTCGGGCGACCGCGTCGCGCGCGCGACCGACGACGTCGAGCGGGCCGCGCACTACCGCAGCGTCTTCCTGGGGCCGCTCATCGCCGCGTTCACCGTGCCCGTGGTCGTGATCGTCGCGATCGCGGTGCTCGTCTCGACCGGCATCGCGCTGCCGATCGCGGTCTGCGCGGCGGCGATCCCGCCCGTGATCGCCTGGTTCCTGTCGCGCTTCCGCGCGGGGTCCGGCCGCTTCCGGATGATCTCCGCGCGTCTGGCCGCGTCCTTCCTCGAGACGCTGCGCGCTCTCGGCACGATCCGCCTGCTGGGTGCCGAGGGGCAGCGCCGCGCGCAGCTCGCCGTCCAGGCCGAGAGGATGCGCGTGGAGGCCATGCGCCTTCTCCGGCGCAATCAGGTCGTGCTGCTCGTCACCGATGCGATCTTCGGGGTCGTGATGCTGTCGCTCGTCGGCGCGCTCGCGGTGTCCGGCGTCGCGGACGGCTCCGTCTCGCCGGGGGCCGCATTCGCCCTGCTCCTCCTGACCGTGCCTCTGCGCGAGCCGGTCGACCGCCTCGGCCGCTCGTTCTACGTCGGGCTCGCCGGACGCGCCGCGGCCGAGCGCGTGCGCGCCGCCATCGCGTCCGCTCCGTCGCCCGCATCCGCAGCGCCGGCCGTCGCGCCGGGCGGCCGCATCCGCGGAGACGGCGTCCGCGTCGATCGAGGCGGCGTCCGTGTCGTCGACGAGGTCGATCTCGAGCTCGCCCCCGGGCTCACCGCGATCGTCGGACCCTCGGGATCCGGCAAGTCGTCGCTGGCGCTCGCGGTCGCCGGGCTCCTGCCCGCGACGGGTCTGCGCATCGACGGGCGCGAGGCGTCCCCCGAGGCCCTCCGCGCGGCGGTCGCCTACGTCCCGCAGCGCAGCGTGCTGCTGACCGGCACGGTGCGCGACAACCTCCTTCTGGCCGCGCCCGGCGCGTCCGACGACGACCTGGTTGCGGCGCTCCGCGCCGCAGGTCTCGCGACACCGGAGGCCGAGCTGCCGGCCGGACTCGAGACGAGGGTCGGCGAGGGCGCGCGAGGCGTCTCGGGCGGTCAGGCGCAGCGCATCGCGATCGCGCGTGCCCTGCTCGGCGGCCGGGGTGCGCTCGTCGCCGACGAGCCGACGGCGAGCCTCGACCGCGACACGGCCGACCGGGTCCTCGCGACGCTCCGAGACCTCGCGCGCACACGCGCCGTCCTCCTCGTCACACACCGTCTGCCCGAGGCGCACGCCGCCGATCGCGTCGTGGTGATCGAGGGCGGAAGAGTCACCGCCGCGGGCGCTCCTTCCGAGCTCGCGCTGTCGAGCGGCTACCTCGCGGCCGCCACCTCGGCGGAGGAGGCATCGTGATCGCACGGCTCGCTCGCATCGCCGCACCGGCCTGGCCCTGGCTGCTCGCGTCCCTGCTCGCGCGGCTCGCGGGGCTCGCCGCGGGCGTCGCGCTGCTCGCCGTGCCGGCAGGGGCCATCGTGTCCGTCGCCGCAGGCGCCTCCGTCGACATCCTGCCCCTGGTCGTCCTGCTCGTGGCCCTCGCCGTCGCGAAGGGCGGGCTGCGGTATCTCGAGCAGTTCCTCGGCCATCGTGCCGCGTTCGATCTCATCGCCGACATGCGGCTGCGGTTCTACGACGCGGTCGTCCCGCTCGCGCCCGCCGAGATCGCGGAGGGGTCAGGCGAGCTCACCTCGATCGCCGCACGCGACATCGACCGCGTCGAGGTCTTCTTCGCGCACACCCTCGTTCCGGCGCTCGCGGCGGTCATCGTGCCCGGCGGTCTGGTCGCGGCGGGCTTCGCGGTCGGACCGGCCGAGGGAGCTGTCGTCCTCACGGCCTTCATCATCGGGGGAGTGCTCGCGCCGCTCGTGGGCCGCGCGCGCGGAGCCTCCGCAGCGCGCGGGCTCCTCGTCGAACGCGCCGCGATCGCCCAGCACGTCGCGGAGGACGCGGCCGCCGCGGTCGAGATCCGGACCCTCGGCGCCGAGGAGCGGCGCCTCGCCGCTCTCGATGCGCTCGGGGCGCGAGTCGGGGCGCACCTGCGAGCGGAGGGGCGCGCGCTCGGCGCACGGACGGCGATCGGCGCCGCCTGGCCGTTCGCGGCCGTCATCGCCCTGCTCGCGCTCGCGGGCGGCGACCCGGCGGCGCACGTCGTGCTCGCGGCCGCGGTCGTGGGCGCAGCGCCCGCCGTCACCGCGGTCGAGGCGTTCGCGCGCAGCCTCCCGCTCGCGCTCGTGGCGGCCCGGCGCTACCTCGACGTGCTCGATCGCAGCCCGCGCGTCGCCGACCCCGAGCGACCCGTGAGGCTGTCGGACGGCCCGCTCGACGTCCGGGGCGAGAACGTGACCGCGGCGTATTCGGAGGCCGCTCTTCCGGTCCTCGATGCACTGTCGTTCGCGGTGCCGCCGGGCGGGAGCCTCGCCGTCGTGGGGCCGAGCGGAAGCGGCAAGTCGACGCTCGCGTCGCTCCTCGTCCGGGCACGGGATCCCCGTGCGGGGCGCATCCTGCTGGGCGGCGTGGATCTCCGCGACATCGCGCTCTCCGAGCTGCGTGCCGCGGTCGCGCTCGTCGAGCAGCGGGCCGTGCTCGTGAGCGGCACGGTCCTCGAGAACCTGCGCCTCGGACATCCGCGGCTCTCGGAGGATGACGCGTGGCGAGCGCTCGAGCAGGCGGCACTCGCCGACGACGTGCGCGCGCACCCCGACGGTCTCGCCGCGCGCGTCGGCGAGGACGGTCTCGCGCTCTCGGGCGGCCAGCGCCAGCGGCTGAGCCTCGCGCGCGCTCTCGCGCGGCGCCCGCGCCTCCTCATCCTCGACGAGGCGACATCCCATCAGGACCCGATCACCCAGGAGGCCATCCGCCGCAGCGTCGCGGCGCGTCCCGAGCTCACGACGATCGTCATCGCGCACCGTGCGGACGCCGTGGCCGGCATCTCCGAGATCCTCGCCCTCGAGGCCTCCGACGCGGGAGCCCTTGACACGGAGCGAGCACGCACGGGAGGCTCACGAGGCCTCGAACGTCCGCAGGCAGAACGAGGAGGACTCTGATGGAGAGACAGCACACGAGGACCAGCGCGCGGGTGATCGGCATCGCGATCGCCGCGGCGCTCGGGGGATTCCTCTTCGGATTCGACACCGCCGTCATCAACGGCGCCGTCGACGCGCTCGCGGCGGACTTCGAGCTCGAGGCCGCACTCAAGGGATTCGCGGTGTCGTCCGCGCTGCTCGGCTGCGTGGCCGGCGCGTGGTTCGCCGGATCGATCGCCAACCGCTGGGGCCGCGTCCCCGTCATGCTCGTCGCGGCCATCCTCTTCCTCGTCTCCGCGATCGGGTCGGGTCTCGCGTTCAGCGTGATCGACCTCATCGTGTGGCGTGTCGTGGGCGGTCTCGGCGTCGGCGCCGCCTCCGTCATCGCGCCCGCGTACATCGCGGAGGTGTCGCCCGCGCGGATCCGCGGCCGGCTCGGCTCGCTGCAGCAGCTCGCGATCGTCACCGGCATCTTCGCCGCTCTTCTGTCCAACGCGCTCCTTGCCGGCATCGCGGGCGGCTCGAACGCCGTGCTCTGGTGGGGCATCGACGCGTGGCGATGGATGTTCATGGCCGAGGCGATCCCGGCGATCGTGTACGGCGTCATGTCGCTGCGGCTGCCTGAGTCGCCGCGCTTCCTCGTCCGCAAGGGCGACTACGACCGCGCGTCGCAGGTGCTGCTCGACTTCACGGGCGAGCCCGACGTCAACCTCAAGATCCAGCAGATCCGGGACTCGCTCGAAAGCGAGAAGCGCGAGTCGCTCCGCGACCTCGCCGGGCCCGTGCTCGGCCTCAAGCCCATCGTGTGGGTGGGACTGCTCCTGTCGGTCTTCCAGCAGTTCGTCGGGATCAACGTCATCTTCTACTACTCGACGACGCTGTGGCGATCGGTCGGCTTCGACGAGTCGAGCGCCCTCACGACATCGGTCATCACCTCGATCACGAACATCGCGGTCACGATCGTCGCGATCATCCTCGTCGACCGCGTCGGCCGCCGCGCGCTTCTCCTGTCCGGCTCGGTGCTGATGACGCTCTCGCTCGGGACGATGGCCCTCGCGTTCTCGTTCGCCGAGCTCGTGACGGCGGCCGACGGCACGACGAGCGCCGAGCTCGCCGCACCGTGGTCGATCATCGCCCTCATCGCCGCGAACCTGTTCGTCGTCGGCTTCGGCGCGACCTGGGGCCCCGTCGTGTGGGTGCTCCTCGGGGAGATGTTCCCCAACCGGATCCGCGCGAGCGCGCTCGCGGTCGCCGCGGCCGCTCAGTGGCTCGCGAACTTCTTCATCTCGACGACCTTCCCGGTGTTCAGCGACATCAGCCTGACCTTCGCGTACGGGTTCTACGCGTTCTTCTCGCTGCTGTCGTTCTTCTTCGTGCTCTGGAAGGTGCGCGAGACGAAGGGCCGAGAGCTCGAGGACATGGAGGGCTGACCTCCGCTCAGCCCTGCTGCGCGGGCTCCGCGTCGAGGAGCCCGCGCAGCACGGCCACGACGCCCTCGTCCTCGCTCGAGGGCGCCGTGAAGCGGGCGCGCGCGAGGATGTCCGGGTGGGCATTCTCCATCGCGTACGACTGCCCAGACGCGTCGAGCATCTCGAGGTCGTTGAGGTAGTCGCCGAAGGCGACCGTCTCGTCCCGCGTCACCCCGAGCTCGCGCTGCAGGCTCTCGACCGCAGCGCCCTTGTTCGCGGCGGGCGGCATGACGTCGATCCAGTGCCGTCCCGAGACGACGACCTGGTGCGTCTCGCGCAGCCGGTCGAGTTCGGCGCCCGTCCCGGTGGCGGCGTCGACGAAGTCGTACACCGCGATCTTCAGGACGTCGTCATCGGCGGCGAGGATGTCGTCCATCCGCTCGAGCGCGGCGTAGTACCGGCTCGCCTCGGCGACGAAGGGCGCGTCGACGCGCTCGATGTACGCCGAGCGCTTGCCGCAGAGGACGACGCCGATGTCGCGCCCGGCGGCCGCGAGGGAGCGCAGGAGCCGGACCGCCTCGACGACGAACGCACGATCGAGGACGAGCGACGAGATCTCCACGCCGTCGCGCACGACATAGGCGCCGTTCTCGGCGATGAAGGGCATGCCGTCGGAGGCGCGCGCGAAGAGCCGGGCGAGCGTGGCGTACTGCCGCCCGCTCGCCGGCGCGAAGACGATGCCGCGCTCGCGCATGAGGTCGAGCAGCGGCCAGAACGCCGCGGGAACCTCGCCGGCCGCGTCGAGGAGCGTTCCGTCCATGTCGCTCACGACGAGTCGGGGAGCGGGCAGGTCCGTCGCCGCGGAGGCGGACGGCAGGGGAGAGGTGCGGGGCACGGCGAGGCCTTTCGTCGGAGAGCACCATGACACCACACGCGCCTCGGAGGGCCCTCACCTCCGAACCGCCTGGCAACGCGTCGGGCGGGGGTGTCGCTCGGGGTACCCGGGGCGTCGCGACTTAGGCTCGGTACGCCATGATCCGGTTCGAACACGTCACCAAGCGCTTCAAGGGCACGGCGAAGCCGGCCCTCAGCGACATCGACTTCGAGGTGCAGCGCGGCGAGTTCGTCTTCCTCGTCGGAGCCTCCGGCTCGGGGAAGTCGTCCTGCCTCCGCCTCATCCTCCGCGAGGACCTTCCGTCCTCGGGCCGCGTCGTCGCGCTCGGTCGCGACACGAAGACCCTCAGCTCACGGCGCACGCCGTACTTCCGCCGCAACATCGGGGCGGTGTTCCAGGACTTCCGTCTCCTGCAGTCGAAGACCGTCGCGCAGAACGTCGCGTTCACGCTCCAGGTGATCGGCCGGTCGCGCGCCTTCATCAAGGAGGCCGTGCCCGAGGCGCTCGAGCGCGTGGGCCTGGCCGACATGGGCCGTCGCATGCCGCACGAGCTGTCCGGCGGCGAGCAGCAGCGCGTCGCGATCGCCCGGGCGCTCGTCAACCGGCCGCAGCTGCTCCTCGCCGACGAGCCCACCGGCAACCTCGACCCGACGACGTCCGTCGACATCATGCGCATCCTCGCGCAGGTCAACGCGACCGGGACGACGGTCGTGATGGCGACCCACGAGGCGACCTTCGTCGACCAGATGCGGCGCCGCGTCATCGAGCTCCGCGAGGGCGAGCTCGTCCGCGACGACCGGCACGGCGGCTACGGCGACACCTCGGTCATCCGCACGCTGCAGCCGGAGACCGAGCGCGGTGCGGCCGCGATCGCGGCCCTGACCGCCGTCCTCGAGGTCCAGCGCGAGGTGTCCGAGACCCCGGGCGAGACGGCCGAGAGCGCCACGCAGCGCGCGGTCGACGCCGTCGAGGAGGTCGTGGAGACCGCCGCCGAGCCGACGCCGGCGCCCGCCGCCGAGCCGACGCCCGCGCCCGCCGCGCAGCCGTCCGAGCCCGCCGACGCGGCCATCCCGCCCGTCGAGCGCGCCGCCGAGACCGCCGCCGCGCCCGGCGTCGATCCGGAGTCGGAGGACGCCGCGAACCGCACCTCGTCCATCCCGCGCGTCGATGTCGACGTGGACGCGCTCGGCATGGCCGACCGCCTGGGGCTCACCTCCCGCGACGACGAAGTGGGGCCGACCTCATGAGATTCGGACTCGTCCTCGGCGAGGCCCTGCAGGGCCTGCGCCGCAATGCCTCGATGGTCGTCTCGGTCATCCTCGTGACCTTCGTCTCGCTCACCTTCGTGGGCGCGGCCGTGCTCATGCAGGCCCAGATCGCCAAGACCAACGCGTACTTCCAGGACCGCGCGCTCGTCGACATCTACATGTGCTCGCCCCTGTCGACCGGCGACACGTGCGTCGACGGCGCCGCGTCGGAGGAGCAGATCACCGCCGTGCAGGAGGAGCTCGAGGGCCCGACGCTGTCGCCGCTCATCCAGGACTACACCTACCTCAGCCCCGACGAGGCGTTCGACTCGATCGTCGAGAACCTCGGCGAGGACTACGCGAGCCTCCTCACCGCCGAGCAGACGAGCGCGGAGTTCCACGTCAACCTCGTCGACCCGAGCCAGTCCGACGTCATCGTCGAGGCGTTCACGGGCATCCAGGGCGTCGAGGAGATCACCGACCAGCTCGAGTACCTCGATCCGCTCTTCGCGACCCTCACGATCGCGACGTACATCGCGATCGGCATCGCCGCCCTCATGCTCGTGTCGGCCGTGCTCCTCATCGCCACGACCATCCGCCTCTCGGCCTATGCCCGCCGCCGCGAGGTCGGCATCATGCGCCTCGTGGGCGCGTCCAACCGGTTCATCCAGACGCCGTTCGTCCTCGAGGGCGTGTTCGCGGCGTTCATCGGCGCGGCCCTCGCCGGCGCGGCCGTGCTCGCGGGCGTGCACTTCGGCGTCGAGCGGTACCTCGTGAACGAGATGTACGCCATCCCATGGGTGGGGATGGCCGAGGCGTGGGCCGTCGTGCCGGTGCTCGTCGTGGTCGGCGTCGTGCTCGCGGCGCTGTCGGCGGGCTTCGCGATCCGGCGCTGGCTCCGGGCATAGCCCGACCCTTGCTAGGGTGGAAGGCTGCGCCGTGAGAGCGAGGAGGTGAGCGCATGCCCCGGGAACAGGGTGAGAAGGTGGTGGCGACGAATCGTCGCGCCCGCCACGAGTACACCATCGAGAAGACCTATGAGGCGGGCCTCGTGCTCACCGGAACCGAGGTGAAGTCGCTGCGCCAGGGGCGCGCGAACCTCAGCGACGGCTACGCGTACATCGATCGCGGCGAGGCATGGCTCGACGCCGTGCACATCCCGGAGTACTCGCAGGGCACCTGGACGAACCACGCGTCCAAGCGCACCCGCAAGCTGCTCCTGCACCGCGACGAGATCGTGAAGCTCAGCCACCAGGTCTCGGCGGGCGGGTACACGCTCGTGCCGCTGCGCCTCTACTTCCTCGACGGCCGCGCGAAGGTCGAGATCGGCGTCGCGAAGGGCAAGCGCGAGTTCGACAAGCGCCAGACCCTCCGCGAGCGGCAGGACAAGCGCGAGGCCGAGCGCGCGATGCGCATGCGCAACCGCATGGGGGAGTGACTCTCCACAGGCATCCGCGCCACCCCCGCAGGCGTCCCTAGCCTGACGGGATGCCGCTGCCCGAGGTTCTCGCCGCCGTCGCGTACGGCGGCTTCCTCGTCGTCGGCGTGGTCCTCATGCGCGTCGACATCCATGAGCATCGGCTCCCCGACCGGATCGTCCTGCCCTCGACGGCCGCTCTCCTCGCCGTCGTCGCCGCGCACGCCGTATCGCTCGGAGACGCGGCGCCCCTGGGCCGTGCCGTCCTCGGCGGACTCGCGCTCGGCGCCTTCTACCTCGCTCTGCGGGTCGCGAACCCCGAGGGGATGGGCGGCGGCGACGTCAAGCTCGCGGCGCTCGTGGGCGTCTTCCTCGCCTGGCACGGATGGGCCGTGCTCGCGGTCGGCGCGGCCGCGGCCTTCGTCGGCGGGGCCGCCTGGGCGCTCGCGCTCCTGGCCGCGCGGTGCGCCGACCGCGACGCGCGCATCCCGTTCGGCCCGTGGATGATCCTCGGCGCCTGGGCGGGGCTGCTCGTCGCCTGAGCGCGGCGGGGCGCTCGCGCTGGGCAGCGCTCGGTAACGTGGCAGGCATGTCGTCGATCGAGAGATGGGTGCGCTCGGCCATCGCCCGGATGCTGCGCGTGCGCATCGTGCGCGCCGTGCTCCTCTTCACCGAGCACCAGGGCGGGCTGCTCGCAGCGGCCGTGACCTTCCGGGCGCTGTTCTCGGTTTTCGCGGCCGTCGCGCTCGGCTTCGCGGTCGCGGCGCTCTGGCTCAACGCGCGCAGCGACCTCTGGCAGGCCCTCATCGACGCCGTGAGCGCGGCCATCCCGGGTCTCGTGCGCAACGGCAGCGGCGACGGCATCATCGACGCCGACAGCCTCGGCGCCGCGCTCGGCGGCAGCGTCTGGCTGAGTGTCGTCTCGGCGCTCGCCCTCGTCTGGGCGGCGATCGGCGCGATCGGCAACATGCGCACGGCCATCCGGATGATCGCGGGCACCGCCCACGAGGAGGTCCTCGTCGTGTGGCTGCTGCTGCGCGACCTGCTCTTCGCGGTGTCGGTGGGCGTGTTGTTCCTCGCGGCGGCCGTGCTCACGTTCCTCGGCTCGACGTTCATCGAGACGGTGCTCGGATGGCTGGGGCTCTCCGGCGGCGGATGGGCCGAGATCCTCACGCGCGTCGCGACGGTCGCCACGACGTTCGCCCTGGACGCGGTGATCATCGCCTGGCTCTTCCGCCTGCTGTCGGGCGTCCGCGCTCCGGCGCGTGCGCTGTGGACGGGCGCGCTCCTGGGCGGCGCGGGCCTCACCGTCCTGCAGCAGCTGTCCGGCCTGTTCGCCGGCGGGGCGGATCGCAATCCGTTCCTGGCGTCGTTCGGGTCTCTCATCGCCCTGCTGCTGTGGTTCAACCTCTCGGCGCAGGTGATCCTCATCGCGTGCACGTACATCGTCGTCCGCGTCGAGGAGCAGGAGGCGCGGGTGAGCGCCCGGTTCGGCGCCGAGACGTTCGCCCAGCGGCGCGTGCGGATGGCCGAGCGCGACGTCCGGCTCGCGGTAGACGCTCTCGAGCTCGCGCGCAAGGCCGAGCGCGAAGAGCGCGAGCACGTCGCGGCGCGGCTATCGTGAGGGCATGGCCATCGCACGACTGCACGGAGGACCCCTCGACGGACAGGTCCTGCCCCTGGACAGCCCCGATCTCGAGCAGCTGATCGTCCCGTATTCGGAGACGCAGGTCGTCTACCACCGCTCGGGCGCGGCTCAGCACACGGGGGAGGGCGACGGCCCGACCGAGGTCGCGTTCCTCTTCGTCGAGGAGGAGGACAGCCTCGTCCAGGACGGCGAGGACGACGAGGACGAGGGCGGTTCGCGCTGACATGACCGAGCCCACGCGCTTCGTCGAGGTCGAGCGGAAGTTCGACGTCGACCCCGGAACGCCCCTGCCCGACTGGTCGGCCGTCCCCGGCGTCGCCTCCGCCACGGAAGGCGAGGAGCGGCATCTCGACGCCCTCTACCTCGACACCGACGACCTCGCGCTCGCGCGCGCCGGCGTCGCGCTGCGGCGCCGCACGGGCGGCCCCGACGCGGGCTGGCACATCAAGGGCCCGCTCGTCGACGGCGCGCGCACGGAGCTCGGATGGCCGCTGGGCGACACCGAGGAGATCCCGGATGCGGTCGCCGCGGAGATCGCCGCCTGGACGACCGAGATCCTGCGCCCGCTCGCGCGCATCGTCAACGACCGCACGGCGTACGAGCTGCTCGACGCCGACGGCGGCGTCGTCGCGGAGTTCGTGGACGACCACGTGCGCACGGCGGACCTCCGCGCGGGGGTCGACCGCGAATGGCACGAGTGGGAGATCGAGCTCGGACCGGCCGCCCCGGCCGACCGCGACGCGTTCTTCGACGCGGTGGCACGCGCGGCGACCGCAGCGGGCGCGCGTTCGGCCTCGAGCGCGTCCAAGCTCGCTCGCGCCCTCGGGCACTGAGGGCGGCGCCACCCACCCCGGTCATTGAGCGAGCGGAGCGAGTCGAAATGACGTGAGCCGGCCCCGGGATCGTCCCGGGGCCGGCTCACGTTGTTTCGTCTCCTCGCTGGCGCTCGTCGCTCAACGACCGGAGGCGGCGCGCTGCGCGCGCTCAGTCCTACATGTTGATGAAGTGACCGAGGAGGCCGTGGAAGCCCTCCTGCAGCGTCTCCGAGAGGGTCGGGTGCGTGTGCACGTTGCGGGCCGCCTCGAGCGCCGTGATGTCCCACTTCTGCGCGAGCGTGAGCTCGGGGAGGAGCTCCGAGACGTCGGGGCCGATGAGGTGGGCGCCGATGAGCTCGAGGTGCTCGGCATCCGCGATGAGCTTGACGAAGCCGACGGGCTCGCCGAGGCCGTTCGCCTTGCCGTTCGCGCTGAACGGGAACTTCGCGACCTTGATCTCGCGGCCCTCGGCGCGCGCCTGCTCCTCCGTGAGGCCGAAGCTGGCGACCTGCGGCGAGCAGAAGGTGGCGCGCGGCATCATGCGGTAGTCGCCGAGCGGCATCGTCTCGGCCTTGCCGATCGTCTCGGCGGCGACGACGGCCTGAGCCTCGGCGACGTGCGCGAGCTGGAGCTTGGCGGTGACGTCGCCGATCGCGTAGATGCCCTCGACGTTCGTGCGCATGAACTCGTCGATCTCGATCGCGCCGCGGTCGGTGAGCTGGACGCCCGTGTTCTCGAGGCCGAAGCCCGAGACGTTCGGCGCGAAGCCGACCGACATGAGCACCTTGCCGGCCGTGATCTCGCCGGCCACGCCGTCACGCGACTCGTACGTGACGTGCACGGACGAGCCGTTGTCGGTGACGGTCTTGACGGCGGTCGAGGTGAGGATGTCGATGCCGTACTTCTTGTACTGCTTCTGGATCTCCTTCGAGACCTCCGCGTCCTCGTTCGGGAGCGCGCGGTCGAGGAACTCGATGATCGTGACCTTGACGCCGTAGTTCGACAGGACGTAGGCGAACTCCATGCCGATGGCGCCGGCGCCGACGATGACGATCGACTCGGGCAGCTCGCGCGTGAGGATCTGCTCCTCGTACGTCACGACGTTGTCGCTCAGCTGGACGCCGGGGAGGAGGCGCACGGTCGAGCCGGTGGCGATGATCACGTTGTCGAACGTGACCTCCTCGGTCGAGCCATCCGACTTGGCGACCGAGATCGCCTTGGGGCCCGTGAAGGTGCCGCGGCCCTCGTACTCGGTGACCTTGTTCTTCTTCATGAGGAAGTGGATGCCCTTGACGTGCGTCTCCGCGACCTTGCGGCTGCGGTCGAACGCCGCGCCGAAGTCGAAGTGCACGTCGCCCGAGATGCCGAACAGGTCGGCCTTGTGGGTGAAGGTGTGGGCGATCTCGGCGTTCTTCAGGAGCGCCTTCGAGGGGATGCAGCCGACGTTGAGGCAGACACCGCCCCAGTACTTCTCTTCGATGATGGCGGTCGTGAGACCGAGCTGGGCGCTGCGGACGGCGGCGACGTAGCCGCCGGGGCCCGCGCCGAGGATGACGACGTCGTAGTGAGCCATGGGATCAAGCCTATCTGTGCGGGAGGGGACCTGAGCGCGCGGGCGGGCGGATGCCCGGGGCGGCTCAGGAGGACCGGCGTGCGCGGCCGACGAGGACGGCGACGAGAGACAGGGCGACCACCGCGCCGATGCCCCCGAGGATCCAGGGGAGGGGAGACGCGGCATCCTCCGACGCCTCGGTCGGGGCGGCCGTGTCCTCCGCTGCGGGCGTCTCCGCCGGTTCGGCGCTCGGCGCCTCGGACGCCCCGCCCGGCGCGGCCTCGGTCGTCGTGAACCGGAAGATCTTGTCCTCGCTGTGCGAGTCGCCGTAGGTGACGCTCGCGATGACCGTGTACTCGCCGGCGGGTGCCCCGGCGACGTCGAGCTGCTGCGTGAGGAGCGGGCCGTCCGCCACGGCGTCGCCGGCCGCGTAGTCCCGGCACGACGCGCGGTCGATCGCGATGCTGCCCGGCTCGGCCTCGGCGATCCCGGGGCACGACGCGTCCGTGACGAACACCGCCTGCGGCGCGCCCTCGAGGAGAGCGCCACTGAAGGTGAGGGTGATCGCGTCGGGGAGGGTCTGCACGGTCTCGCCGTCGGCGGGCGACGTGCTGACAAGCGCGTCGTGCGCCGACGCGGCGGATGGCATCAGCTGCGGCGCGAGGATCGCGGCCGCGACGAGCGCTGCGGCGGCAAGACGGCGGGACGGACGGCGGGTGCGTGCGGAGGCGTGGAGAGCAGTCATGGCACGTCGACGCTATCGGCCGATTCTGAACGGATCTTCCGCTCGCGTCGTGCACAGGGCAGACTTTCGCGAGTGCCCTCACAGGCCCCTGGGAGGGGCCGATCCGATCGACGGCGATCGGATAGGGTGGAGCGAAAGGGAGGTCGAGCGTGACAGAAGCGCAGTACCGGCCGGCGGGCGGCCACGACGGAGCAGGTGACGTCACCCAGACGTTCGGGCATGACGCCGACCTGTCGTTCGTGCCGTTCGCGGGCGAGCTGTCGAACGCCGAGCTCGAGGCGGTGGGGGCGCTCCCGTCGGGAGCCGCGCTGCTCCTCGTGCGCTCCGGCCCGACCGCGGGCGCGCGCTACCTCCTCGACGCCGACGTGACGACCGCGGGTCGGCATCCCGAGGCCGACATCTTCCTCGACGACGTCACGGTCTCCCGTCGTCACGCCGAGATCACCCGCGACCGGACGGTGTTCGAGATCATCGACCAGCGCTCGCTCAACGGAACCTACGTCGACGGAGAGCGTGTCGACCGCGCGGTGCTCCGCAACGGCGCCGAGGTGCGCATCGGCAAGTTCCGCTTCAACTTCTTCGCCTCCCCCCGAGACATCGCGGGGGCCGGCGCCTGATGGCAGCCGCTGCCGCAGAGCGAAGCGCGTCAGCGGCGCTGCTGAGCATCGGACAGGTGCTCGCGAAGCTCACTCCCGAGTTCCCCAATCTCACCTCGAGCAAGCTCCGCTACCTCGAGGAGCAGGGGATCGTCTCGCCGCAGCGGACGCCGTCGGGGTACCGCAAGTTCTCGCCGCAGGATGTCGAACGGCTGCGTCTCGGCCTCGTGCTGCAGCGCGACCACTACCTGCCGCTCAGCGTGATCCGCGATCACCTCGACGAGGTCGATGCGAACGGAGGCGAGAGGCTCGCGCTGCCGACCTCGATCCATCCGACGACCCGCACCTACGCGCGCGCCGACCTGCTCGCCGAAGCGGGAGCAGCCCCGCAGCTGCTCAACGACGCGATCAGCATCGGGCTCATCCAGGCATCCGACGTCTACGACGAGCACGCGGTCGCGCTGCTGCGTGCATTCGTCGCGCTCGACCGACACGGCATCGAGCCGCGTCACCTCCGCGCCGTGAAGCAGAGCGCAGACAAGGACGCCGACCTCGTCGACCAGGCGCTCACCCCGCTCCTGCGGCGCACGGATGCGCGCTCGCGCGCGCGGGCTGGCGAGCTCGGCCCCGAGCTCGCGCGGCGCCTCGACGAGGTGCGCGGCATCTTCGTGCGGCAGGCGCTCGAGCGCGTCCTCCCGTGACCCGCGGCGTCGTTCTATAACGTTCATAACGCTTCGCTCGACACGCCGCCGCCTCGACGCGGATGTCGTTGCCGGGGCCCCATCCCTGCCATACGGTGGACAGGAATCGAACGTGAGGAGTAAGGATCACGATGGCTGAGGATCCCGCAGCGGACGGCTTCACCGCCGACCTTCTCTTCACCGACGGCCTGCCGCAGCTCGACCCCGAAGCCGGCTACCGCGGTGCGGTCGCGGCGCGCGCGGCGGGCATCACGTACCGGCAGCTCGACTACTGGGCGCGCACCGAGCTCGTCGTGCCGACCATCCGCAGCGCCTCGGGATCGGGGTCGCAGCGGCTGTACGGCTTCCGCGACATCCTCGTCCTCAAGCTCGTGAAGCGCCTGCTCGACACGGGCATCTCGCTTCAGCAGATCCGGGTCGCCGTCGACCAGCTGCGCGCGTCGGGCATTCGCGATCTCGCCGGGACCACGCTCATGAGCGATGGCGCCTCGGTCTACCTCTGCACCTCGAACGACGAGGTCATCGACCTCGTGAGCCGCGGCCAGGGCGTGTTCGGCATCGCCGTCGGGCGCGTGCTGCGCGAGGTCGAGTCGACGCTCGTCGACTTCGACCCGACGGCTCCGGACCCGGTCGACGAGCTGGCTGCACGCCGCTCGAAGCGCACCGCCTGACGCTCCTCCCCGATCGCGTCGACACATCCGTCGGCAGTGACGGGGCTTTCGCACGCCGTGTCTCGTTTCGGGCGGGTATGGCGGGTGCTTTCCCTCGCCGGATGAGACACGCGTCGGGGCGGGGCGGTGCGTGTCTCGTTTCGGGTGGGTATGGCGGGTGCTTTCCCGCGCCGGGTGAGACACGCGTCGAGTCAGCACGACGTACCTGCCTCACCAAGGTGAGTGCGTGTCTCACTGAAGGTGAGAATGGCGAGCGTCAACCCCACGCAGGTGAGACATGCGAATGGGGCCGGATGGTCCGGGCGGATGGTCCGGGGGCTCACTCCGCGGCGGTGGGGCCCGTCTCGGGGACGGGGATGCGGCCGGCGCGCACGATGCGGTCGAGCAGCTGGTCGAAGTCCTGCGCCAGCTCCTGCGCCGATTCGCCGGGCCACACATGCAGCGGCTTCGCGGCGCCCTGCGCCTGCTGGAGCGAGGTGCGCTCGGGCAGCTGCGGCGACAGCACGAGGGGGCCGAACATGTCGCGGAGCTCCTTGATGCGGAACTGGTGCTCGATCGACTGGGGGCGCACGCGGTTCACGACGATGCCGAGCGGCTGGAGACGCGGCGAGAGGCCACGGCGGATCTCCTCGATCGCACGCAGCGCGCGATCGGCGGCCGCGACGGAGAAGAGCCCCGGCTCGGTGATGACGGCGACGCGATCGCTCGCGGCCCACGCCGTGCGCGTGAGGGCGTTGAGCGACGGAGCGCAGTCGATGAGCACGAGGTCGTAGTCGGCCTCGACCGAGGCGAGCGCCTCCTCGAGCTTCCACACGTCGCGCACCGTCGGGTGCGGTCCGTCGTAGTTGATCGCCGACGGGCTCCCGATGAGCACGTCGATGACGCCGGGGTGCACCTTCGTCCATCCGCTCGCCGTGATGGCCTGGCGGACGACCTTCTCCTTCGGGTTCTCGAGAACATCGGCCACGTTCAGGTGGCCGGCGATCTGGATGTCGAGTCCCGTCGACACGTCGGACTGGGGGTCGAGGTCGACGACGAGCGTCCGGATGCCCCGCGAGAATGCCGCTGAGGCGAGCCCGAGGGTCACGGTCGTCTTGCCGACGCCTCCCTTGAGAGAGCTGACGCTGAGTACGTGCACGTGGTCTAACCTACCCTCCCCTAAGCTGGGGGCGAGCTCAGCGATGTCGGTGTGCCGGGCTCCGCCGTGCCAGCTGTCGCCGAGGAGGCGTATGTTCTCGAAGGTTCTCGTGGCCAACCGTGGCGAGATCGCCATCCGCGCGTTTCGCGCGGCGTACGAGCTGGGGGCGCGCACGGTCGCGGTCTTCCCGTACGAGGATCGCAACTCGCTCCATCGCCTGAAGGCGGATGAGGCGTACCAGATCGGCGTGGAGGGCCATCCGGTCCGCGCCTACCTCGACGTCGACGAGATCGTCCGCGTGGCGGTCGAGTCGGGCGCAGACGCGATCTATCCCGGCTACGGCTTCCTCTCCGAGAACCCCGACCTCGCGGCGAAGGCCGCCGCGCACGGCATCGCGTTCATCGGCCCGCCGGCCGAGGTGCTCGAGATGGCCGGCAACAAGGTCACCGCCAAGGAGCACGCGATCCGGGCGGGCGTTCCCGTGCTCCGGTCGACGCCTGCATCCGACGACGTGGACGAGCTCGTCGCCCAGTCCGACGAGATCGGATTCCCCCTCTTCGCGAAGGCCGTCGCGGGCGGCGGCGGCCGCGGCATGCGCCGCGTGGAGTCGAAGGAGGAGCTCGCCCCCGCGCTCGCCGAGGCGATGCGCGAGGCCGACAGCGCCTTCGGCGATCCGCGCATGTTCCTCGAGCAGGCCGTGCTCCGGCCGCGTCACGTCGAGGTGCAGGTCCTCGCTGACGCATCGGGGGAGACCGTCCACCTCTTCGAGCGGGACTGCTCGGTGCAGCGCCGCCATCAGAAGGTGATCGAGATCGCGCCAGCGCCGAACCTCGACGACGCCGTGCGCGCCGACCTCCACCGCCACGCGGTCGCGTTCGCGCGGTCGATCGGCTACGTCAACGCCGGCACCGTCGAGTTCCTCCTCGAGACCGCGGGCCCGCGCGCGGGCGAGGTCGTCTTCATCGAGATGAACCCGCGCATCCAGGTCGAGCACACCGTGACCGAGGAGGTGACGGATGTCGACCTCGTCCAGGCGCAGATGCGCATCGCGTCGGGCGAGACGCTCGCCGACATCGGGCTCCTGCAGGACGACATCCGCCTGCACGGGGCGGCTCTCCAGTGCCGCATCACGACCGAGGACCCGGCACAGGGATTCCGGCCCGACACCGGCAAGATCACGACCTACCGGTCGCCGGGCGGCGCGGGCATCCGCCTCGACGGCGGCACGACGGCCGCGGGCGCCCAGGTGAGCCCGCACTTCGACTCGATGCTCGCGAAGCTCACGTGCCGCGGACGCGACTACACCGCGGCCGTCCGCCGCGCGCGCCGCGCCCTCGCGGAGTTCCGCATCCGCGGCGTCTCGACGAACATCCCGTTCCTTCAGGCCGTCCTCGACGACCCGTCGTTCATCGAGGGCGACCTCTCGACGTCGTTCATCGACGAGCGCCCCGAGCTCGTCCGGGGGCGGCCCTCGAAGGACCGCGGCTCGAAGATCCTCAACTGGCTGGTCGACGTCACCGTCAACAAGCCCCACGGGGAGAACCCGCTCTCGATCGACCCGCGCTCGAAGCTGCCGGCCGTCGACCTGTCGGCCGCACCGGCCGCGGGCTCGCGCCAGCGGCTCCTCGAGCTCGGCCCTGCGGGCTTCGCCCAGGCGCTGCGCGAGCAGAAGGCCCTGGCCGTCACGGAGACGACCTTCCGCGACGCGCACCAGTCGCTGCTCGCGACGCGCGTCCGCACGAAGGACCTCCTCAACGTGGCGCCGCACGTCGCGCGTCTGACTCCGCAGCTGCTCTCCGTCGAGGCGTGGGGCGGTGCGACCTACGATGTCGCGCTGCGCTTCCTCGCCGAGGACCCGTGGGAGCGTCTCGCACGGCTGCGCGAGGCGCTGCCGAACGTCGCCATCCAGATGCTGCTGCGCGGTCGCAACACGGTCGGGTACACGCCGTACCCGACCGAGGTGACTGATGCCTTCGTGCGCGAGGCCGCGGCGACCGGGATCGACATCTTCCGCATCTTCGACGCGCTCAACGACGTGTCCCAGATGCGCCCCGCGATCGATGCGGTGCTCGAGACCGGCACGACGGTCGCCGAGGTCGCCGTTTGCTACACGGGCGACCTGCTGAGCCCCGCCGAGGATCTCTACACGCTCGACTACTACCTCCGCCTCGCCGAGCAGATCGCGGACGCGGGCGCGCATGTGCTCGCGATCAAGGACATGGCGGGCCTCCTGCGACCCGCCGCCGCGGCGAAGCTCGTCTCGGCGTTCCGCGAGCGCTTCGACCTGCCCGTGCACGTGCACACGCACGACACCCCCGGCGGCCAGCTCGCGACGCTGCTCGCGGCGAGTGCCGCGGGCGCCGATGCGGTCGACGCCGCGGCGGCGACCATGGCGGGCACGACGAGCCAGCCGTCGCTGTCGTCGCTTGTCGCCGCCCTCGCGCACACCGATCGCGACACGGGGCTCGACCTGCAGGCGGTGTCCGACCTCGAGCCGTACTGGGAGGCCGTCCGCCACCTGTACAAGCCGTTCGAGTCGGGCCTCGCCGGGCCGACCGGGCGCGTCTACGCGCACGAGATCCCGGGCGGACAGCTGTCGAACCTGCGTCAGCAGGCGATCGCGCTCGGTCTCGCCGACGACTTCGAGCTCATCGAGGACATGTACGCCGCGGCGAACGAGATCCTCGGGCGCGTTCCCAAGGTGACCCCGTCGTCGAAGGTCGTGGGCGACCTCGCGCTCCACCTCGCGGCGGTCCGTGCCGATCCCGCCGACTTCGCCGAGAACCCCGGCAAGTACGACGTGCCCGACTCGGTCGTCGGGTTCATGGCCGGTGAGCTCGGCGACCTGCCGGGCGGATGGCCCGAGCCGTTCCGCACGAAGGTGCTCGCCGGGCGCGAGGTGAAGACCGGCGTCACGCCGATCAGCGCCGATGACCAGGCGGCTCTGGACGGCGACTCGGCCACGCGACGCGCGACGCTGAACCGCCTGCTCTTCCCGCAGCCGACGAAGGTCTTCCAGGAGATGCGCGAGACCTACGGCGACCTGTCGGTCCTCGACACGGCCGACTACCTCTACGGGCTGACCCCGGGTCGCGAGCACGTCATCACGCTCGAGAAGGGCGTGCAGCTCTACGCGGGGCTCGAGTCGATCGGCGCGGCCGACGACAAGGGCATCCGGTCGGTCATGACGACCCTGAACGGCCAGCTCCGCCCGGTCTCGGCGCGCGACCGCAGCATCCAGGTCGAGGCGCACGAGGCCGAGAAGGCCGACACGAGCAGGCCGGGGCAGGTGGCCGCGCCGTTCTCCGGCGTGGTCACGGTCAAGGTGGAGCCGGGCGACCGCGTGGCCGCCGGGCAGCCGGTCGCCTCGATCGAGGCGATGAAGATGGAGGCCGCCATCACGGCGCCCGTCGACGGCGTCGTCGAGCGGATCGCGATCGCGGCCACCCAGCAGGTGGAGGCGGGCGACCTTTTGGTCGTCGTCACGCCCGCCCAGTAACCTTGAGCGGGGCGCGACGTGTGTCGCGCCCCGCTTGGGGAGACATGACAGTGAGTTCGGATCGCAGCGGACGGCCAGAGGAAGAGCCCGAGGACCACGGAGTCCTCGAGGACACCGGCATCGACACGACGGCGATCGGCATCCTCGGCACGCACACGGCACAGGTGCGCGTCGTGCTGCCGCAGACCGTCGAAGACCCGGATGACGACGTCGTCGACGACGACATCCCGGGCGGCGACGTGCGCCGCGGCGGGATCGTCATCGAGCTCCCGGCCGACGAGCCCGACGACGACCTCGAGGTCATCACGGGCGAACTCGACGAGGAGACCGTCGCCGCCGCCCGTGAATCCACGCCCGCAGAGACCGTCGAGGACGACGCCGAGGCGGATGGCGCGGAGCCGGACGGCGCGCACGCGGACGAGGCGGATGGCGCGGAGGAGCTCGACGCGGATGGCGCGGAGGAGCTCGATGCGGACGGTGCCGAAGCGGACGACGTCGAGGTGCTCGAGCCGGAGGCGGACGACGTCGAGGCGCTCGAGGCCGAGGTGCCTGAAGCCCAGGTGGAGGAGCTCGCGCCGGACGACGACCTCACCGCTCCCGCAGTCGCGGCGGAGGAAGCGGGCCTCGACGAGGAAGACGTCGAGCCGGACGACCAGCCCGCCGCGGCGGACGACATCGAGCCCGACGACCAGGCCGACGGGCCGACCGAGGTCGAGTCCGACATCGCCATCGAGGCGGACGAGACGGACGAAGCAGAGGCCGACATCGCCGCGGCGTCGGCCGACGCGCAGAGCGCCCCGGACACCGAGCCGCGCGAGCGCCGTCCCCTCGCGCGAGAGGAGACGCTCCCGCCGGGCTACGACTCGTTCCTGCGCCCCGCGGCCGCTTCCGCCCGAGACGAGGAAGAGCCGGCCGAGCACGTCGGAGAGACCGCGCCCGATGGCGCCGTCTCCGATGCGAGAGAAGAGGACATGTCCGAATCCACCGAGAACGCGAAGCCCGCGCCGCCGATCACGCGTCCGTCGTTCATCGAGCAGGCGAAGGCCGCGCCCGAGTCGTCGCCCGAGCCCGTCCGCAAGCCGCGTGAGACTTTCTCTCGTCGGGCGGGAGAGGTGAGCGAGAACGCCGCACGGGAGAGCGCGGATGTGCTCACGGCCGACCGGCTCCTCGATACGGGCGCCATCCACCGCCCCGAGCCCGAGGGGCCGTGGCGGCAGCTCGTCTACCGCCTGTCGGGACACCTCATCAACCTCGGCGACAGCAGGCGGACGCGCGAGCGCAAGGAGCTCTCGCGGCGCATCGCCGCTCCGCTGAGCGGCGCGGCGCGCTTCGTCCCCGTGCTCAGCCGGAAGGGCGGCGTCGGCAAGACGACCGTCACGGCACTCCTCGGCATGGCACTCGCCGATGCCCGTGACGACCGCGTGATCGCCGTCGACGCGAACCCCGACCGCGGCACGCTCGCCGAGCGCATTGCGCGGACGACCGGGAAGACCGTCCGCGACCTCGTCCGCAACCGCGACGCCGTGCACGGCTACGCCGACATGTCGAGTCACGTCGTCCGCGACGAGACCCGCCTCGACGTGCTCGCGTCGGACACCGATCCGCACGTGTCGGAGGCGTTCAGCGATCAGGACTACCGCGACGTCGCCGACGTCGCCGCGCACTACTACTCGATCGTGCTCACCGACACGGGCACGGGCATCGTGCACTCCGTCATGGGCGCGACGCTCGACCTCGCCGACCAGATCGTCGTGGTCGCGGGGCTCAGCGTCGACGAGGCGCGCCTCGCGAGCGAGACGCTCACGTGGCTCGAGTCGAACGGCTTCGCCGATCAGGTGCGCTCTGCGGTCGTCGTGCTGAACCAGTCGACTCCGGGTGCTCCGCTCGTGCGCCTCGACGAGCTCGACGCGCATTTCCGCAGCCGTGTGCGCGCCGTCGTCCGCATCCCGTACGACCCGCAGCTCGCGACGGGCAGCGCCATCGCGTACGGCGAGCTCGCCCCTGCCACGCGCGACGCCGCGCGCGAGCTCGCCGCGCGCGTCGTCGAGGGACTGCGGCAGCCGGCGCAGGAGGAGAAGTGACCGTCCGCGACATCCGGATCATCGGCGACCCCGTGCTCGCTCAGCGGTGCGCCGAGATCGAGCACATCGACGACGGCATCCGCGCGCTCGTCGACGACCTCATCGAGACGGTGAAGCTCCCGGGCAGGGCCGGTGTCGCGGCGCCGCAGATCGGCGTCGGACTCCGTGCGTTCAGCTACAACATCGACGGAGACATCGGGTACATCCTCAACCCGCGCATCGTCGAGGTGCGGGGCGAGCCCGTCCCGACCGGAGAGGGATGCCTGTCGGTGCCGGGCCTCTGGCACGACGCCCTGCGCCACCCGTACGCACGGGCGGAGGGCATCGACCTCGACGGCGCGCGGGTCGTGCTCGAGGGGGAGGGCCTCTTCGCGCAGATGCTGCAGCACGAAACCGATCACCTCGATGGCATGCTCTACCTCAAGCGCCTCTCGGCGGACGACCGCAAGGCCGCCATGCGCGAGGTGCGGGAGAAGATCTGGCTCACCTAGGCGGGGCATGAGTGAGGGGGACGGCCGCCGGCCGTCCCCCTCACTCATGCCTGCTCACCCCATCGGGATGTTCGTCGTCTGGATGGGCGTCTCGTAGATCGCCTCGATGTCCTTCGCGAAGTCGCGCAGGATCTCCGCGCGCTTGATCGACATCTTGGGCGTCAGGTGGCCGGTCGCCTCCGTCCACTCCGTGCCGAGCACGGTGAACTTGCGGATGGACTCGGCGCGAGAGACGCGCGTGTTCGCCTCGTCGATCGCCCGCTGGATCTCGGCGCGCACCGTCGCATTCTGCGCCGCCTGCTCGAGCGTGAGGTCGGACGACTCGCCGTGCGTCGCGAGCCAGGCCGGCAGCATCTCGGGGTCGAGCGTGACGAGCGCCGCGATGAACGGCTTCTGGTCGCCCACCACGACGACCTGGCTGACGATCGGGTTCGCGCGGATCGGGTCCTCGAGCGCGGCCGGGGCGACGTTCTTGCCGCCCGCGGTCACGATGATCTCCTTCTTGCGCCCCGTGATCGTGAGGTAGCCGTCGTCGTCGAGCGCGCCGATGTCGCCGGTCCGGAACCACTCGCCGTCGAAGGCGGCCTCGGTCGCCTCGGGGTTCCGCCAGTACTCGCGGAAGACGTTGATCCCGCGCACCTGCACCTCGCCGTCGTCCGCGATGCGCACGCCGACGCCGGGGAGCGCAGGGCCGACCGAGCCGATCTTCGACTTGGACGGGAGGTTCACAGTCGCCGGAGCGGTCGTCTCGGTGAGGCCGTACCCCTCGAGGATCGTGATGCCGAGGCTGTGGAAGAAGTGCCCGAGTCGGGCGCCGAGGGGCGCCGAGCCGGAGATCGCGTAGCGGACGTTCCCGCCCATGAGCGCGCGGAGCTTCGCGTAGACGAGACGGTCGAAGAGCGCGAACTGCACGCGCAGCCCGAGTCCGATCTTCTCGCCGTCCTGCACGCGACGGGAGTGCTCGACGGCCACCTTCGCCGCGGCGCGGAAGATCCGGCCCTTGCCCTCGGACTCGGTCTTCTGCTCGGCCGAGTTGTAGACCTTCTCGAAGACGCGGGGCACCGCGAGGAGGAACGTCGGCTTGAAGGAGCCGAGCGCCGCGACGAGCTGCTTCGTGTCGGGCTGGTGGCCGGTCTTGACGCCCGAGTGGACGCACAGCAGCGAGATGAACCGGGCGAACACGTGCGCGGTCGTGATGAAGAGCACCGTCGAGGCGCCGGGCTGGTGCACGATCTCGGTCATCGCCTTCGCCGAGTTGCGGCAGAGCTCGACGAAGTTCGCGTGCGTGATCACGCATCCCTTGGGGCGCCCGGTCGACCCGGACGTGTAGATGAGGGTGGCGATGTCGTCGCCGTTCGCGAGCTGACGTCGCCGCTCGATCTCGGCATCCTCGACCGACGCGCCCGCCGCCGTGAGCGTCGCGATGGCGTCCTGATCCATCCGCCACAGCTCGCGCACGAGCGGGAGCTCGCCGCGGACCTCCTCGAAGCGCGCTGCGTGGTCGGCGCTCTCGACCATGAGGGCGGTCGCACCCGAGTCGGAGAGGATCCACTGGATCTGGGCGGGCGAGCTCGTCTCGTAGACCGGCACCATGACGGCGCCCGCGAAGAAGAGAGCGAAGTCGACGACCGACCACTCGTAGGTCGTGCGCGCGAGGAAGGCGACCTTGTCGCCGGGCTGCACGCCCGCGGCGACGAAGCCCTTCGCGAGGGCGACCACCTGCTCGTGGAACGTGCGGGCCGAGACGTCGCGCCATCCGCCTGAGCCGTCAGGGACCGCGAACAGCGCCCGATCGGGAGTCTCCGACACCCGCTCGACGAGGAGGTCGGCGACGTTCGCCGACGGATCGGCGGGGACGATTGCGGGCGTCGATGTCTCGATCACGGCATCTCCTTCGGTACCGGCTGCGGATGCTGCGAGTATATGCCGGGGCATGCGCCCGGCCCTCGCGCGTGCACGGTTCCTACAAGGCTAGACTTCCAGGCGACCGATTCCGACAGTGGGAGCTGACCTTGTTCTACTGGCTCATGAAGTACGTCTTCGTCGGTCCGATCGTGAAGGCCATCTACCGCCCGTGGGTCACCGGACGCGAGAACGTTCCGGTGACGGGCGCGGCCATCCTCGCGAGCAACCACCTGTCGGTCATCGACTCGGTCTTCCTTCCGCTCATGCTCGACCGTCCCGTGTCCTTCCTCGCGAAGGCGGAGTACTTCACGGGGCGCGGTCTCAAGGGCTGGGCCACGAAGTGGTTCATGAAGGGCACAGGGCAGATCGCCCTCGACCGCTCGGGCGGGCCCGCCTCGGAAGCGGCGCTCAACACCGCGCTCCAGGTCATCGGGCGAGGCGACCTGCTGGGCATCTACCCCGAGGGCACGCGCAGCCCCGACGGCAAGCTCTACCGGGGTCGCACGGGCATCGCGCGGATGGCGCTCGAGGCGAAGGTGCCGGTCATCCCCGTCATCATGGTCGACACCGGCACGATGATGCCGATCGGCCAGACCCTGCCGCGCGTGATGCGCGTGGGCGTCGTGATCGGCGAGCCGCTCGACTTCTCGCGCTACGCGGGCATGGAGGGCGACCGCTACGTGCTGCGCTCCGTGACCGACGAGATCATGGTCGCGCTTCAGCGGCTCGGCGGCCAGGAGTACAGCGACGAGTACGCGTCGACGGTCAAGAACCGCCTCGCCGCCAGCTGACATCCGCCGGCCACCGGCCGTGAACGGAGGGGCCGCCGTCCCGCGATAACATCGGACAATGCCCCGAACGCTGGATGCACTCGACGCCTGGAAGTCCCTGCCGATCAAGCAGCAGCCGGTGTATCCCGACGCGGCGGCGGTCGCCGAGGTCGCCGCCGAGCTCAGCACCCTCCCGCCGCTCGTCTTCGCCGGCGAGGTCGACACTCTCAAGGCGCGTCTGGCTGACGCGGCCGCGGGCCGGGCGTTCCTCCTCCAGGGCGGCGACTGCGCCGAGACGTTCTCGGGCGCCACGGCCGACAAGATCCGCAACCGCGTCAAGACCGTGCTGCAGATGGCCGTCGTCCTCACGTACGGCGCCTCGATGCCCGTCGTCAAGATGGGGCGGATGGCCGGCCAGTTCGCCAAGCCCCGCTCGAGCGACACCGAGACGCGCGGCGACATCACCCTCCCCGCGTTCCGCGGCGAGATCGTCAACGGCTACGACTTCACCGCGGCGTCGCGTGAGGCGGACCCGCAGCGCCTCCTGCAGGCGTACCACACGTCGGCTTCGACGCTGAACCTCATCCGCGCGTTCACGCAGGGCGGCTTCGCCGACCTCCGCGAGGTGCACTCGTGGAACAAGGGCTTCGCGGAGAACCCCGCCAACAAGCGATACGAGCGCCTCGCCGCCGAGATCGACCGCGCCATCCGCTTCATGGACGCGTGCGGCGCGGACTTCGACGAGCTGCGCCGCGTCGAGTTCTACACGGGGCACGAGGGCCTGCTCATGGACTACGAGCGCCCGCTCACGCGCATCGACTCGCGCACGGGGGAGATCTACAACACGTCGAGCCACTTCCAGTGGATCGGCGAGCGCACGCGCGAGCTCGACGGCGCGCACGTCGAGTACTTCTCGCACATCCGCAACCCCATCGGCGTCAAGCTCGGTCCGACGACGTCGACCGACACCGCGCTCGCGCTCATCGACAAGCTCGACCCCGAGCGGGAGCCCGGTCGCCTCACCTTCATCACCCGGATGGGCGCCGGCAAGATCCGCGACGCGCTGCCCCCGCTGCTCGAGGCCGTCAAGGCCTCCGGCGCGCAGCCGCTCTGGGTCACCGACCCGATGCACGGCAACGGCATCACGACCCCGACCGGCTACAAGACGCGTCGCTTCGACGACGTCGTCGACGAGGTCCGCGGCTTCTTCGAGGCGCACCGCGCGGCGGGAACGTTCCCGGGCGGCATCCACGTCGAGCTCACGGGCGACGACGTCACCGAGTGCCTCGGCGGATCCGAGCAGATCGACGAGGCGACCCTCGCGACCCGCTACGAGTCCCTGTGCGACCCGCGCCTCAACCACATGCAGTCGCTCGAGCTCGCCTTCCTCGTGGCCGAGGAGCTCGAGAAGCGCTGACCTGCGCGGCACCCGCCCGATTCGAGTGACGGCGGATGGTGCCGCACCGGTTCCGGGAATCGGATCGGTGGGGCGGGTGTGTGCGGGTGGGGTCGACACGCGCACACCGGCCTCGTGCATCCGATTCGGGTGACGGCGGATGGCGCCGCATCGGTTCCGGGAATCGGATCGGTGGGGCGGGTGTGTGCGGGTGAGGTCGACACGCGCACACCGGACCCGGGCATCCGATTCGAGTGACGGCGGATGGTGCCGCACCGGTTCCGGGAATCGGATCGGTGGGGCGGGTGTGCGCCAGAGGGGTCGACACGCGCACACCGGACCCGGGCATCCGATTCCGGTGACGGCGGATGGCGCCGCGGAACGAACGCGCGCGGCTAGAACGAGCCGGTGATCGTCAGCGTGATCGTCGTGCCGGCACGCTGCTGCGAGCCGCCCTCGGGGCTCATCGACACGACCTCGGTGAACTCGTCGACCACGGCATCCCACAGTCCGTTGTACGAGTAGGCGAAGCCGGCGGCCTCGAGCTCGGCTTTCGCCTCGTCGCGCGTCATGCCGACGACGTCCGGAACCTCGAACAGCTGCGGGCCGAGCGAGGTGACGAGACGCACCGTGTCGCCGGGGCGCCAGCTGCCCGGCTCGGACCGCTCGAGGAAGTAGATCACGTGCCCTTCGGGCACCGTGTCGTGGTACTCCTGCGACACGACCTCGGTCTTCACGCCGACGGCGTCGAGGGTCGCCGCGGCCTCCTCGGAGCTCATCCCGACGACGTTGGGCAGCTCTCCGAGGGAGACGGTCAGCTGCGCCGCGTCGCCCTGGTGCACCGAGCAGCCGGCGGCGCAGTCGACCGGGTCGCCCCCGGCCGCCGGAGTGACGCTCACCCCGAGGACCGTCCCCTCCGCCTCCTCGGCGAAGAGCGGCACGTCGTCCTCGGCTACCGAGATCCGACTGTCCTCGAGCAGTCCGCGCACCTCGTCGGCGCTGAGACCCGCGAGCTGGCCGAGCTCGGCGCTGGCGGGACCTGCCGACGTCACCACCGTGACGACCGCGTCCCTGTCGACGCGCGCGCCCTCCGAGGGGTCGGTGCGGATGACCTCGCCGGCGGGCACGTCGAGCGTGTTCTCCGTGCGCTCCTGCGCGTCGAGCTCGAGCCCCGCGAGCGTGCGCTCCGCCTCGGCGTAGGTGAGCCCGTCGAGATCCGGAACGGCGACGTACGATCCCGGACCCGAGCCCCACCACCATCCGGCGCCCGCCGCGCCTCCCGCGAGCAGGAGCGTCAGCACGATCAGCCACACGCCGCGCGCGCGTCGGCGCTTCGCCCGTCGGCGGAGGACCGCGGCGTTGTCGGCGTCCTCCTGCGGGCCCGCGCTCGTCAGCGACGGCGGGAGCACCGAGGTCGCCGCCTCGGGCATGACCTTCGTCTGGCCGCCCGTCTGCTCGCCCTCGTCAGGAAGCTCCTCGGGGAACCTGCTGGCCGCGGCCGTGCGCGTCGGCAGGGGAGTGACGCCGAGCTCGCGCTCGATCTCGCGCAGCCGTTCGAGCATCTGCTGCGCGTCGGACGGACGCTCGTCCGGCTCCTTCTCGGTCGCCCACAGCACGAGCTCGTCGAGCTGCTCGGGCACGCCGGGGTTCTTCACGCTCGGTCGCGGCACCGACTCCGTCGCGTGCTGGTACGCGATCTGCATGGGCTGCTCGCCCTTGTACGGCTGCTCGCCCGCGAGCATCTCGTACAGCATGATGCCGAGGGCGTAGATGTCGCTGCGGGTGTCGGCGGTCCCGCGCGTCACGAGCTCGGGAGCGAGATAGGCGATCGTGCCCAGAAGCTGCTGGCCGGTCGCGGTGTTCGCGGACGTCGCGCGCGCCAGGCCGAAGTCGCCGATCTTGATGCGGCCGTCCTCCGCGAGGAGCACGTTCTCGGGCTTGACGTCGCGGTGGATGAGCCCCGCGCGATGCGCGGCGGACAGCCCGGCGAGCACGGCGTCCATGATCGTGATCGTCTGCGTCACCGTGAGCCGGCGCTGCTCCTTGAGCAGCTCGCGCAGCGTGATCCCCGGCAGGTACTCCATCACGAGGTACGCGAGCTCGCCGTCCTGGCCCTGGTCGAAGACGTTGACCACATGCGGGTCGGACAGGCGGGCCGCGGTGCGCGCCTCCTGGATGAAGCGGCTCTGGAAGACGCTGTCGTCGCTCAGATGGCTGTGCATCACCTTGAGCGCGACACGGCGCTCCAGGCGGAGGTCCGTGGCCACGTAGACGGTGGCCATCCCACCGCGCGCGATGCGGGCGCGGACCCGGTATCTGTCGTCGACAAGCCGCCCGATGAGGGGATCGACCTGCTGACTCATGGACACCGTTGAATTCTACGAAAGGGCCCCTGAGACGCCTGTGACCGGCGCGCCCGGCGCCGGTCACAGGTCGATGACGATCCCGCGCGCCTCCGCGCGGATCAGCCGAGCTGGGCCAGCCAGCTGTAGGCCTGCTGCTCCCAGCGGCGGTACCGGTCGGGGAACGCCGAGATCTGGACGGTCTGGGCCGCCTCGCCGAACTCCATGCTCTCCCAGCCGGGGATGTCGCGCAGGCCGCGCGTCGTGTGCCCGTTCGGGTCGCCCGCGCCGCCGTAGAAGACCCGGATGGAGTAGTCGCGGTCGAGGATCTGCTCCTCGGTGCCCCAGCCCGTGCTCGGGCGCTGCTGGAACAGGCCCAGCGAGTCGCGGTCGCCCCAGCTGACGTTGCGCAGCGAGGACTCGACCATCGCGGTCGCCAGCGCGATCGCGATGCCCTTGTCCGGGATGCCGAGCTCGCGTCCGATGCGGATGATCATCTGCGCGTTCTCGGTCTGCGGCGCGTTGAGCGACGAGGTGAGCTGATCCTGCGGCGAGTCGTAGATCGACGGGGGAGCGGACTCCTCCTTCTTCTCCTCGCCCTGCGGCGCCGGCTTCGCGTCGGCACGCGGGATGACGATCTTCTGCCCGGGGTAGATGATGCTCGACCCGTTGAGACCGTTCTCCGCGAGGAGCTCGCTCACGCTCACACCGTGCTCCTGCGCGATGCTCCAGAGGGTGTCGCCGGCCTGGACGATGTAGGTCTCGTCGGCAGGGGATTCGGGGACGGCGGGCGCCTGGGGTGCCTCGGGCGCCGACTCCTGCTGCTTCGCCTCGGCCTGGGGCGCGACGGCGTTGCTCGCGACGAGGAGCTTCTGCCCAGGGAAGATCATCGCGTCCGCGCCGAGCTTGTTGAGCGAGATGATGCGGTCGACCGACGTGCCGTGCTTCTGCGCGATCGACCAGACCGTATCGCCCGCCGCGACCGTGTGGCTCTTCGTCGTGGCGGACGCCTCGATCGAGGGCTTCGCCTCGGTCTGCGCAGGCGCCGCGGCGCGCGCGGCCAGCGTGAGCTTCTGTCCCGGGTAGATCGTGCTCGACCAGCTGAGGCCGTTCCACGTCAGCAGGTCGACGGTGCGCAGGCCGTGGCGGATGGCGATCCCGGTGATCGTGTCTCCCGACTCGACCGTGTAGCTCGTCGCGACAGCGGCGGCAGCGCGCACCGTGATCTGCGCGGCGGCGGCCATCGGCTGCTTCGGGGCCGTGCCGGCGGCGACCGCGAGGCTGCCCTGCACGTGACCGAACGCCGACGGCAGATGGCGCATGCCGTCCCGCGGCTTCGGCTCCGCGGCGACGGCAGCGGCAGGAGCTCCCAGGGTCACGGCGATGGCGCCGGTGACAGCCATGGGAACGGTGGTGAACAGGTCGCGCCTGCGGCGCGGAGTCGGTCGATGCACGTTGAACCCCCAACGATCGGACTCGAGAAACGTTGTCACGGAAGTGTTACGAAGTCAATTGGTGTCACCGGAAGTGATCCCTGGTGCCCGGGGTGTCAACGGGACGGATGTGACTGATGTGATTTGTGCCGCGGTGCCGCCCGAGCGGCGTCGCCCGTCGAGGAGATGAGAAACTGATGACGTGACTGCGGAGACCTCCTCGACCGTTCCCACCGACTGGCTGACCATTCCCGAGCTCGTCGAGATCCTCGGCGAGCCGCAGGGGCGCATCCGCCGGCTGCTCGATGAGCGCGCGCTCATCGGCTCGCGGCGCGAGGGGCCGCTCAAGGTGCCCTCCGTCTTCATCGTGGACGGTCATCCGCTGTCCTCGCTCCGGGGCACCGTGATCGTCCTCGCGGACGCCGGCTTCAGCGACGACGAGGCGATCGACTGGCTGCTCACGACGGATGACACGATCGGCGTCGCGCCGATCACGGCGCTGCTCGCGGGACGCAAGAGCGAGGTGCGCCGCGTCGCTCAGACGCTCGCGTGACTCACGCGGTGCGCTGGGTGGCCGCGTCGAGCAGCTGACGCAGCTCGACGACCGCATCGGCGTCGATGGGCGCGGATGCCAGGGCGGCGACGGCCTCGTCGGCGTACGCGGCGATGCGCTCCTCGACGCGCTCGAGGGCTCCGCTGTCGACGATCTGCTCGCGCAGGAAGGCGATCTCGGCGTCGCCGAGATCGGGGTCGCCGACGAGCGCGTCGATCCGCGCGCGGATGTCCGCGGTCGCGCGCTCGCGCGCGTACGCGATGAGCAGGGTGCGCTTCCCCTCGCGGAGGTCGTCGCCGGCGGGCTTGCCGGTCTCGTCCGCGTCGCCGAACACGCCGAGCACGTCATCGCGCAGCTGGAACGCGAGCCCGAGCGGATGGCCGAAGGCCGCGAGCGCCGCGAGCTGCGCGTCCGAGCCGCCCGCGAGGGCCGCTCCGATGACGAGGGGCTGCTGCACGCTGTATCGGGCCGACTTCAGCGACGCGATGCGGAGGGCGCGATCGGCGTGCTGCGCGTCGGGTGTGCGCGGCCAGGCCGACTCCTCGGCGACATCGAGGAACTGCCCGATCATCACCTCGCGGCGCATCCGCGCGTACTCGGACCGCGCGCGGCCTGGGGTCGTGTCGAGCCCCTCCAGCGCGGCGTCGAAGAGGTCGGCGCTCCATGACAGGAGCAGGTCTCCCAGCAGGACCGAGCCGGACCGCCCGAACGCGGCCGCATCGCCGGCCCAGCCGGCGTCGCGGTGCCACGCCTCGAGGGCGCGGTGGGCGGAGGGCCGCCCTCGGCGCGTGTCGGAGTTGTCGATGAGGTCGTCGTGCACGAGCGCGGCGGCCTGGAACACCTCGAGCGCCGCGCACGCGTCGACGACGCTGCTCGGGAGGGCTGCGTCCGCCCCGCGCACCGCGCGCCATCCCGTCGCGCAGAACCGCCCGCGGAGGCGCTTCCCGCCGACGAGCGCGGCCGTCGCGCTGGCGACGAATCCCTCGGCCTCGGGGCCGTGCTCGCGAGCGGCCTGGTGCTGCACTGTCGAGAAGCTCTCCAGTCGCTGGGAGATCGTCTCGATCAGGGGGAGAGGAGGCGCCACAGGCCTAGCCTAGTGAGGACACGCGGCGATAGAATGATCGTCAGTTTCACCCGAGGGGGACACCATGCCACTCTCCGAACAGGAGCAGCGCCTGCTGGACGAGATGGAACGCCATCTCATGCAGAACGACGCCGACGTCGTGAGCGCTTCGGCGAGCCGTGCGCTCAGCTATCGCAATCTCATCTACGGGGCCATCCTCGTGCTCGTCGGCCTCGCCGCCGTGATCGCGGGCATCGCCCTGTGGAACAGCATCCTGGCTCTCGGCATAGGACTCGGGGTCGCGGGCTTCGCCGCGATGGTCGGCGGGGTCGTGCTCGCCACGACGCCGGCCAAGGGCGACGACGCGCAGGGTCTCCCGCGCACGGGCACCGTGCCCGGCAAGCCGATGCAGGGTGCCTCCTTCATGGACCGCATGAACGATCGATGGGACCGCCGCCAGCAGGGCCGCTGAGCCCCACCGTCCTCCACACGAGAAGCGCCGACCTTCGGGTCGGCGCTTTTTCTGTGCCCGGCGATCGCCATCCGCTCCACCGGCCCTCCACTTGGCCTCCACTCTCCTCCACCGCGTTCTCCCTTGAGATCACGCGGCACTCCGACGCGCCGCATTCCTGAGAATGCGCAGATCTCCCTGGACAGTGGAGGGAAGTGGAGTAAAGTGGGGCGCACCTGAGTTGGCCGGAACGAAGGGGGGTGTGATGGCCGATGCTGTTGGGCACGCATACCCCCAAGCTCGACGACAAGGGCCGCGTCATCCTCCCCGCGAAGTTCCGCGAGGAGCTCGCCGGCGGGATCGTCGTGACGCGCGGACAGGAGCGCTGCCTGTACGTGTTCAGCACGGCGGAGTTCGAGCGGGTGCACGAGCGGATCCGCGAGGCTCCGCTCACGAACAAGCAGGCGCGCGATTTCATGCGCATGTTCCTGTCCGGTGCGAGTGCCGAGACCCCCGACGGTCAGAACCGGATCACCATCCCGTCCCACCTGCGCACCTACGCGGGCCTGGAGAAGGAGCTCGTCGTCACGGGTGTCGGGTCGCACGCCGAGATCTGGGACGCGGGCGCATGGAACGCGTACCTCGAGAGCAATGAAGAGAGCTACTCCGAACTGGAGGAGGAGGTGATCCCCGGACTGTTCTGACCCCGGTTGTGATCCCCACCCGCAGCCCTGAAGCCACTTCCCCGGCGGCAGGTCGAGCGGTTGGGAATCAGAGCCGGGGACGGATGAGGGAGACGACATGGGCATCCGCGACATCCACACCCCGGTGCTGCTGGAGCGCTGCGTCGAGCTGCTCGGCCCCGCGCTCGAGCGCGACGGCGCCGTGTACGTCGACGGCACGCTCGGCATGGGCGGCCACTCGGAGGCGTTCCTCGAGCGCTTCCCGGGGATCCGCCTCGTCGGCCTCGACCGCGACCCTGATGCGCTGCGCATCGCGGGGGAGCGGCTCGCGCGCTTCGCCGACCGGACGACGCTCGTCCACACGGTGTACGACGGCATCCGGGCGGCGCTCGACTCCGCCGGCTTCCCCCGCGCCGACGGCATCCTCTACGACCTCGGCGTCTCGTCGCTCCAGCTCGACGAGGCCGAGCGCGGCTTCGCCTACGCGCAGGACGCTCCGCTCGACATGCGGATGGATCCCACGGGCGGCATGACGGCAGCCGATGTCATCGCGACGTACGGCGAGGGCGACCTGCGCCGCATCTTCGAGCGGTACGGCGAGGAGAAGCTCGCCGGGCGCTACGCCCGCGCGATCATCGCCGCGCGGGCAGAGGCCCCCATCGAGCGCTCGGGACGGCTGGTCGACATCCTCCAGGACGCGACGCCGTCGGCGCTCAAGAACGCCGGGCACCCCGCGAAGCGCGTCTTCCAGGCGCTGCGGATCGAGGTCAACGGCGAGCTCGCCGCGCTCGAGCGGGCGATTCCGGCCGCGCTCGCGTCGCTCGCGGTGGGCGGACGGATGGTCGTGCTCTCGTACCAGTCGCTCGAGGACCGCTTCGTCAAGCGGCTGTTCGCGGAGGCCGTCAAGTCGAAGGCGCCGGCCGGCCTCCCGATGGAGATGCCCGAGCACGCCGCCGAGTTCCGCCTCCTCGTCCGCGGCGCCGAGCTCGCGAGCGACGCCGAGGCGGAGTCGAACCCCCGTGCCAAGCCGGTGCGCCTGCGCGCCATCGAACGAGTGAGGGATGTGCCATGAGCCTTGCCACCCAGAGCTCCGTGCTCGCGCCGCCCGCCCGGCGGCCTGTCGAGAAGCGCCGCCCCGACCTGCGCCCGGTCGAGGCCCCTGCCCGCCGCAGACGTCCGAAGCTGGCCTACGCCGTCGTCGCGGTGGTCGGCGCCGTGCTCATCGCGGTCGCGCAGATGGCGCTGTCGGTCATGACGACGCAGAGCACCTTCGAGATCGCGGCGCTCGACGCGCAGCAGCGCGAGCTGACGCTCGAGACGCAGGCGCTCTACGACGAGGTCGCGGGCCTCAGCTCGCCGCAGCACCTGGCCGAGCAGGCCGCGTCGCTCGGCATGGTCATCGACGCAGCTCCCAGCTACCTGCGTCTCAGCGACGGAGCCGTGATCGGCGGCGGCGCCGCGGCGGGCTCCGCCTCGGCCGTCGATGCGGCGGGCCGCGGAGCGGTCGGCAACGCGTTCCTCGCCGACACGCAGTCGGGCTCCGCCGAGGAGTCGGGGGATGAGGCACCCTCGAGCCAGACGGAGAAGAGCGACGAGAGGGCTCAGGAGGAGCAGCCGCAGCTGCCGCCCGCCGTGACTGACGGCCTGCCGAGCCCCACGACCCACTGATCCGACCCGCCGAAGCACGCGACACCAGGAGGCGAGATGCACGCGAAGGCCCGTCGAAGCGCGAGGCGCCGCACCGCCGTCGCCGGAGCCCTCGTCGCCGTCGTCGTGGCCGGCTTCGCCGTGCGCCTGGTCGACATCCAGGTGGTCAACGCGCAGGAGCACCTCGACAACCGCGCGGCCTACAGCGGCATCGCCTCGACGCAGACGCTGTACGGGACACGCGGCTCGATCGTCGACGCGAACGGAGCCGTGCTCGCGAGCAGCACGATGCAGTACGCCGCGCAGTTCAACCCGCAGAACGTGAAGGACCTCACGCGCGAGGACGAGGACGGCGAGGAGCACGTCGTCACGTGGGAGGAGAGCGCCGCCGCGATCGGCGAGATCGTCGGGATGAGCGGCGAGGACATCGAGAAGATCGTCTCGGACGCCCTCGCGGCGAACCCGGACTCGGAGTACGCGCCGCTCGGCAAGAAGCTGTCGACGGAGCAGTACCGGAAGATCCTCGCTCTCGGCCTGCCGTACATCCACTTCGAGCCGGTGCAGTCGCGTGCCTACCCGTACGGCGCCGTGGCCGGGAACCTCCTCGGGTTCGTCGGCACCGACGGCGAGCCCCTCGCGGGCTACGAGTCCGCGCAGAACGCGTGCCTCCAGGCCGAGAACGGCTCGCTGAGCTACCAGCAGGGATCGGACGGGCTCATCATCCCCGGCACGGAGACGACGAAGGCGCCCGTCGACGGCGGCACGCTGCAGCTCACGATCGACGCCGACCTCCAGTGGTACATGCAGCAGATGATCGCGGAGGAGACCCAGAACCAGGGTGCGCAGTCGGGCGCGGTCATGGTCGTCGAGGTGGCGACCGGCGCGGTCCGCGCGGCCGCGGAGTACCCCACGGTCGACCCCAACGACTTCGGCGCGAGCAAGGAGGACGACCGCTACTCGCGCATCTTCTCCCGCACGTTCGAGCCGGGTTCGACGTTCAAGGCCATCACCGCGGCGACGCTGCTCGACCAGGGCGCCGTGACCCCCTCCAGCTCCGTGACCGCCTCGGGGTTCGAGACCTTCCCGAACGGCGCGCGCGTCGGCGACTCGTTCTCGCACGGCACGTTCAACTACACCCTCACCGGCGCGCTCATCGACTCGTCGAACGTCGCGCTGTCGAAGTTCGGCGAGCTCGTCCCCGATGAGACGCGCTACGAGTACCTGCAGAAGTTCGGCGTCGGCACCCCCACCGACATCGGCTTCCCCGGGGAGGAATCCGGGCTGATCTACCCGCCCGATCAGTGGGGCCCGCAGGGCCACTACGCCACGACGTTCGGGCAGGCGTTCACGACGACGATGCCGCAGGTCGTCAACGCCTACCAGACCATCGCCAACGGCGGCGTGCGCGAGCCCCTCCACATCGTGGAGTCGTGCACGACGGCCGACGGCGAGGTCGAGAAGCCCGAGCTGAGCGACCCCGAGCGCGTGGTCAGCGAGGACGCGGCCGACACGACCATCCGCCTGCTCGAGAACGTCGCGACGCAGGGCACCCTCGCCGACCAGGTGGCCGTCGACGGCTACCGCATCGGCATCAAGACGGGCACCGCGCAGAAGAGCGACGGCAAGGGCGGATACAAGGCCGGCGTCTACTTCACGAGCATCGTCGGGGTGGTCCCCGCCGACGACCCCGAGTACATCGTGATGGTCACGCTCGACGAGCCGACGCGGGTAACATCGTCTGCGGCCACGGCTCCCGCCCTGCAGAAGGCGATGACGCAGGTCGTGAAGAACTACCGTGTGATGCCGTCTGAGACGACAGAAGAGCCGCTTCCCAAGTTCGCCGAATGACGCGCACCGCGCGGAGGATCTCCATTCCATGATCGCTTTGTCCCTTGCCGAGATCGCTGCCGCCGTCGGCGGAGAGCTGCGCCTGCACGGTGCCGACACTCCCGAGACGACGGTCGACGGGGTCGTCGACACCGACTCGCGGAACATCCGCGAGGGCGGCGTCTTCGTCGCCAAGCCCGGCGAGGCGACCGACGGGCACCTCTTCGTCGGGAAAGCGCTCGAGCAGGGCGCGGCACTCGCCCTCGTCGAGCGCGTCGTCGACGAGCCGATCACGCAGATCGTCGTGCCCGATGTCGTGGTCGCGATCGGCGAGCTCGCTCGCGAGGTCGTCGCCCGCGTGCGCGCCGCCGGCCGCCTCCAGGTCGTCGGGATCACCGGCTCGAACGGCAAGACGACGACCAAGAACATGCTCGCGACGATCCTGCGCGCAGAGGGCGAGACGGTCGCGCCCGTCGGCTCGTTCAACAACGCCGTCGGCGCCCCGCTCACGATGCTCCGCGTCACGCATGACACGCGCTTCCTCGTGTGCGAGTTCGGCGCCGACGCATCGGGGCAGATCGCGCGCCTCGCGGGGCTCGTGACGCCCGACGTGGGCGTCGTGCTCATGGTCGGGATGGCCCACGCGGGCGGATTCGGCGGAATCGAGGCGACGGTGAAGGCCAAGTCGGAGCTCGTCTCGGCCATCCGCGACGGCGGCACGGCCGTCCTGAACATCGACGACGCGCGAGTGGCGAGCATGGCCGGCATCGCGCGCGAGCGGGGCCTCGGCCTCCTCTGGTTCGGGGAGGGCGAGGGCGCCGACGTCCGCGCCTCCGACCTCCGTGTCACGGCGTCGGGCACGGATGCCGTGATCTCGGCGGGGGAGACCGCGCTTCCGCTCCACCTCCAGGTGCTCGGCAGCCACCACGTCAAGAACGCCCTCGCCGCGGCGACCGCGGCGACCGCGCTCGGGGTCTCGCTCGACGACGCGATCGCGCGCCTCGAGACCGTCGAGCTCGCCGAGCGCTGGCGCATGCAGGTCATGGGATCGGAGCGCGTGCGCATCATCAACGACGCCTACAACGCGAGTCCCGACTCGATGCAGGCCGCGCTGCGCACGCTCGCGCAGATCACGGGACCGGACGAGCGGATGGTCGCGGTGCTCGGCGCGATGAGCGAGCTGGGCGATTACGCCGTCGAGGAGCACAGCAAGATCGGCCTCCTCGCCGTGCGCCTGCGCATCCCGCGCATCGTCGTCGTCGGCCAGGACGCCCGGCCGCTCTATCTCGCGGCCGTGGCCGAGGGGTCGTGGAACGACGAGGCGGTCTTCTTCGAGGACGCCGAGGCGGCGTTCGCGTACCTCCAGGGCGAGCTGCGCGACGGCGACCGGGTGCTCGTGAAGTCGTCCAACTCGGCGGGACTCAGGTTCCTCGGCGATCGTCTGGGAGAATCGTTCTCGTGAGATCACTTCTGACGGCTGCGGCGATCTCACTGGCGTTCACGCTCTTCCTCACGCCCCTGTTCCTCCGCGCGTTCCGCCGCTGGGGCTGGGGACAGGTCATCCGCACCGACGGCGAGAACTTCAACGCGCCCAAGCACGAGCTGAAGCGCGGCACGCCCACGATGGGCGGCGTCGTCTTCATCGTCGGCACGATCGTCGGCTATCTCATCGGCGCGTACACGGGCTACAACCCGCCCACCGTCTCCGGCTGGCTCGTGCTCTGGATGATGGTCGGCTTCGGCGCCGTCGGGTTCATCGACGACTTCCTCAAGGTGCGCATGCAGCACTACGCGGGGCTGTCGGGCTGGAAGAAGATCGTCGGCCAGGTGCTCGTCGTCATCCCGTTCGGCATCGTGTCGCTGAACTTCGCCGACACCTACAACCTCACGCCGGGCAGCGCCTACGTGTCGTTCTTCCGCGACATCTCGGTGCTCTCCTTCATGGCGCTCGGCCCCGTACTCGGATGGATGCTCTACCTCGCCTGGCTCGCGCTGCTCGGCGTGGGCTTCTCGAACAGCGTGAACCTGACCGACGGCCTCGACGGGCTCGCGGCGGGGGCGGGCATCTTCGTCGTCGGGTCGTACAGCCTCATCGCGTTCTGGCAGTTCAATCAGTCGTGCTCGACGACCCAGCTGGCCGACGAGTACCTGCAGGCCTGCTACCAGGCGCGCGATCCGCTCGACCTCGCCATCGTCTCGGCCGCCTTCGTGGGCTCGCTCGTCGGATTCCTCTGGTGGAATGCGCCCAAGGCGAAGGTCTTCATGGGCGACGTCGGGTCGATGGCGATCGGCGGCGTCGTCGCGGCGCTCGCCATCCTCACCCGCACGGAGCTGCTGGGCGTGCTCATCGCCGGCCTCTTCGTGCTGTCGTCGGGCTCGGTCATCCTGCAGCGCCTGTACTTCAAGGCCACCAAGGGCAAGCGCCTCTTCCTCATGAGCCCGCTCCACCACCACTTCGAGCTGCGCGGATGGCCCGAGGTGACGATCGTGGTGCGGTTCTGGATCATCGCCGGCATGCTCGCTGTGAGCGGCGTCGGCCTCTTCTACGTCGAATGGCTCTCGAAGGTATGACGAACGAGCAGGACGCTCCGACCACCCGACTCGACGCTCTGACGAGCTGGCACGCGGACTGGAAGGGGCTGCGCGTCGCGGTGCTCGGCCTCTCGGTCACCGGCTTCTCCGTGGCCGACACCCTGGCCGAGCTGGGCGCCGAGGTGCTCGTCGTCACGGAGAGCGCGGCGGAGGAGTACGCGCGCCTGCTGCCGGTGATCGGCGCGCGCCTGTGGGAGGGTCCGCTCGACGTCGTCCCCGATGAGCTCGTCTCGTTCGCTCCCGAGGTCGTCGTCGCCTCACCCGGCTTCCCGCCGTCGCACCCCGTCATCCGGTGGGCCGACGAGGCGGGCGTCCCGCTCTGGGGCGACATCGAGCTCGCATGGCGCGTGCGCGACAAGGTCGTGCGGCCCGACGGCAGCCCCGCGGCCTGGGTCCTCATCACGGGCACGAACGGCAAGACGACGACCACGCGACTCGCGGCCACGATGATGGTCGAGGGCGGGCTGCGCGCCGCGCCCTGCGGCAACATCGGGGTGCCGGTGCTCGACGCCGTGCGCGACCCCGCGGGATTCGACGTGCTCGTCGTCGAGCTCTCGAGCCACCAGCTCTGGTACCTCGGCCGGAGCGCGGAGGCGGGCGCTCCCGTCCCGCACGCGTCGGTGTGCCTGAACCTCGCCGACGATCACCTCGAGTGGCACGGGTCGTTCGAGGCGTACCGTGACGCGAAGGCGGTCGTGTACCGCAACACGCGCGTCGCGTGCGTCTACAACAAGTCGGACGCGGCGACGCAGCGGATGGTCGAGGACGCGGATGTCGTGGAGGGAGCGCGCGCGATCGGCTTCGATCTCGGCGTCCCTGGCCCGAGCGACTTCGGCGTCGTGGACGGCATCCTCGTCGACCGCGCGTTCCTCGACGACCGGCGGACGTCGGCGCTCGAGCTCACGACCGTGGCCGACCTCGCGGAGGCCGGGCTCGCCGCGCCGCACGTCGTGGCGAACATCCTCGCCGCGTCGGCTCTCGCGCGCTCCCTGGATGTGCCGCCTGCGGCCATCCGCTCGTCGCTCGCGTCGTTCCGCCTCGACCCCCACCGGATCGAGGTCGTCGGCGTCGCCGACGGCGTGACGTGGGTGGACGACTCGAAGGCGACCAACCCGCACGCCGCCGCCTCGTCGCTCGCGGCCTACCCGGGAGCCGTGTGGGTCGTCGGCGGGCTCCTCAAGGGCGTCGACATCTCCGACCTCGTCGCCCAGCACGGCGCCCGCGTGCGCGCCGCGATCGTCATCGGCGTCGACCGCTCGGCGGTGCGCGACGCGTTCGAGCGACACGCGCCGGCGGTGCCGCTCTTGGAGGTCGACGACGCGGACACTGAAGACGTCATGGCGCGGGTCGTGGAGCTCGCCGCAGGGGTCGCCGTCGCAGGCGACACGGTGCTCCTGGCACCGGCGGCGGCGTCGTTCGACCAGTTCCGCAGCTATGGCGACCGCGGGGAGCGCTTCGCCGCCGCGGTGAGGGAGCGTCTGGGGAAGGGGACCGAGGATGGCCCGCACGACGACGATCCCGAAGGCCGCTGAGTCCGAGCGCCGCGCGCTCTCGGCACGGGTCTCGCTCGGCGCGGCCTTCAAGCCGGTTCCGCTCGAGTTCCTCCTCATCGCCTCCGCGGCGCTGCTGCTGACGATCTTCGGCATCCTCATGGTGTTCTCGGCCACGACCGTGACGTCGATGCAGGCGCAGAACAACCCGTACAACGACGGGGCGAAGCACGCGGTCTTCGCGGCGGTCGGCGTCCCGCTCATGTTCATCGTGAGCCGGTTCTCCATGGCATGGCTCAAGCGGCTGGCCTGGCCCGCGCTCATCGGGGCGATCCTCCTGCAGCTGCTCGTGTTCACGCCGCTCGGCATGGAGAACGGCGGAAACCGCAACTGGCTCAACTTCGGCTTCATGTCGGTGCAGCCGTCGGAGTTCATCAAGCTCGGCCTCGCGATCTGGTGCGCCTTCATGCTCGACCGGAAGAAGGCGGTCCTCGGGAAGTGGAAGCACGTCCTCATCCCGCTCGGCCCGGTCGCGGTGCTCGCGATGGGAACGGTCATGGCGGGCAAGGACCTCGGCACGGTCATGGTCATCGCGCTCGTCGTGCTCGGCGCGCTGTTCTTCTCGGGTGTGAAGCTCCGCTTCTTCATCGCCCCCGTGCTCGCCGCCGTGGCCGCGGTGGCGGCGTTCGCGATCGCGAGCCCCAACCGCATGCTGCGCATCATGAGCGTGCTCGACCAGAGCTGCCTCGACCGCTACCTCAACGAGTGCTATCAGCCGCTGCACGGCATCTGGGGACTCGCGAGCGGCGGCTTCCTCGGGCTCGGCCTCGGCAACTCCAAGGAGAAGTACGACTGGCTCCCCGCGGCCGCGGACGACTACATCTTCGCGATCGTCGGCGAGGAGCTCGGACTCCTCGGCTGCATCGCCGTTCTCGCGCTGTTCCTGGTGTTCGCGCTGGGCGCGTTCCGCATCGTGAGTCGCGCCGATGACCTGTTCGTGCGCGTCGTGGCGGGCGCACTCGGCGTCTGGATCATCGGCCAGGCGCTCATCAACATCGGCGTCGTGCTGAGGGTCTTCCCCGCGCTGGGCGTCCCATTGCCGTTCCTGTCATCGGGAGGCTCCTCGCTCATCGCGGTGCTCCTCGCGTCGGGTGTGCTCCTCGCGTGCGCGCGCACCCTGCCCGACCGGCCGGCGCGCCGCGCCTGACCCGCGCCATCCGGCCGGCGCCGTGACATGCCCGTCCGCGCGGTCGTGCCCGGGCGCGCGCTGCGCGCATGGGAGGATCGAGGGGTGACGACGTACCTCCTCGCCGGCGGCGGGACCGCCGGCCATGTGAACCCGCTTCTCGCTGTCGCCGACGGGCTCCGCGCCCGCAGCGCGTCCGACGAGGTCCTCGTCCTCGGCACGCGCGAGGGGCTCGAGTCGCGACTCGTGCCGGAGCGCGGCTACGAGCTGCTCGTCGTCGACAAGGTGCCCTTCCCGCGTCGGCCGAACGGGTACGCGCTCCGCTTCCCGGCGAAGTGGCGGAAGGCCGTCGCCGACGTGCGACGTCACATCCGCGAGCGCGGTGTCGACGTCGTCCTCGGCGTCGGGGGCTATGCGGCAGCGCCCGCGTACGTCGCCGCACGGAAGGAGGGCGTGCCCTACGTCGTCCACGAGGCCAACGCCCGCCCGGGTCTCGCGAACGTCCTCGGAGCCCGCGGCGCCGCGCACGTCGGCGTCGCATTCGAGGGCACGCCGCTCAAGCGCGGCGAGGTCGTGGGCATGCCGCTGCGCCCCGAGATCGTGAACCTCGACCGGGCTGCCGCGCGCGAGGAGGCCGCAGCGCACTTCGGCCTCGACCCCGACCGGCCCACCCTGCTCGTCTTCGGCGGGTCGCTCGGCGCGCGCCGCCTCAACGAGGCGATCGGCGCGTCGTGGCAGGAGATACTCGACACCGGATGGCAGCTGCTGCACGTCACGGGGGAGAAGTCCGACCTGGTCGACCCCGGCGTCGCCGGATACGCGGTCCGCCGCTACGTGGACCGGATGGACCTTGCGTTCGCCCTCGCCGACCTCATCGTGTCGCGCTCCGGCGCCTCGACGGTGAGCGAGGTCAGCGCGCTCGGCATCCCCGCGGTCTACGTGCCGTATGCCGTGGGCAACGGCGAGCAGCGGCTCAACGCGGCATCCGCGGTCGACGCGGGCGCCGCCATCCTCATCGACGACGCCGATTTCACTCCCGAGAAGGTGCGCACCGACATCCTGCCGCTCCTGCAGCGCTCGGACCTCCTCGAGCGGATGGCCGCGGCGGCCGACGGGGCCGGCACGCGTCGCGGGACCGAGAACGTCATCGCGCACCTCGACCGGGCCCTCGCGGAGCGGCCCCGGGCATGACAGCGCGCCGTGAGCCCGATGCCAGGCGCGCGGCTTAGACTCGACGGGCCATGATCAAGCCCGACCTCTCCGTCCCCATCCCCGAGCGCATCGGCGCCGTGCACTTCATCGGCATCGGCGGCTCGGGCATCTCGGGCCTCGCCCGCATGTTCCTCGCCGCCGGCATCCCCGTCTCGGGGTCCGACCGGTCGGAGAGCCAGAACACGCGCGATCTCGCCGAGCTCGGCGCCACGGTGCACATCGGCCACGACGCCGCCAACCTCGGCGACGTCGACACCGTGGTCTACACGGGCGCGATCTGGCCCGAGAACCCCGAGTTCCTCGCGGCGAAGGAGCGCGGCCTCGCCGTCATCCACCGCTCGCAGGCTCTGCACTACCTCATCGGCGGGCGCCGCCTCGTGTCCGTCGCCGGCGCACACGGCAAGACGACCTCGACGGGCATGATCGTGACCGCCCTGCGCGCGCTCGACGCCGACCCGAGCTACGTCAACGGCGGCGTCATCCAGCAGGTCGGCGCCTCGAGCGGCGTCGGCTCCGATGACCTCTTCGTGATCGAGGCCGACGAGTCGGACGGGACGTTCCTCCTCTACGACACCTCGGTCGCGCTCATCACCAACGTCGACGCCGACCACCTCGACCACTACGGCTCGCACGAGGCCTTCGACGACGCGTTCGTGCGCTTCGCGGACGAGGCGCGCGAGGCCGTCGTCATCTCGTCCGACGACCCCGGCGCCCAGCGCGTCGCGGCGCGACTGCGCCACGAGAACGTCGTGACGTTCGGCGAGGCCGAGTCGGCCAGCGTGCGCGTCGTCGACATCGAGACCGACGGGCCCGTCGGCTTCACGCTCGTCCACGGCGAGGAGCGCGTCTCGGGCCGCCTCGGCGTGCCCGGCCGCCACAACGCGATCAACGCGGCCGGAGCCGTCGCGGTCCTCCTCACGCTCGGATACGACCTCGAACCCGCGGTGCGCGCGGTCGAGACGTTCGGCGGCACCGTGCGCCGATTCGAGCTGCACGGCGTCGAGCGCGGGGTGAGCGTGTACGACGACTACGCGCATCACCCGACCGAGGTCGCCGCCGCGCTGTCGGCCGCGCGCACCGTGGTGGGCGAGGGGCGGATCATCGCGCTCCACCAGCCGCACACCTACTCGCGCACGAAGCTCATGGCGGGCGAGTTCGCCAGAGTCCTCGAGGAGCTCGCCGATCACACCGTCGTGCTCGACGTGTACGGCGCCCGCGAAGATCCGATCCCCGGCGTCACGGGCGAGCTCGTGAGCGGCGCGTTCGACGACCCGTCGCGCGTGCACTTCGTCGCGGACTGGCAGCAGGCGGCCGACTACACGGCGTCCGTGGCCCGCGAGGGCGACTACGTCATCACCCTCGGCTGCGGTGACGTGTACCGGATCATCCCGCAGGTGCTCGACTCCCTCGCGAGCTCGGACGCCCGCGCAGCAGGCTAGGCGCCATGCGGCGACCGGGACCCCTCCCACCCTCCTCCGGCACGGAGGAGGACGCGTCGGCTCACGACGAGGAGCGCCGGCTCGCCGAACGGCGTTCGGCGATGGAGCGGCTCGGCATCGGCGAGCCCGTCTCCGAGAACCGCGCTTCGAGCGCACCTGCCGGCGATCACGTCGACACGGCCCCGATCGTGCAGATCCGCTCGGGCGGTTCAGCCGAGCCGGGTGACGGCGGTCGTGCGGAGGAGCGGTCTCGGCCGGGCGCACGCGGCGCCGACGACGAGGCGAAGGGCAGTTCGTCGGGCCGCGCGGACGACGACCGGGTCGGATGGCGCGGCGTCTGGCGCGCTGCGCGCGCACGCCGGAAGGCCCTCCGCGCGGAGGTGCGCCGGTTCACGGTGCGCGCGCGGCGGCGCCGTCTCGCGTGGCTGATCGGGATCGGCTCGGTGCTGCTCCTCGTCGTCGGGAGCGTCGGAGCGGCGTACAGCCCGCTCTTCGCGGTCGAGGAGATCTCGATCGAGGGTGCCGAGCAGCTCGATGCCGCGGCGGTCGAGTCCGCGCTGGCCGACCAGCTCGGCGAGCCGCTGCCCCTCGTCGACGCGAGCGCGGTGAAAGCCGCGCTCGTGGCGTTCCCGCTCATCGAGACCTACACCCTCGAGGCGCACCCGCCGCACGATCTCGTCATCCGCGTCGTCGAGCGCACGCCGGTCGGCGTGGTCGAGTCGGAGGCCGGCTTCACGACGGTCGACGCTGCGGGCGTCGTGCTCGCCACGGCGGGGGAGCGACCGGCCGGGCTGCCCCTCATCCAGGTGGAGGGCGGGACAGGCGCCGACGCGTTCCGCGCGGTCGGCCAGGTGCTCCGCTCCCTGCCGGAGGACCTCCGCGCGCGCGTCACGGGAGCGGGAGCGACGTCGCCCGAGGACGTGACCCTCACGCTCGGCGATGGCGGCCCGCAGGTCATCTGGGGGAGCGTCGACGACACGTCCGAGAAGGTCTCGACACTCCAGGGAGCGCTCAAGGGCGCCCTGGCCGAGGGGGCGACCGTCTACGACGTCTCCGCACCCGGCACCATCATCGTGCGCTGACAACCTCGGACCGTGTCTCACGACGGCACGTTATGGGCGTCGAAATCCGTGCCGAAGTGAGACATGCGAGCAGGGGGCGGGGCATTCCGGGAATTTCTCCCGACACGCCCGCATCCATTGCGCGCGTGGCGCCCGCGCCGCACGTAGCGTCGAGCACGAAAGAAATACATACCGGGCAATACTTTAACCCTCTACTTGAACGTGAAGGTTGAGGCCCGGTGAAGCCTGGGGTCGATACGGAGGCCGGCATGAGCCAGAACCAGAACTACCTCGCCGTGATCAAGGTCGTCGGCGTCGGCGGCGGTGGCGTCAACGCGGTGAACCGCATGATCGAACTCGGGCTTCGCGGCGTCGAGTTCATCGCGGTCAACACGGATGCGCAGGCGCTGCTCATGAGCGACGCCGACGTCAAGCTCGACGTCGGCCGCGAGCTGACGCGAGGGCTCGGCGCGGGCGCCGACCCCGAGGTCGGGCGCCGCGCGGCGGAGGACCACGCGGAGGAGATCGAGCAGGCGCTCGCGGGCGCCGACATGGTGTTCGTCACGGCAGGCGAGGGCGGCGGCACCGGCACGGGCGGCGCGCCCGTCGTCGCGCGCATCGCGAAGTCGATCGGCGCGCTCACGATCGGCGTCGTCACGAAGCCCTTCTCCTTCGAGGGCCGCCGCCGGCAGAACCAGGCGGAGCTCGGCGTCGCGACCCTGAAGGAAGAGGTCGACACGCTCATCGTCGTGCCGAACGACCGTCTCCTCGAGATCAGCGACCGCGGCATCTCCATGGTCGAGGCGTTCGCGACGGCCGACCAGGTGCTCCTCGCGGGTGTTCAGGGCATCACCGACCTCATCACGACGCCGGGTCTCATCAACCTCGACTTCGCCGACGTCAAGTCGGTCATGCAGGGGGCCGGTTCCGCCCTCATGGGCATCGGCTCCGCGCGCGGAGCCGACCGGGCGATCAAGGCGGCGGAGCTCGCCGTCGAATCGCCCCTGCTCGAGGCGTCGATCGAGGGTGCGCACGGCGTGCTGCTGTCGATCCAGGGCGGGTCGAACCTCGGCATCTTCGAGATCAACGACGCCGCGCAGCTCGTCAAGGAGGCCGCGCACCCCGAGGCCAACATCATCTTCGGAACGGTCATCGACGACACCCTCGGCGACGAGGTGCGCGTCACGGTCATCGCGGCCGGGTTCGACAGCGGCGAGCCGCAGCCGCGCGTCGAGGTCCCCGCGTTCGGCGGGCGCGTCGAGCCGCAGAAGCCCGCGTCGCTCCCGACCGTCGTGAAGACCGAGGAGAAGCCCGCGGCCGAGACGTCGCGTGCCGAGCGCGAGCCCGTCAGCGTCGGCGCGACGAACCCGGTCCTGCCCGACTCGAGCGGGTTCGACTCGGCGTTCGGCGACGACGACCTCGACATCCCCGACTTCCTGAAGTAGGCCGTGTCGGGCCTCGCCGAGCGTCTGGCGGCCGTCGACGCTCAGATCGCTGATGCCGCACGCGCGGCGGGGCGCGACGCCGGGGAGATCACCCGGATCGTCGTGACGAAGTTCCATCCCGCCGCGCTCGTGCGCGAGCTGCACGGGCTCGGGGTCGTCGACGTCGGCGAGAACCGCCAGCAGGAGCTCGTCGCGAAGGCGGAGGAGCTCGCGCCCCTCGGCCTGCGCTGGCACTTCATCGGCCAGCTGCAGACGAAGAAGGCGCGAGCGGTTCGCCGGGTCGCCTCGGCCGTGCACTCGGTCGACCGTGATCGGCTCGTCGACGCGCTCGAGGCTGCGGCCGAGCCGGGGGAGAGCCCGCTCGACGTGCTCGTGCAGATCAACCTCACCGACGACCCCGCCCGCGGGGGCGTCGCGCCGGATGGCATCGAGGCGCTCGCCGAGCGGATCGCCGCGGCGCCGTCGCTCGCCCTCAGGGGCGTCATGGCCGTCGCGCCGCTCGGAGAGGCCCCTGCTGCCGCGTTCGAGCGACTCGCGGGCTACGCCGCGCGCGTGCGCTCGGTGGAGCCGCACGCGACCTGGATCTCCGCCGGCATGTCGGCGGATCTCGTCGAGGCGATCGCCTGCGGCGCGACACACCTGCGGATCGGATCCGCAATCACGGGCCCGCGCGACGCGCGGGGTTAGCCTCGGACAAGACGCGAACACAACGGAGGACGCCATGGCGAACCCGCTCAAGAAGACGATGGTCTACCTCGGCCTCGCCGACGAGGAAGAGTACGAGGAAGAGGCCGCGGCGCAGTCCCGCACGCCGCGCGAAGAGCGCATCGTGCGCGAAGAGCGTCCGCACCGAGAGGAGAAGCTCATCGAAGAGGCAGCTCCCGCGCCCGTCACGCCGCTGCGTCGCCCCGCCGTGGTGCGCCAGCCCGCGTCCGGCGCGGTCAACGAGATCGTCACGGTCCACCCCAAGCAGTACCGCGACGCTCAGACCATCGCCGAGCACTTCCGCGACGGCATCCCCGTGATCATCAACCTCTCGCAGATGAGCGACGCCGACGCGCGCCGCCTCATCGACTTCGCGAGCGGCCTCTCGCTCGGCCTGTACGGCCGCATCGAGCGCGTCACGAGCAAGGTCTTCCTGCTGTCGCCGGAGAACATCGCCGTCTCGGGCGACGGGGCGATCGCGCACGCCGACATCGAGTCGGCGCCGTTCGCGCAGTCGTGACGGCCCCGCACAGCCGAATCGGGCAGAATCGTACGCTGTGAGCGCACTCGGACTCATCGCGTCGATCCTGAACTTCGCACTGCTGCTGTACATCTTCGTGCTCTTCGGGCGCCTCATCCTGGAGTACATCCCGATGTTCAACCGCGAGTGGCGTCCCAAGGGAGCGGTGCTCGTGCTCGCGGAGATCGCGTACACGCTCACCGACCCTCCGATCAAGATGTTCCGGCGAGTCATCCCCCCGCTTCGCGTCGGCGGGATCGCGATCGACTTCGCGTTCGCGCTCACGATGCTGCTCTGCTTCATCCTGCTGTCGGTGACGCGGACCCTCACCTATCTCTGACCCCTCCCCGGGTCGCGGCTCGGCAACGCCCATGAGCGGCGGTTATGCTGTCAGACACGGACACGTGCCAGGTTCGTTCCCGGCCGCCGACCGAGTACTCATCGAAAGAGGAGCCAAAACCATGGCATTGACCCCGGATGACGTCGTCACCAAGCAGTTCCAGCACGTCCGGTTCAAGGAGGGCTTCGACCCGGACGAGGTCGACGACTTCCTGGATGAGATCGTCGTCGAGTGGCGCAAGACCATCGAGGAGAACGAGCAGCTGAAGGCGAAGCTCGCTCAGTACGAGTCGGGCGAGGCCGCTCCGGCTCCTGCCGCCGCCGAGTCTCCCGCCGCCGAGGCCGCTCCGGCCCCTGCCGCCGAGGCGCCCGCCGCTCCGGCCCCCGCGCAGGAGGCTCCGGCCGCTGCTCCCGCCGTGTCGTCGACCGCCACGAGCGCCGCGAGCATCATCGAGCGCGCGCAGCGCCTGCACGACGAGCACGTCGCCGAGGGTCAGGCCACGGCCGAGCAGATCGTCAGCGAGGCGAACACCAAGGCGAGCCAGATCGTCTCGGAGGCCGAGGCCAAGCAGCGTGAGATCCACGCGAAGCTCGAGAGCGAGCGCAAGACGCTCGAGGGCCGCATCACGGAGCTCCGCCAGTTCGAGCGCGACTACCGTCAGCAGCTGCGCACGTACTTCGAGACCAAGCTCAAGGACCTCGACTCGTCGGCCACGCCCGCGAGCTCGACCCCGGTCTCGGCAATCGGTCTGTAAAGCCCGTCTTGTCGGGCCGACCCCCTCTGCGTGCGGCGGCGGCCGGTACGACGATCGCGATCCTCGCGGTCGTCGTGCTGGCCGCCGACCAGTTCAGCAAGCAGCTCGCCATCCAGAGCCTCGACCCCGGGCGCACGGTTCCCGTCGTCGGCGACGCTCTGCAGTGGCACCTCGTCTACAACCCGGGTGCGGCGTTCTCCCTCGGTGAGGGCGTGACCTGGGTCTTCACCCTCGCCATGGCGCTCGTCGCGTCGGCGATCGTCTGGCTCGCGATCACGCGCATCCGCTCGCGGCTCTGGGCGGTCGTGCTCGGCCTGCTGCTCGGCGGCGTGCTCGGCAACCTCGTCGACCGGGTGTTCCGGGAGCCCGGGTTCGCCGTGGGCCACGTGGTCGACTTCATCCTGACGCCCTGGATGTGGTTCTGGACCACTCCCGCGATCTACAACGTCGCCGACATCTTCATCGTATCGATGATGATCTCGGTCGCGCTGCTCACTCTCGTCGGCATCCGCTTCGACGGCTCGCGCGAGAAGGACCGCGCCGTCGCCGAGGGCGCGCATCCGGATGACGAGGGCGCCGACGCAGGACGGCACGCGTGAGCCAGTCCCGGCGGCTGCCGATCCCCGACGGGCTCGAGGGGACGCGCGTGGACGCGGCTCTGGCGAAGATGCTCGGCTTCTCGCGGACCTTCGCCGCCGAGGTCGCCGAGTCCGGCGGCGTGCAGGTCGACGGCGTCACGGTCGGCAAGTCCGACCGCGTCTCGGCCGGCTCCTGGATCGACGTCGAGTGGCAGCCGAAGGAGGAGCCGCGGGTCGTGCCGGTCGAGGTGCCCGAGCTGGGCATCGTCCACCAGGACGACGACATCGTCGTCGTCGACAAGCCCTCGGGAGTGGCGGCGCATCCCTCCCTCGGCTGGGAGGGGCCGACCGTGCTGGGCGCCCTTCTGGCCGCGGGCGTGCGCGTCGCGACGACGGGCGCCGCGGAGCGCCAGGGCATCGTGCATCGCCTCGACGTCGGCACGAGCGGGCTCATGGTCGTGGCGAAGACCGAGCGCGCCTACACGCTGCTCAAGCGCGCGTTCAAGGAGCGCACGGTCGACAAGATCTACCACGCGGTCGTGCAGGGCCACCCCGACCCGCTGACCGGGACGATCGACGCGCCGATCGGCCGCCATCCGAGCCATTCGTGGAAGTTCGCCGTCACTCCGGACGGCAAGGACTCCATCACGCACTACGAGACCATCGAGGCGTTCCCCGGCGCCTCGCTTCTCGAGATCCACCTCGAGACGGGCCGCACGCACCAGATCCGCGTGCACATGGCGGCGCACCGCCATCCCTGCGTCGGCGACCCCCTCTACGGCGCGGATCCGACGCTCTCGGCGCGCCTCGGACTCACGCGCCAGTGGCTGCACGCGCATGAGCTCGCGTTCGCGCATCCCGGATCGGGGGAGTGGGTGCAGTTCACCTCGGAGTACCCCGCGGATCTCGCCCACGCGCTCGCGGTCCTCCGCGGCGAGTAGCGCCGTCGCCCGCCCTCGGGCGGCGCGCGCCCGACACGCCCCCGGCTCCGTGTCGGACGCCGAACGTAGACTCGAGGCATGGCGTCTGATTCCTTCGTCCACCTCCACGTGCACAGCGAGTACTCGATGCTCGACGGGGCGGCGAAGCTCTCGGCGATGACGCAGGCGGCGGCCGACTACGGCATGCCGGCGATCGCGGTCACCGACCACGGCAACACGTTCGCGGCGTTCGAGTTCTACAAGGCCGCCAAGGCCTCGGGCGTGAAGCCGATCATCGGACTCGAGGCCTACGTCACGCCCGGAACGCACCGCAGCGACAAGTCGCGCGTGCAGTGGGGCTCGCCCGATCAGAAGAGCGACGACGTGTCGGGCTCCGGCGCGTACACGCATATGACGCTGTTCAGCGAGACGACGCAGGGCATGCACAACCTGTTCCGTCTCAGCTCGCTGTCGAGCATCGAGGGCTACTACTTCAAGCCCCGCATGGACCGCGAGCTGCTGCAGACGTACGGCAAGGGCCTCATCGCCACGACCGGATGTCCGTCGGGCGAGATCCAGACGCGCCTGCGCCTCGGGCAGTACGACGCCGCGCGCGCGGCCGCCGCCGAGTTCCAGGACATCTTCGGCAAGGAGAACTACTTCGCCGAGATCATGGATCACGGCCTCTCCATCGAGCGCCGGATCATGAGCGACCTCCTGCGTCTCGCGAAGGACCTCGGCATCCCGCTCGTCGCGACGAACGACTCGCACTACACGCACCAGCACGAGGCCGATGCGCACGCGGCGCTCCTCTGCGTGCAGTCCGGCTCGACGCTCGACGACCCCAACCGCTTCAAGTTCGACGGCGACGGCTACTACGTCAAGACCGCGCAGGAGATGCGCCAGCTCTTCCGCGACCATCCGGAGGCGTGCGACAACACGCTGCTCATCGCCGAGCGCTGCAACGTCGAGTTCAACACGTCGGCGAACTACATGCCGCGCTTTCCGGTGCCCGAGGGAGAGACCGAGGAGAGCTGGTTCGTGAAGGAGGTCGAGAAGGGCCTCCACTACCGGTACCCGAACGGCGTCCCGGAGGCGTCGCGCAAGCAGGCCGAGTACGAGATCGGCATCATCACCCAGATGGGGTTCCCCGGCTACTTCCTCGTCGTCGCCGACTTCATCAACTGGGCGAAGGACAACGGCATCCGCGTCGGTCCGGGCCGCGGCTCGGGCGCCGGCTCGATGGCCGCCTACGCGATGCGCATCACCGACCTCGACCCGCTCGAGCACGGACTCATCTTCGAGCGCTTCCTCAACCCCGACCGCGTCTCGATGCCCGACTTCGACGTCGACTTCGACGACCGCCGCCGTGGCGAGGTGATCGACTACGTCACCGAGAAGTACGGCTCCGAGCGCGTCGCGCAGATCGTCACGTACGGCACGATCAAGTCCAAGCAGGCGCTGAAGGACGCCGGCCGCGTGCTCGGCTTCCCGTTCAGCATGGGCGAGAAGCTCACGAAGGCCATGCCTCCGGCCGTGATGGGCAAGGACATGCCGCTCGACGGGATGTTCAACCCCGAGCACCCGCGCTACAAGGAGGCGAGCGAGTTCCGGACGGTCATCGAGACCGATCCCGAGGCGCGCACGGTCTTCGACCGCGCGGTCGGCCTCGAGGGCCTGAAGCGCCAGTGGGGCGTGCACGCGGCCGGCGTCATCATGTCGAGCGAGCCGCTCATCGACATCATCCCGATCATGCGCCGCGAGCAGGACGGCCAGATCGTCACGCAGTTCGACTACCCCGCGTGCGAGTCTCTGGGCCTCATCAAGATGGACTTCCTGGGGCTCCGGAACCTCACGATCCTCTCGGACGCGCTCGACAACATCCGCACCAACCGCGGCGAGGAGGTCGACCTCGAGCACCTGCCGCTCGACGACCGCGGTGCCTACGATCTGCTCTCCCGGGGCGACACGCTCGGCGTCTTCCAGCTCGACGGCGGCCCCATGCGCTCCCTTCTGCGGCTCATGAAGCCCGACAACTTCGAGGACATCTCGGCCGTCATCGCCCTGTACCGACCGGGCCCCATGGGCGCGAACTCGCACACGAACTACGCGCTCCGCAAGAACGGGCAGCAGGAGATCACGCCGATCCACCCCGAGCTCGAGGAGCCGCTGCGCGAGATCCTCGACACGACCTACGGCCTCATCATCTACCAGGAGCAGGTGATGGCCATCGCCCAGAAGGTCGCGGGCTTCAGCCTCGGCCAGGCCGACATCCTCCGGCGCGCGATGGGCAAGAAGAAGAAGTCCGAGCTCGACAAGCAGTACGAGGGCTTCTCGAACGGCATGAAGGAGCGCGGGTTCGGCGAGGGCGCGATCAAGGCCCTCTGGGACATCCTGCTGCCCTTCTCGGACTACGCGTTCAACAAGGCGCACTCGGCCGCGTACGGCGTCGTCTCGTACTGGACCGCGTACCTCAAGGCGCACTATCCCGCCGAGTACATGGCGGCGGTGCTCACGAGCGTCGGCGACTCGCGCGACAAGCTCGCGATGTACCTGAACGAGTGCCGTCGGATGGGCATCCACGTGCTGCCGCCGGATGTCTCCGAGTCGATCGGCTTCTTCGCGGCCGTCGGCGACGACATCCGCTTCGGCCTCGGCGCGATCCGCAACGTCGGGTCGAACGTCGTGGACGGCATCATCGCCGCGCGCGAGGAGGGCCCCTACACCGACTTCCACGACTTCCTCCGCCGAGTGCCGATGCACGTCGCGAACAAGCGCACGGTCGAGTCGCTCATCAAGGCGGGCGCCTTCGACACGATGGGCTCGACGCGGCGCGCGCTGCTCGAGATCCACGAGCAGGCGGTCGAGTCCGCGGTCACCGACAAGCGCAATGCGGCGGGCGGCGCGATCGGATTCGACTTCGACAGCCTGTGGGATGAGCCAGAGGCCGTGCAGAAGGTGCCGGACCGCCCCGAGTGGACGAAGAAGGACAAGCTCGCCTTCGAGCGCGAGATGCTCGGGCTCTACGTGTCCGACCATCCGCTCGCGGGCCTCGAGGTGCCGCTCGCGAAGCACCGGTCGATCACGATCAGCGACCTGCTCGCCTCCGAGGACCTGCAGGATGGCGACCAGGTGACCGTCGCGGGGCTCGTCACGAGTGCGCAGCACCGCGTCGCGAAGTCGAGCGGAAACCCCTACGGCATGATCACCGTCGAGGACTTCGACGGCGAGGTCACGGTCATGTTCATGGGCAAGACGTACACGGAGTTCCAGCCGATCCTGCAGCAGGACTCGGTGCTGGCCGTGCGGGGCCGCGTGTCGCGACGCGACGACGGGCTGAACATCCACGCGCAGATGGCCTTCGTGCCCGACGTGGGCGCGCTCGAGGTGTCGGGGCCGCTCACGCTGCTCCTTCCCGAGCAGCGTGCAACCGAGCGCGTCGCGCAGGACCTCGCGGAGGTCCTGCGGCGCCACCGCGGCGAGACCGAGGTGCGCCTGAAGATGCACCGCGGGCGCACGGCGAAGGTGTTCGAGATCCCGATGCCCGTCTCGATCACGGCCGAGCTCTTCGGCGACCTCAAGGCGCTCCTCGGGCCGCAGTGCATCGCGTGAGCGACCGCCCGGCGGGCAGGGGAGTCGTGCCCGCGGCCGCGCTGAAGCGCGGCAAGTAGGATCGACCCGCACCTCGACGGAAGGACACAGGGTGAGCGACCAGTACCCCGGCTACACGCCCCAGCCCGAACCGGCGGCGCACGCGCCGCGGGAGACGAACAGCGGGCGCCCGCAGAACGGCGTCGGGCCGTTCACGGCGCGTGAGCTCATCCTCGTCATCGTCGGCGGCCTCGCGCTGCTGTTCTCGTTCTTCTCCATCGTGCGGTTCTCGTTCGTGCCGATCTGGGCATCGGGCCTCGATTGGATCCTCGGCGCCCTCCTGCCCGCCGCCGGCGCGTTCCTCATCCTGCTCCGCCGTCTCGCGCCCACGGCCATCACCCGCGTCGGATCGCTCGGCGTCGACCAGTTCGCCTCGGTCGCGTTCTCGGTGGGCGCGGTGCTGTGGGTGAGCCGCCTCGCCTGGGGTGCGCAGGGCGGCGAGTGGTTCCTCACGTGGGTGCCCTGGCTCGAGGCGCTCCTCATGCTCGCCGGGGTGTTCTTCACGGTGGTCGCCCCGTTCGTCCCGCCCTTCCGCGAGGACTTCGACGGCCGTGAGGAGAGCACCGCGCACCCCGCGGCGCGGAAGGCGCGTCCTGTCGCACGCGCGCCGCGTCCGCAGCCGGCCGCGCAGGGTGGATGGCCCCACGCGCCGGCCGGGCAGGGCGGATGGTCGCAGGCGCCGGGAGCGCAGCAGGGTCAGCACCCCTACGGTCAGCAGTACGCGCAGTCGCCGTACGGGCAGCAGCCCTATGGTCAGCAGGCGTACGGTCAGCAGCCCTACGGCCAGCAGACTTACGGTCAGCCGGGCTACGGCCAGCCCTACGGTCAGCAGCCGTACGGACAGGCGGGCTACGGCCAGCAGCCCCACGGCCAGCAGCCCTACGGCCAGCAGGCCGGTCAGCCGGGTCAGGCCGCATACGGCCAGCAGCACGGTGCCGCGCAGGACGCCTGGGTCGCTCCGGGCGCGAATCCCTACGTGACTCCGGCGGCAGCTGCTCCGGACGACGCCTCGGCGACCGAGTCCGCCGCAGCGCCCGAGGAGCAGTCGGCGCCCGAGGAGCAGTCGGCGCCCGAGCAGGCGTCGGCCGCGCAGCCTGCCGATGAGGGGCTCTACGACACGATCCTCAGCGACGACGAGCCGCGCGGTACCGAGGACGGCGTGCAGGAGACCGAGGTCTTCTCCGACGTCGAGGTCACCGAGCCCGATGCCGAGCAGCCGGCGCCCGCCCCCCATGACGGTGCCGACGAGCTGTCGCGCCTCGTCGAAGGATCCGAGGGCGCCCCGGCGGCCGATGCTCAGACGACGCAGGCCGACGAGCGTCCGACCTCCGCCCAGCCCTTCTGGGCTCTCGTCCCGGTCGAGCGCGACGTCGTGGATGAGAGCGGCGATCCGCTGTTCCGCATCGGTCCCACCGCGTGGGCCCTCGTCCTGGAGGACCGCGGCGACGTCTTCGTCGTGCGCGACGACGACGGCCGCATCGGCTACCTGCACGATGTATCCGGCGTGACGCGCGGCTGATCGCCCTCACCGACGGCCTCTCCTCGCTGCGAGGGGAGGCCGTCTGTCATGAGCACCTCGCCGCCGCGGGATAATCGATGCATGCGCACCATCGACCTCCGCGGCCGCTCGCTCACTCCCGCCGAGCTGCTGGCCGTCGTCCCCCGTGCCGCCGAGGCGCTGCAGACGGCGGCGTCGGTCGCCGTCGAGATCGTCGCCGACGTCCGCGCCCGTGGCGAGGCGTCCCTGCGGGAGCAGGCCGAGAGGTTCGACCGCGTCTCGGGGCACGAGATCCGCGTGCCGGCCGAGCACATCGCCCAGGCGGTGGCGGGGCTCGAGCCCGAGGTGCGCTCGGCGCTCGAGCGGGCCATCGACCGCGTGCGCGCGGCATCCGCCGCACAGGTGCCCGAGGGGCGTGAGACGCGCATCGGGCAGGGAGCCCGCATCATCCAGCGCTGGCAGCCCGTCGCCCGTGCCGGTGTCTACATCCCGGGTGGGAAGGCCGTCTACCCGTCGAGCGTCGTGATGAACGTCGTGCCCGCGCAGGTTGCGGGCGTCGAGAGCATCGCACTCGCGTCGCCTCCGCAGGCCGACCAGGGCGGCCGCGTGCACCCGACGATCCTCGCTGTGGCGGGCCTGCTCGGCGTCGACGAGGTCTACGCCATGGGCGGGGCCGGCGCGATCGGCGCGCTCGCAGCGGGCGTGCCCTCGCTCGGCCTCGATCCGGTCGACGTCGTGTCGGGGCCGGGGAACAACTTCGTCGCGGCGGCCAAGCGCGCCGTCGCTGGCTTCGTCGGCACGGACGCCGAGGCCGGCGCGACCGAGATCCTCGTCGTGGCCGATGACGCCGCCGATCCGCGCCTCATCGCCTACGACCTGGTGAGCCAGGCCGAGCACGACGAGCAGGCCTCGGCCGTGCTCGTCACGACGTCGGCTGCGCTCGCCGACGCGGTCGCGACCGAGCTCGCGCGCATCGCGCCGCTCACCCGCCACGCCGAGCGCGTTGCGACCGCCCTCGCGGGGGAGCAGTCGGCGATCGTGCTCGTCGACGATGAGGTGACCGCTGAGGCGTTCAGCAATGCCTATGCGCCCGAGCACCTCGAGCTGCACCTCGAGGACGCGTCTCGCGCGGCGGCGCGGTACACGAGTGCGGGCGCCGTCTTCGTCGGCGGCTTCGCTCCGGTGAGCCTCGGCGACTACCTCGCGGGGTCGAACCACGTGCTGCCGACGGGCGGGCAGGCGCGCTACGCCGCAGGACTCGGCGCGCACACGTTCCTGCGACCGCAGCAGGTCATCGAGTACGACCGGGATGGCCTCGCCGAGGTCGCCGACGCGATCGTCGCGCTCGCGAACGCCGAAGCGCTCCCGGCGCACGGCGAGGCGATCACGGCCCGATTCGCAGGAACCGCCGAGTAGGCTGACGCGCTATGCACTGCCCGTTCTGCCGCCACGGCGACTCCCGCGTCATCGACTCGCGCACGAGCGACGACGGCCTCTCGATCCGGCGTCGACGGCAGTGCCCGCAGTGCGGGGGCCGCTTCTCGACCATCGAGACCGCGAGTCTCAACGTCATCAAGCGGTCGGGCGCCGCTGAGCCGTTCAGCCGGGAGAAGGTCGTCGCCGGTGTGCGCAAGGCCTGCCAGGGGCGCCCGGTCACGGACGCCGACCTCGCGATCCTCGCCCAGCGCGTGGAGGAGTCGCTGCGGCAGACCGGGCTGAGCCAGATCGACGCGAACGACATCGGCCTGGCCATCCTCGGCCCGCTCCGCGAGCTCGACGAGGTCGCGTATCTGCGGTTCGCGAGTGTTTACCAGGCGTTCGACTCGCTCGAGGACTTCGAGGCGTCGATCGCCGACCTGCGCGCGGACCACGCGCGGCGCCGCAGCGCAGAGGCTCCGTCGGCGAACTGACGGCGGCACCCGATACCCTGGCGGGGATGTATCCCCTCCTCTTCACGCACGTCCTCTCGCGCTTCGACCCCGAGGTCGCGCACCACCTCGCCATGCCCGTGATCCGGGCCATGGGCATCCGCCCGCTCTCCTGGGTGGCGCGGGCTCTCACGCGCCCGGCCCCGGAGCTGCGCGTGAAGGCGCTCGGGCACGAGTTCCCGACGCCGTTCGGCGTCGCCGCGGGATTCGACAAGAACGCCGTGGCCGTGCGTGGTCTCGACGCCCTCGGGTTCGGCCATGTCGAGGTCGGCACCCTCACCGCGATCCCGCAGCCGGGCAACCCCCGCCCGCGCCTGTTCCGGCTCGTGGCCGACCGGGCGCTCATCAACCGGATGGGCTTCAACAACGCGGGCGCGGAGGCGGCCGCGCGGCGACTCGCCCGACTGCGCCGCGGAGGCGCCGTCGTGGGGGTGAACATCGGCAAGAGCCGGGTGGTCGCCGTCGAGGACGCCACGGCCGACTACGTCGCGAGCGCCCGCATGCTCAGCCCGCTCGCCGACTACCTGGCGGTGAACGTGTCATCGCCGAACACGCCGGGCCTGCGCGGGCTGCAGGCCGTCGAGACGCTGCGCCCCCTGCTCACCGCGGTCAAGGACGCGGCGGGGGAGACACCCCTGCTCGTCAAGATCGCGCCCGACCTGCCCGACGACGAGGTCGAGGGCGTGACGCGTCTTGCCCTCGAGCTCGGGCTCGCGGGCCTCATCGCCACGAACACGACGATCTCGCGCGAGGGCCTCATCGCCGATCCCGCGACGATCATCGCGGCGGGCGAGGGCGGCCTCTCCGGCGCTCCGCTCAAGGCGCGCTCGCTCGAGGTGCTGCGGATCGTCCGGTCGGTCGCGACCGATCCCGGCTTCTGCGTCATCTCGGTCGGCGGCGTGGAGACGGCCGAAGAGGTGCAGGAGCGCCTCGACCTGGGCGCGACGCTCGTGCAGGGGTACAGCGCCTTCATCTACGAGGGCCCACTCTGGGCCCGCAGGATCAACCGCGACCTCGCGCCTCTTCGCGCCCCCGGTCGCTGAGCTCCCGGCGCTCCGCGCCCGGAATCGCAGAAGCCCCGGAGCCGACGGCACCGGGGCTTCTGGCATGCATCTCAGACCGCGGGGTACTGGCCCCGCTTGACCTGCGCCTTGGGGAGGCGCATGAAGCGCATCTGCACCGAGCGCATCGCGGCGTACCAGCCGAGGCCCTTCTCGAGCTTGTCCTTGCCGCCGAACTTCTCTGCCGCCTTCGTCTTCACGCGCCGCGACAGGATGATCATGTCGCCCACGGCGAAGAGGATGAAGACCCAGAGCACGATGAACGACCAGTACTGGGTCGCCGGCGACGGGATGAACGTGGCGACGATGACGAGCACCATCATCGGCATGAGGAACTCGCCGAGGTGCCAGCCTGCGTCGGTCCAGTCACGGGCGAACCGCTTCTGCGGGCCCTTGTCGCGCAGGGGGAGGTACTTCTCCTCGCCGTTCGCCATGCCGATGCGGGCACGCTCCTGGCGCGCGCGCAGCTCGGCCTTCGCGGCCTGGCGGGCCTCCTTGGTGTCGGGCACGAGGGGTCGACGGCGAGCCGCCTCGCGCTCAGCGCGGGTCGGGGTGGGGCGCCCCTTCCCGACGGGGGGAGTCGCCTCGGACGCGTCGTTCTCGGCGGGTGGTGTCTTGGCCATGAGGGAACCTCGGAAGTCTCGTCGCGGGATGTACCTAAGATTACCGGCATGACCTCCCAGCTCCCTGCGGAACCCCAGCTCATCGACGCCGCGGAGGGCGGCATCCCCTCGGCGCTCGCCGATCTCGGGCGCCTCGTGCGCATTCCCGGGATCGCATGGCCGGCGTTCGACCAGGAGCAGCTGCAGCGCAGCGCGCAGGCGATCGCGCAGCTCGCGGAGGACACCGGCGTGTTCGACGAGGTCCGCGTCCGCACCGCGGCGATCCCGGAGACGGGGGAGCAGGGGCAGCCGGCCGTGCTCGCGACGCGCGCGGCGCGCAACGGCCGCCCGACGGTCATGCTCTACGCCCACCACGACGTGCAGCCCCCGGGCGACGAGGCGCTCTGGGAGACGCCGCCGTTCGAGCCGACGGTGCGCGACGGGCGCCTCTACGGGCGCGGTGCGGCGGACGACAAGGCCGGCGTCATGGCGCACATCGCCGCCCTGCGCGCCCTGCGCGAGACGTACGGCGATGATCTCGACCTCGGCATCGTCCTCTTCGTCGAGGGCGAGGAGGAGTACGGCTCGCGGTCGTTCACGTCGTTCCTCGCCGATCACGCCGAGGAGATGCGCTCGGACGTCATCGTCGTCGCCGACTCGGGCAACTGGGACGCGGAGACCCCGGCCGTGACGGTATCCCTCCGCGGGAATGCGAAGTTCCACCTCACCGTCCGCACCCTCGACCACGCGTCGCACTCCGGGATGTTCGGAGGGGCCGTGCCCGACGCGATGATGGCGACCATCCGCCTCCTCTCCACGCTGTGGAACGACGACGGCTCCGTCGCCGTCGACGGGCTCGCCGCACGCGAGGCGGAGACGCCCGCCTACGACGAGGACACGCTGCGCAGCGAGACCGGGCTCCTGCCGGGCGTCCAGCCCATCGGGAACGGCAGCATCCTCTCGCGGATCTGGAACAAGCCGTCGATCACCGTGACCGGCATCGACTTCACGAGCGTCGCGGCCGCATCGAACACCCTGTCGCCCGAGGTCACGGTCGTCGTGAGCGCCCGTGTGGCACCGGGGCAGAGCGCGCAGGACGCGTACGACGCGATCGAGAGACATCTTCGCGCCCACGCGCCCTTCGGCGCCGAGCTGGCCTTCAGCGAGATCGACCTCGGGAACGGCTTCCTCGTCGACACGAGCGGATGGGCCGTGGAGACCGCGCGCGGGGCGATGCGCGACGGCTACGGCAAGGATCCGGTCGACCTGGGGGTGGGCGGGTCCATCCCGTTCATCGCCGACCTCGTCGAGCGGTACCCCGGCGCGCAGATCCTCGTGACCGGCGTGGAAGACCCTCACTCGCGCGCGCACAGCCCGAACGAGTCGCTCCATCTCGACACGTTCCGCCACGCCGTGCTCGCCGAGACCCTCCTCCTCGCACGCGCGAACGCGCGCACCGCCTGATCGCGTCGCGCTGAGCCCGCACCCGGCGGGCGGCGGTACCATGGATCGACCCCGCCGCCTGCGCGGCCGTCCCCGAAGGAGCGTCATGACAGACACGACACTTGCGGCCGATGCCGCGACGCGCGCTCACGGCGTGAGCCTCACCGACGCCGCAGCCGCGAAGGTCAAGAGCCTGCTCGAGCAGGAGGGTCGCGACGACCTGCGCCTGCGCGTCGCCGTGCAGCCCGGCGGCTGCTCGGGCCTCATCTACCAGCTGTACTTCGACGAGCGCTACCTCGAGGGCGACGAGACCGTCGACTTCGACGGCGTCGAGGTCATCGTCGACAACATGAGCATCCCGTACCTCGACGGCGCCCAGATCGACTTCAAGGACACGATCTCGGAGCAGGGCTTCACGATCGACAACCCGAACGCATCGGGTTCCTGCGCCTGCGGCGACAGCTTCCACTGAGCCCGCCCCGCGAAAAGCCCCGCGCCACGCCGGAGCGGGGCTTTCGTGTGCCCAGACGGGCCCTGCGAACCGGGGCACGCGCTGGAAGGTTGGCCAGAATCGCATGTGCGGTTGCCCTAGACTTGAAGACGCCCTATCCACGTTCGAAAGGTGAATTCGTGCCGTCGAAACGCCATCTCCGCTGGGCTGCGATCCCCGCGATCGCTGCGGCAGCCGTCGCTCTCGCAGGGTGCACGCCCACGGAACTGCACGGATACCTCCCCGGGTTCGATGAGTCCGGGACGCCCACCACCGACCAGGCGCCCATCATCGCGTCGCTCTGGGTGGGCTCGTGGGTCGCGGCGCTCGTCGTCGGCATCATCACCTGGGGCCTCATGCTCTGGGCGATGGTCGTGTACCGCCGCCGCAAGGGCCAGACGGGGCTGCCCGTGCAGCTCCGCTACAACATGCCCATCGAGATCTTCTTCACCTCGGTGCCGCTCATCCTCGTGCTCGGCCTCTTCGCCTTCACGGCGCGCGACCAGGCGATCATCGAGACGCCGCACGAGGACCCCGACGTGACGATCACGGCGATCGCCAAGCAGTGGGCCTGGGACTTCCAGTACAACGGCGAGGCCGAGGACGGCTCGGACACCGTCTGGACGATGGGCGTCCAGGCGCAGCCCGAGGCCAACGGCGACATCGACCAGGACGAGCTGCCCACGCTCGTGCTCCCGGTCGACAAGCGCGTCACGATCGACCTGCAGTCGCGCGACGTCATCCACTCGTTCTGGATCATCGACTTCCTCTACAAGAAGGACATGTACCAGGGACACGAGAACTCGTGGTCGTTCATCCCGACCCGCGAGGGCGAGTACCAGGGCAAGTGCGCCGAGCTCTGCGGCGAGTACCACTCGATGATGCTCTTCAACGTGAAGGTCGTCAGCGAGGCCGAGTACGAGGCGTACCTCGACGAGCTCGAGGCCAAGGGCCAGACGGGCGACATCACCGACGCCTACGACCGTCTCGCCAACAACCCCGGCACCGGGGCTGCCAGCACCACGGAAGAGGAGCACTGATCATGGCGACCGTCACGGAGCGCCCGACCACGCTGCCTCCCCGCCAGGCCGCTCTCCTGAGCGGCTCGCGCGTGGAGCAGAAGGGCAACATCGTGGTCAAGTGGATCACCTCCACCGACCACAAGACCATCGGGTACATGTACCTGATCGTGTCGCTGCTGTTCTTCGCGCTCGGCGGCGTCATGGCCCTCGTCATCCGCGCGGAGCTCTTCGCGCCGGGCATGCAGATCATCCCGACGAAGGAGCAGTACAACCAGCTCTTCACGATGCACGGCACCGTGATGCTGCTGATGTTCGCGACGCCGCTCTTCGCGGGCTTCGCGAACGCGCTCCTGCCCCTGCAGATCGGTGCGCCTGACGTCGCGTTCCCGCGTCTGAACGCCTTCGCCTTCTGGCTGTTCACGTTCGGATCGCTCATCGCGGTCGCGGGCTTCCTCACGCCGCAGGGTGCGGCCTCGTTCGGATGGTTCGCCTACCAGCCGCTCGCCAACGCGTCGTTCACGCCCGGCATCGGCGGCAACCTCTGGATGCTCGGTCTCGGCATCTCGGGCTTCGGCACGATCTTCGGCGGTGTGAACTTCATCACGACGATCATCACGATGCGCGCACCGGGCATGACGATGTGGCGCATGCCGATCTTCACGTGGAACACGCTCATCACGAGCCTGCTCATCCTGATCGCGTTCCCCGTGCTCGCGGCCGCCATGTTCGCCGCCGCCTCCGACCGCATCTTCGGCTCGCACATCTACGACCCGGCGAACGGCGGCGTGCTCCTCTGGCAGCACCTGTTCTGGTTCTTCGGCCACCCCGAGGTGTACATCATCGCTCTGCCGTTCTTCGGCATCGTGTCGGAGATCTTCCCGGTCTTCAGCCGCAAGCCGATCTTCGGCTACAAGACGCTCGTCTACGCGACGATCGCGATCGCCGCGCTGTCCGTCTCGGTGTGGGCGCACCACATGTACGTCACGGGCGCCGTCCTGCTGCCGTTCTTCGCCCTCATGACGATGCTCATCGCCGTCCCGACCGGCGTGAAGATCTTCAACTGGATCGGCACGCTCTGGCGCGGCTCGGTGACGTTCGAGACGCCCATGGTCTTCGCCCTCGGCTTCCTCGTGTCGTTCGTCTTCGGCGGCCTGACCGGCGTCATCCTCTCGTCGCCGCCGCTCGACTTCCACCTGAGCGACTCGTACTTCGTCGTGGCGCACTTCCACTACGTCGTGTTCGGCACGGTCGTGTTCGCGATGTTCGCCGGCTTCTACTTCTGGTGGCCGAAGTGGACGGGGCGGATGCTCAACGAGCGCCTCGGCTATGTGCACTTCTGGATGCTGTTCATCGGCTTCCACATGACGTTCCTCATCCAGCACTGGCTGGGCGTCGACGGCATGGTCCGCCGCTACGCGGACTACTCGGAGGCCGACGGATGGACCTGGGGCAACCAGCTCTCCACGGTGGGCGCGGTCATCCTCGGCGCCTCGATGCTGCCGTTCCTCCTCAACGTGTGGATCACGGCGCGCACCGCGCCGCGCATCACGGTCAACGACCCGTGGGGCTACGGCGCCTCCCTCGAGTGGGCCACCTCGTGCCCGCCGCCGCGCCACAACTTCACGTCGATCCCGCGCATCCGCAGCGAGCGCCCGGCGTTCGACCTCAACCACCCCGAGGCCGGCGTGCCCGTGGGTGTCGGACCGGCCAAGGACGCGCCTGACGCGCCCGCGGTGGACCTCGCCGATGGGAAGGTGAAGTAATGCGCTCCAACGTCGTCATCTGGTGGCTGCTCAGCGGGTTCTTCCTGCTCTGCGCGGTCATCTACGTCGGGTGGGGGCTCGCCTACTACGGCGGCCACATCGAGTGGGTCGGCGCCGTGGCGCTCCTCTTCACGGCCTTCATGGCCGCTCTGATCGCCTTCTACGTGCAGCTGGTCCACAAGGGCCAGCACGGTGTGGAGCTCCCCGAGGATCGTCTCGACGCCGACATCGACGATGGCGAGACCGAGCAGGGCGAGTTCAGCCCGTGGTCGTGGTGGCCGCTCGTGCTCGGCAGCGCCGTGGCGGTGGGCGCCGTCTCGCTCGCGACCGCGCACTTCCTGATCCCCGTCGCGGCCGGCCTGCTGATCGTCGCCCTCTTCGGGTGGGTCTACGAGTACTACCGCGGCAACTTCGCGCGCTGAGCAGCGCACGCGCCGCAGAGGCCCCGATCCGGTTCGTCCGGGTCGGGGCCTCTTCCGTTCATGCTCGTATCGCCCGAGGCCGATACCGGACGGCGACGGCTCCTGAACCGAACTCCCGTCGGGCCACGGGCTCGAGCTCGATGCGCGCGCGCAGACCGGAGAGCAGGGTCGGTCCGCGCCCGGCGAGCACCGGGTGGACGACGAACTCGTACTCGTCGATGAGCCCCCGATCGGCAAGGGCGAGGGGAAGCCGCACACCGCCGACCCACAGGTCCTCGCCCGGCTCCTCTTTCAGGCGTTGGACCGCGGTGCCGACGTCGCCTTCGAGGAGCTCGGCGTTCCAGTCCACCTTGTCGAGGGTGGTGGACGCGATGTACTTCCGAGCGCCGTCGATGGCCTCGGCGAACGCGACCTCGGCGCCGCCCATCCATCCCGGCCATTCACCGGAGGCCGGTCGTCGCCAGGCGGACTCCATCATCTCGTACGTCACGCGGCCGAAGACGAGCGCATCGGCCCGCTCCATCTCCTCCGTCCAGTACCGCATGGACTCGTCGTCGGGCGGGAGTCCTGCCTCGTGATGGCAGCACCCGTCGAGGGTGACGTTGATCGAGTAGCGAAGCGTTCTCATCTCGGCGCTCTCTCTGCTGCATGGCACGCCCCGGGCCGGGGCGCCCGACGCCGCTCACTCTACGCGCGCGGCTAGGTTCGGAGCATGGGATCTCTTCGCCGACTGGCCGTGCTCGACGACTACCAGCGCGTGGCGGCGTCCTACGCCGACTGGGATGCGCTCCGTGCGCGAGGCGTCGACGTGGTCTTCTTCCACGAGCACCTGGGGGATGACGCCGCTCGCGCCCTGCAGGGCTTCGACGCGGTCGCGGCGATGCGCGAGCGCACGGCGTTCGACCGGGTCGCTCTCGAGCGCCTGCCGGCTCTGCGCCTTCTCGTCACAACCGGGATGGCCAACGCGTCCATCGACCTGGTGGCGGCGCGCGAGCGCGGCATCGTCGTCGCCGGGACTCCCGGCTCCGCGGCCGGTGCTCCAGAGCTCACCTGGGCGCTCCTGCTGGCCGCCCTCCGGAACCTCCCCGTGGAGGACGAGAACGCGCGCAGCGGGGCCTGGCAGCAGACCGTCGGGCGCGAGGCGGAGGGGATGACGCTCGGTATCGTCGGGCTCGGACGCATCGGCTCGCGCATCGCCCGCTATGCGCACGCGTTCGGGATGTCGGTGGCCGCGTGGAGCCCGCATCTCACGGAGGAGCGCGCCGCTGCCGCCGGCGCCGAGCGCGCGTCGACGCTGCTCGAGCTCGCCGAACGAGCGGACATCCTCTCGCTCCACCTGCGGCTGTCCGACAGCACGCGTCTCGTCGTGGGGGAGAGGGAGCTGCGCGCGCTCGGCCCGGACGGACTGCTCGTGAACACGGCGCGCGCTGGCCTTGTCGACACGGACGCTCTCGTCCGCGGGCTGACGGAGGGATGGCTCGGCGGCGCCGCGCTCGACGTGTTCGACACCGAGCCGCTTCCGCACGACCATCCGCTCGCGTCCGCGCCGCGGACCGTCCTCACGCCCCACCTCGGCTACGTGACGAGCGCGTCGTACGAGGTGTTCTATCCCGCGATCGTGGAGAACGTTCAGGCGTTCCTGGATGGCGCGCCCATCCGCGTGCTCGGCTGAGGGATCCGGTGACAGCAGAAGGGCCCCGGATCCGAGGATCCGGGGCCCTTCTGCTGAAGCCGTTGGCTCAGTGCTTGTCGTGGCCCGACTCGAGCTCGCCGTGGGCGTGCCCGTCGCCGTACTCGTGGAGCACGTGCTGCTGGTGCTCGAGCGCCGCGCGGTACTCCGTCTCGGTGACCGGAGCGAGGCGGTCCTCGAAGAACCAGCGCGAGAGGCCCGCGCGGAGCTTCTGGCCAGCCGTGATGCGGCCACGGTCGTCAGGACGGACGACGAGAGGCTCGTACGTCTCCTCCGCGACGAGCTTCCAGCGCTCGTACTCGTTCACGGGCTTGTGCACCTCGCGGTACTCGCCGCCGGGGAGGCGGACGATGCGGCCCGACTCGTAGCCGTGGAGGACGATCTCGCGGTCCTTCTTCTGCAGCGCGATGCAGACGCGCTTCGTGATGAAGTACACGACCACCGGGGCGAGGATCAGCGAGATCTGGAGGAAGAGGATGACCCCCTCCATCGTCAGGCGGAAGTGCGTCGCGATGATGTCCGACGAGGCAGCGGCCCACAGCGTCGCGTAGAAGACCACGCCGGCGGCGCCGATCGCGGTGCGCGTCGCGGCGTTGCGCGGGCGCTGGGCGATGTGGTGCTCGCGCTTGTCGCCCGTGATCCACGCCTCGATGAAGGGGTAGAACATGACGACCACGATGAAGAGGCCGAGGACGACGAGCGGGATGAGGATGCCGAACGACAGCGTGTAGTTGCCGATGACGACGTCGAGGTGCGAGGGGGCGAGACGCAGCGCGCCGTCCGCGAAGCCGATGTACCAGTCGGGCTGGGTTCCGGCCGAGACGGGGGACGGGTCGTACGGACCGTAGTTCCAGATCGGGTTGATCTGCACGAGCGATGCGATGAGCACGATCGCGCCGAACACGATGAAGAAGAAGCCGCCCATCTTGGACATGTAGACCGGCATCATCGGGTAGCCCACGACGTTCTCGTTCGTGCGGCCGGGGCCGGCGAACTGCGTGTGCTTGTTGACGATCATGAGCAGCAGGTGCACGGCGATCAGGCCGATGACGAGCAGCGGCAGGATCAGGATGTGCAGCGTGTACAGGCGGCCCACGATGTCGGTGCCGGGGAACTCGCCGCCGAAGAGGAGGTACGAGGTCCACGTGCCGATGAGCGGGATGCCCTTGATCATGCCGTCGATGATGCGGAGGCCGTTGCCCGAGAGGAGGTCGTCGGGGAGCGAGTAGCCCGTGAAGCCCTCGGCCATCGCGAGGATGAACAGGACGAAGCCGATGACCCAGTTCAGCTCACGCGGCTTGCGGAACGCGCCCGTGAAGAACACGCGGAGCATGTGGATGCCGATGCCCGCCACGAAGACGAGCGCCGCCCAGTGGTGGATCTGGCGGACGAGCAGGCCGCCGCGGATGTCGAAGCTGATGTGCAGCGTCGACTCCATGGCCGCGGACATCGGGATGCCGCGCATCGGCAGCCAGGCGCCGTCGTAGTGCGTCTCGACCATCGACGCCTGGAAGAAGAACGTGAGGTACGTGCCCGAGAGCAGGACCACGACGAACGACCACAGCGCGATCTCGCCGAGCATGAACGACCAGTGGTCGGGGAAGACCTTGCGTCCGAGGGCCTTGACGAAGCCGGACATGCTCGTCCGCTCGTCGATGTAGTTCGCCGTCGCGCCGACGAAGCGTCCGCCGAGGGGCTTCTCCTGCGGCTTGTCAGTGACGGTTGCGGTGCTCAATGACGCTCCCAGAAGCTCGGGCCGACGGGTTCGGTGAAGCCGCTCTTGGCGACGAGGTAGCCCTCGTCGTCGACGGTGATGGGCAGCTGCGGCAGCGGACGCGCGGCGGGGCCGAAGACGACCTTCGCGTGGTCGGACACGTCGAACTGCGACTGGTGGCAGGGGCACAGGAGGTGGTGCGTCTGCTGCTCGTACAGGGCGACGGGGCAGCCGACGTGCGTGCACACCTTCGAGTACGCGACGATGCCGTCGTACGACCAGTCCTTGCGCTCCTCGCTCTCCGTGAGCTGCTCGGGGAGCAGGCGGACGAGGAGAACGATGGCCTTCGCCTTCTCCTCGAGGTAGCCGTCGGAGTGCGACAGCGACGCGAGCGACTCGGGGATGATGTGGAACGCCGACCCGAGCGTGACATCCGACGCCTTGACGGGCGTGCCCTCGGGGTCGAGCACGAGGCGCTCGCCCTTCTCCCACATCGTCTCGTTGAGCAGCTGGACCGGGTCCTTGCCGTCGTTCGGGGCGAGGTTGCGGAAGAGCGTGATGCCCGGGATGATGCTGGCCGCGAGAGCCGCGAACAGCGAGTTCCGGATCATCTTGCGACGTCCGAAGCCGGACTCCTCGTTCGCGTCGGCGAAGGCCTTGACGGCGGCCGCGCGCGTCGGCTCGGAGCCGCGGGTCGTGTGGCGCTCCTCGACGAACTCCTTGTCGCTCATGATCGCCTTGGACCAGTGGATGGCCCCGATGCCGATCGCGAGCAGCGCGAACGCGATGCCGAGTCCGATGAACAGGTTGTTGTTCCGGATGGCCGACATCGTGGCGTTGTCGCCCTCGATGGGGAACAGCATGTAGGCGGCGACCGCCCAGATGCTCGCCGCCACCGAGACGTAGAACAGCGTGTAGATCGTGCGGACCGCACGGCGGTTGGCCTGCGGGTCCTTGTCCGTGATGCGCGCCCGGTGCGGGGGGAGCCCCGGGTTCTTCACGGGGTCGTCGACCGCGACGGCGAGGCCGGGAGAAGGCCGGTAGGCCTTCTCGACCGCCTGCGTGTCGTGCTCGTGTGCCATGTCGCTCTTGTCCTCTTCGTTCGCCATGCTCAGTTCGACTTCGCCGTGATCCACACCGTGATGGCCACGAGGCCGCCGATGCCGAAGATCCACACGAAGAGACCCTCCGCGACGGGGCCGAGCGAGCCGATCGTGAAGCCGCCGGGCGCCTGCTGCTCCTGCTGGTAGAGGAGAGCGGAGATGATGTCGCGCTTGTCCTCGGGCGTGAGGTTCATGTTGTTGAAGACGGGCATGTTCTGCGGGCCGGTGACCATGGCCGCGTAGATGTGCAGGGCGCTCGTGTCCTGGATGTCCGGGGCCCACTTGCCCTGGGTGAGCGCGCCGCCGGCTGCGGCGACGTTGTGGCACATGGCGCAGTTGATGCGGAACAGCTCAGCGCCGCGCGCGAGGTCGCCCTCGCCGTCGAGCACGTGGTCCGACGGGAAGTCGGGGCCGGGGGCGACCGACTGCACGTACTCGGCCATCGCGAGGATCTGCTCCTCGGTGAACTGGACCGGCTTCTGGTCGGCCTGCGGGCCCTGGGCGGCCATCGGCATGCGGCCGGTGGAGACCTGGAACTCGACCGCGAGTGCGCCGACGCCGTACAGCGAGGGGCCGTCGTCCGTGCCCTGCAGGTCGAGGCCGTGGCAGGTGGCGCAGTTCGCCTGGAACAGCTTCTCGCCGTCCTCGGCGGTCAGGCTCGTCTCGGCCGCGGTGGGCTGGCTCGTCGCGGCGACGGCCGCGGATGCACCGGCGTAGATGCCGCCGGACAGGACGAGGCCGATGCCGATGAGGGCTGCTGCGGCGAGGGGGCTGCGACGGCCGTGGGAGCGGCGCTTCTTCTCTCGTGCCATGGGGATGTTGTTGCTCCGCTCTTACTTCAGGAAGTAGATGACCGCGAACAGGGCGATCCAGACGACGTCGACGAAGTGCCAGTAGTACGACACGACGATCGCCGTGGTGGCTTCCTTGTGCGTGAACTTCTTGACCGCGAACGCGCGGCCGATGGTGAACAGGAACGCGACGAGGCCGCCGGTCACGTGCATGGCGTGGAAGCCGGTCGTGAGGTAGAAGGCCGACGAGTACGAGTCGGCGCCATACGGCATGCCCTCGCTGACGAGCTGCGCGTACTCCCAGACCTGGCCGGAGACGAAGATCGCGCCCAGCGCGAAGGTCACCCAGAACCACGGGACCATGCCCCAGCTCTTCCAGCCGTTGCCCTTGACGGTGTAGGGCTGCATGCGCTCCGCGGCGAACACGCCCATCTGGCACGTGACACTCGAGAGCACGAGGATGATCGTGTTCACGAGCGCGAACGGCACGTTGAGGAGCTCGGTGCGGCTCTCCCAGAGCTCGGGGGAGGTGCTGCGGAGGGTGAAGTAGATCGCGAACAGACCCGCGAAGAACATGACCTCGCTGCCGAGCCAGACGATCGTGCCGACGGCGACGGGATCGGGGCGCTTCACGGTTCTCGGCGCAGGGGCATACGTAGCTGAGGTCGTCACTCGTCCATTATGGCCGATATCGGGGAGTGATTTTGGCACCGGAGGGTGTGCGTCGCACCCTCCTGCGACTTAGGTTCGCCTTACAACCTGCTGGGAGACCGCCCCGCATGCGCCCTAAGATCGAGGCATGATCGATGAGCTCAGCTGGCCGTCCGTTCTGACCACGGTGCTGTCCCGTCAGGACCTCAGCGTGTCGGAGGCGACCTGGGCCATGCGGCAGGTCATGCAGGGTCAGGCGACGCCCGCTCAGCTCGGCGGATTCCTGCTCGCCCTGCGCGCCAAGGGGGAGTCGGTCGAGGAGATCATCGGCTTCCGCGACGCGATCCTCGAGGCCGCCGTGCCGCTGCCTGTCGATCCGCGCGTGCTCGACATCGTCGGGACCGGTGGCGATCGCTTCGGCACCGTCAACATCTCCTCGACGGCATCGATCATCGTGGCGGCCACGGGCATCCCCGTCGTGAAGCACGGCAACAAGGCCGCGAGCTCCAAGTCGGGCGCATCGGATGTCCTGAGCGCGCTGGGCATCGACCTGCGCCTCCCGGCTGGGGCCGTCGCGCAGGTGCTCGACGCGGCCGGCATCACGTTCGCCTGGGCCGCCGCGTTCCATCCGGGCTTCAAGCACGCGGGCCCGACGCGCGCCGAGCTGGGCGTCCCGACGGTCTTCAACTACCTCGGGCCGCTCGTGAACCCGGCGCGCGCCGAGGCGAACGCGGTGGGCGTCGCGCAGATCGAGAGCGTTCCGCTCATCACCGGCGTGTTCCGCACGCGCGGCGCGACGGCCCTCGTGTTCCGCGGTGAGGACGGGCTCGACGAGCTCACCACGACGGGGTACAGCCGCATCTGGGAGATCTCGAACGGCGACATGCACGAGTTCGACATCCATCCGCGCGACATCGGCATCCCGACGGCGCAGATGGAGGACCTCCTCGGCGGCACCCCCGAGCACAACGCCGATGTGCTGCGTCGCACCCTCGCGGGCGAGGAGGGAGCTGTCCGGGACATCGTCCTGCTCAACGCCGCGGCGGGGATCGTGGCCTACCGGCTGTCGCAGGACCCGACGCAGGCCCAGCGCAACATGATCCAGCGGCTCACCGAGGCGCGCGACGAGGCGGCGGCCGCGGTCGACGACGGGCGGGCGACCGCGAAGCTCGAGGAGTGGATCGCGGCGACGCAGCGGTTCAGCGTCGCCTGATCGTCAGCGGTCGAGCGCGTCAATCGCGCGGGCCATCGACGTCCCGAGGTTCCATCGCTCGGCGAGCTCGAGGGCGGCGGTGCGGCGCGCCTCGTCGAGCGGGCGCAGCTCTCCGTCGACGTCGCCGAGCGCAAGGTCTCTGACGACCGCGACGACCCGAGGCGCCACGTCGAGGTACGGCGCGGCGGCAAGGACCTTCGCGGCCTGCCCCTTCGTCATGCCCACGCCCTCGGCGGCGGCAGAGCGGATGGCCGCGAGATCGCCATGCGCGGCGAGCAGCGTCGCCGCCGTCTTCTCGCCGACGCCCGCGACGCCCGGCAGCCCGTCGGATGCGTCGCCGCGGAGCGTCGCGAAATCGGCGTACTGGTCGGCGCGGATGCCGTATCGCTCGAGGACGACGCCCTCCGTCATCACCTCGAGCTTGCTCATGCCCTTCACGGTGGAGATGACGCGCACCCCGCGGGCGTCGTCGACGAGCTGGAAGAGGTCGCGATCGCCCGTGACGATGTCGACGGGCATGGCGGACTGCGTCGCGAGAGACCCGATGACGTCGTCGGCCTCGTGCTCCGCCGCCCCCACGATCGGGATGCCGAGCGCGCTGAGCTCCTCGCGGATGACCGGCACCTGCGCCTCGAGGGGATCGGGGACCTCCTCCACGTCGGGGCCGGCGGCGACGACCTCGACGACGCGGTGCGCCTTGTACGACGGGATGAGGTCGACGCGCCACTGCGGGCGCCAGTCGTCGTCCCAGCAGGCGACGAGGTGCGTCGGCTCGTAGGTCGTGACGAGCTTCGCGATCATGTCGAGCAGGCCGCGGGCCGCGTTGACGGGCGTCCCGTCGGCGGCGCGCACCGTGTCGGGGACGCCGTAGAACGCGCGGAAGTAGAGCGAGGCGGTGTCGAGCAGCATGAGGCGGGGCACGTGCCCATCCTGCCAGTGCCGCCGCGTCACCATCCGTTCATGTGCGCGTCGTCCGCGGCTCACCCGCGGACCGGGGCCCGTTCACGCCCTCGGCTCACCCTGGTCGTCAAGGTGGGGCACCCGCGTCTCGCCGCGCGGGGCATCCCGCAGAGCCAGGAGGTCACGTGGAGCGCGAGCCGGTCGCATGGATCGAGTCGCCCCTGCAGCTGCTCGGGGCGGCCGAGTGGGCGCACGCTCACGGCACCGTGATCGATGTCGCGTGCCGCCTCACGACGCAGGTTCCCGAGACCGCGGCAGAGCTCTCGGCCCGGAGCGCGCCGCTCGGAGACATGCTCCCGTACTTCGGCATCCCGTGGCGGCTGCTCGCGCGTCACCGACACTGGATCGTCGGCGACGGCTTCTCGGGGCAGTTCCGTCTCGCCGCGAGCGTGCTGCGCCCCGACCGCGTGACGTTCCTCGACGACGGCGCGAACACGCTCGCCCTCGCTGATGCGCTCACGGGGCGGCGCCCCTACGCGCGCCCGGGGCAGACCGAGCGCGGGCTCACGGCGCGATTCGGCCCCTCGGCGCTCGAGCACCTGCGCCGACGCGCACACGCCGGCGGCGTCGACCTCTTCACGGCGTTCGCACTGGGCGACGAGCGCACCGCGGCGCTGGGCACGCTGGGGGTCGGCGTCGGCGCCCACGGATTCGGATGGCTGCGCGACAGCGCGCACAGCGACCGGATGAGGCGGGCCGTGGGTGGAGATCGCCTCCTGCTCGGCAGTGCGCGCCCGGTGGACGGGCATATACCGCTGCCGGACTACATCGCGTGGGTCGCCGACGAGGCGGCCGCTGAGCCGGTGACGTACCTGCCGCACCGCCGTGAGACCGATGAGCAGCTCGACTTCGTCTCGGCGCTGCCGGGTGTGACGGTCGCACGCCTCGGGCTTCCGGTCGAGCTGGTGCTGGCGGGGGCCGGGCGGCCGCTCGAGGTCCTGTCGCTCACGACGAGCGCGACGACGACGCTGTCGCTGCTGCTCGAGGGCACGGGAAGCGTGCTGCGCGAGAAAGACGGCATCGTGCGACGCACGGGCGATCCGTTCGCGGACGAGCTGCCGGGGCGGACAGCCCCGGATGAGACTGCGGCGGTCGGCGCGAGGGAGCTGGGGGGCTCCGGGGGCGCGCCGACCGCTGCGATCGACGACGCGGCGACGGCGCCGGCCGACGTCGTCGCGGTGATCCCCGCTCGCGGCGGATCGGTGGGGGTGCCGGGCAAGAACCTCCGCCGCATCTCGGGGGTCCCGCTTGTGGGCCGCGCGGTGCGCTCGGCGCTCGACGCGGGCATCGACCAGGTGTTCGTGTCGACCGATAATGCGGAGATCGCGGCGACCGCGACGGTCCACGGGGCGGCGGTGATCGAGCGTCCGGCGGAGATCGCCGGTTCGACCGCGAGCTCGGAGTCGGCGCTCCTGCACGCGCTCGACGCCCTCACGGCCCAGGGCGTGCGCCCGCGCGTGCTCGTCTTCCTGCAGGCGACGTCGCCGTTCATCGACGCCGAGGCGCTCCGGATGGCGGTGGCCGGGGTCCGAGAGGGGAATGCCGACTGCGCGTTCTCGGCGGTCGAGTCCTATGGCTTCCTGTGGCGACGGGGTGAGCGCGGGGCCGAGGCGGTCAACCACGAGGTCGGGTACCGGCCGCGGCGGCAGGATCGCGAGCCGCACTTCCTCGAGACGGGCGCGTTCTATGTGCTGGATGTCGAGGGCTTCCTCCGCGCGCGCCATCGGTTCTTCGGCCGTGTCGAGATCGTCGAGGTTCCCGAGCGCACGGCCATCGAGATCGACTCCGAGGAGCAGCTCGAGATCGCCCGGGCGATGGCGCCGCTCATCGACCGGATGCGCGTTCGCGCGGGCGCGCGGCGTCGGTTCGCGCACGCGATCGACGCATGACCACCGCCGCACTGCGGCGGGTCGTGGGGATCGCCGACACCGACTCGTACGTCAAGTGGGCGGCCGCCCTGCTGGGAACCCTTCCGGATGAGGCCGGCGAGCTCATCGTGCTGGACACGCCGCTCGTCGTGAGCGACGCCCAGCTCGAGACGGCGCTCGCGGGAAGCGGGCTCGACCGCAGCCGTGTGCGGCGCGCCGCCTTCGACGAGCTCGCAGAGCTCGTGGCGGATGCCGACGCGGTGCTCGTCGCCGCGCGCGGTCCGCTCGTGCGCGTCGTCGCGAGGGAGGTCGCACAGCTGGAGCCGCGGCCCGTCATCGTGACGGGGCTCCCGGGCATCTCCGTCCCCGCGACGTGGCTCGCGCTGCACTTCCGGCGTCAATGCGATCTCTTCGTGCTGCATGCGCATCGCGAGGTGCGTGAGTTCGCCCGGCTCGCGGAGGAGCGGGGGATCGCGCAGCGGTTCGGCCTGGCTCGCCTGCCGTTCGCGGCAGGAGGCACGCCGAGCGGACAGCCTGCGCGCGGCGGCACGGACCTCGTGTTCGCGGCGCAGGCGATCGTGCCGCGCGCGCGTGAGGATCGTGAGCTCGTCGCGCGCATCCTCGTCGACGCGGCGAAGCTCGATCCGAGTCGCCGTGTCGTCGTGAAGCTGCGCGGGCGCGCGGGGGAGCAGCAGACGCACGCCGAGCGGGACGCCTATCCGGATCTCATCGCCGAGCTCGGCGACGTGCCGCCGAATCTCGTCTTCTCGACGGAGCCGATGGGCGAGGCGCTCGACAGGGCCGAGGGGCTCGTGACCGTCAGCTCGACCGCGGCGATCGAGGCCATCGCGCGCGGCGTGCCCGTGATCGTGCTCGACACGTTCGGCGTCTCGCGCCGCCTCATCAACGTCGTGTTCGAGGGGAGCGGCCTGTTCGGCGGTGAGGACGACGTGATCGCGCGGAGCTTCCGCATGCCCCGAGCGGAATGGCTGCGCGACAGCTACTTCCACGACATGGCGGACGACGACTGGAGCGAGCAGCTCGCCGGGCTCGTGGCGCAGCGGCGGGCGGGAGCGCTCGCGCCGCGCCCGCCGTACCGGCGCTGGGGAGGCCGCGCTCGCGACGCGTGGGAGCGGCGGCTCGCACTGGGCGACGCCGACCGCACGGTCTCGGGAGCCGTCGCGTACGCGATCGGCGTGCCCATCCGCTCGGTGCTGCGCTTCACGAGGCGCATGAGACGGCGCCTCGGCGCTGCGGTCTCAGCAGCCGGGGCCCGCGGGGTTCTCGACGCATGAGCCCTCGACGAGGGCGGTGTGCGCCTCGACCACCCGCACGGGTGATCCTGCTGACGTCGCGGTGACGAGCCCGTCGACGGGATAGACGCCCCACACGCCGAAGTCGACCACGGCGCTGTACGACACGGAGACGACGACGTCGTACGAGCCGCGGGCCGCATAGGCGTGACTCGTCTGGGTCGCCGAGAACTCCGGGAGCCCGAGGTCGTTCCACGTCGATCCGCCCGAGCCGACCGTCTGCACCGTGCCGTCGCCGAAGTCGAAGGCGAACGACGCGGGGGTGAAGGTCACGGTGACCGGCAGCCCGAACAGCGAACCGCCAGCGACGTGCTCCTGAGCGGGCGCGACGACGTTCATCGGCATGCCCACGATCGCGATGCCGGCGGGCTCGGTGGTCACGCTCGGCGGAGCCGGAGCGAACGTCAGCACGTCGCGCTCGGTCAGCGGCGGGATGACCGGCGCCTCCGGTTCGGGATCCTCCTCCGCCGGCGGCTTCTCGACACGGCACTGATCCCGTGCCGCCGGCCAGTTCTCGAGCCGGCACGGCACTCGCTCCTCCTGCTGCCCCGGCACCTGCGGCAGGCCGTTGTCGCCGTAGTCGATGTACTCGTACTCCTGCTGCGGGTTCTGCTGCTGCGGCGGAGGAGCCTGCGGAATGTGCCGCTCGCCCTCGAGCTCGACGTGGTCTTCCTTGTTCTCGGTGTCGCAGTTTGTCCAGAGTCCTATATCTGCACAGGCCGGGATTGCTTCCGCTACGAGGACGTTCATCGACGGGGGCGTGAGCAAGAGGATCAAGGTCGCTGTGACTGAGGCTATTCGCATATCGACTCCGAGGCGCTCCCGGAGACATCGCTTATGCGCGCGTCAGCTTTTTCAGGACGAAGCGTGAACGTGATCTCGAGCGCTTGTAGATCTCGCCGCTCGGGATCGACGACGGACTCTCCGGACGCATCGAATGCCTGGACCTCTGAAACGTCGAGGCAGCTGATCGCGACAACCTGGTGGGTTTTCGCGTCATAGCTGACTGGTTGGAACGATTTCGTCGCGGCGTCGCCGCTTGTTGTCCAGCCCTCGGCATGGTTTCGGCTGTACTCCTCACGAACATCGGCATTAAAGTCGCCCACGGTGAGTTCGTACAGCGGCTCAAACGTGTCGGCGTTCCTTAGGTCCACGTCATTGACGGCGGTGACGTACTCGTTCCACGTCTCCTCCGCCGCGGCGAATGCCTCCTCCTCTGACGCGAAGCCGTTCGGCGTCGGCGTCGGCGCGGGTTCGGGTACGCAGCCCGCGAGCGAGATCGCGCCGGCGATCGCGGCGACGAGGGCGAGGGGCCTGCGGGGCATCATGCTTGTCACGGTAGTGCGCTCGCGGCGCGGACGCGGCAGTTATCCACAGGCCATGATGCGGTCACTGGAAGTCGCGCGAGTTGTGCTTGACCCCGACGCGGAGGTCTTCGAACGCGTCGGCGAGGAGGTTCACGACGCCCTCCGGTGAGCGCTCGAGGATGCCGCGTGCGATGAGCGCGGGGCTGTCGCGCAGCACGCGTCGGTAGCGGTTCCAGACGCCCGTCGAGCAGATGACGTTCATGAGCCCGTGCTCGTCCTCGAGGTTGAGGAACGTCACTCCCGATGCGGTCGCCGGGCGCTGCCGGTGGGTCACGAGGCCCGCGATCTCGACGCGGCGACCGGACTCGTGCGTGCGCAGCGCGGTCGACGGCAGCACGCCCCGGCCGTTGAGCTGCACGCGGTAGTGCGCGAGCGGATGGTCGTTGACCGAGATGCCCGTGGCCCACAGGTCCGCGGCCAGGCGCTCGAAGCTCGAAGGGTCGGGGAAGAGCGGCGGCTGCACCGACGCGACCGTGCCCGGCAGGAACTCCGCGCGATCGAGCGCCGCCGAGCCGGCCATCCAGATCGCCTCGCGACGGGTCATCCCGAGGCCCTCGAAGGCCCCCGCCGTGGCGAGCGCCTCGACCTGCGCCTCGGTCACGCCCGTGCGCCGCACGAGCCCGTTGAGGTCGGTGAACGGGCCGTTCGCGGCGCGTTCGGCGACGATCCGCTTCGCGGTGGCGAGGCCGATGCCGGTGACCCCGGCCAGGCCGAGGCGGACGGCGTACGCCCCATCGCGGCGGTGCGCCTCCGACTCGTCGCGCGCGCTCCGGTCGAAGTCGCCGACGGGAGGCTGGTCGTGCTCACGGCACGCTTCCCATCCGGTCGGCGCCCTGCGCGCCGCGCCGATCGTCTCGCGGCTGTGCACACGGTGCGCAGGCTCGTCGGCGCGCTCGAGGGGCTCGAGCTCCTCGGTCGCACCCGACAGATTGATGTCGGGCCGGCGCACGCGCACCCCGTGTCGACGCGCATCTGCCGTGAGCGACGCGGGCGAGTAGAAGCCCATGGGCTGCGAGCGGAGGAGCCCTGCGAGGAATGCGGCGGGGTAGTGGAGCTTGATCCACGACGAGGCGTAGACGAGCAGCGCGAACGACAGCGAGTGCGACTCGGCGAAGCCGAAGTTCGCGAACGCCTGGATGCGCCCGTACAGGTCGTCGGCGAGCTCTCCCGTGATGCCGTTCTCGGCCATCCCCGCGTAGAGCTTCTTCTTGAGCGTCTCGATCTTCTCCTGCCCGCGCTTGGAGCCCATCGCCCGACGGAGCAGGTCGGCCTCGCCCGCGTCGCAGTTGCCGACGGCGACCGCCATCTGCATGAGCTGCTCCTGGAAGATCGGCACGCCCAGCGTGCGCTTGAGCACCGGCTCGAGCTTGGGGTGGGGGTACTCGACGACCGCCGCGACGCACGCGTCGTGCGACAGATCCGGATGCTCGCGGCGGTAGGCCTCGAGGGCCGCCTTCCGCTTCACGAACGGATGGACGGCCCCGCCCTGGATCGGACCGGGGCGGATGAGGGCGATCTGCACGACGAGGTCGTAGAACGAGCGTGGCTGCAGCCGGGGGAGGAGGCCCATCTGCGCACGCGACTCCACCTGGAAGACGCCGATCGAGTCGGCGCGGCACAGCATGTCGTAGACCGCGGCCTCCTCGCGCGGGAGCGTCTCGAGCCGCCACTCCTCGCCTGTGGCCTCGCGGATGATGTCGAAGCAGTGCTGCAGCGCCGCGAGCATCCCGAGACCCAGCAGATCGAACTTGACCAGACCCATCCACGCCGCGTCGTCCTTGTCCCACTGGATGACCGTGCGCTTCTCCATGCGGGCGTGCTCGATGGGCACGACCTCGCCCACGGGGCGCTCGGTGAGCACCATCCCGCCCGAGTGGATGCCGAGGTGCCGAGGCGCCTTGAGCAGCTCGGTCGCGTACGCGAGCACCTGCTCGGGGATGTCGTGGTCGGGACCGGTGTCGACCGAGGCGCCCCAGCGCTCGACCTGCTTCGACCAGGCGTCCTGCTGGCCGGGGGAGAAGCCGAGGGCCTTGGCCATGTCGCGGATGGCGTTCTTCGGCCGGTACTGGATGACGTTCGCGACCTGCGCCGCGCGCTCGCGGCCGTACTCGTCGTAGACCCACTGGATGATCTCCTCGCGCCGATCCGAGTCGAAGTCGACGTCGATGTCGGGCTCCTCGTCGCGCAGCGCGGAGAGGAAGCGCTCGAAGGGGAGGTCGTAGAAGATCGCGTCGACCGCGGTGATGTCGAGCAGGTAGCAGACGGCGCTGTTGGCGGCGGAGCCCCGACCCTGGCAGAGGATGCCGCGGCGCCGGGCCTCCTGCACGATGCCGTGGACGATGAGGAAGTAGCCGGGGAAGTCCTTCTCCTCGATGACGCGCAGCTCCTTCTCGATGCGCGTGCGCACCTCCTCGCGGCGACCGGGGTACTTGCGGTCGACGCCCTCCCAGACGAGATGGCGCAGATGCTCCATCGGCGTGCATCCGTCGTCGAGATCGAGCTTCGGCAGCGCGGGCTTCGCGAGCCGCAGCGGGAAGGCGAGCTCGTCGGCGAGCGGCACGGTGCGCTCGACCGCTCCGGGATGGCGCGCGAAGAGCCGCGTCATCTCGGCGCCCGAGCGCAGGTGCGCCGCCGTGTGCGCGGGGAGCCAGCCGTCCAGATCGTCCATGCTGCGGTTCGCGCGCACGGCCGCGATCGCCGTCGCGAGCTGAGCGTCGTGCGGCGACGCGTAGTGCACGTTGTTGGTCGCCACGGTCGGCAGGTGCAGGCGGCCGGCGAGCGCCGCGAGAGCGTCGTTGCGGGGAGAGTCGAGCGGATCGCCGTGGTCCGTGAGCTCGACGTTCACGTTGTCGCGGCCGAAGAGCGCGACGAGGCGCTGGAGCTCCCGCCCCGTGCGCTCGAGATCTCCTCCTCCGCGCAGCGAGGCATCGAGTGCCCTCCGCACCGCGCCCTTGCGGCACCCGGTGAGGACGACCCACTCGCCGCCGGCCTGCGCGCCGAGCTCCTCGAGGTCATAGAGGGGGCGCCCCTTCTCCCCTCCGCGCAGCTGCGCGTGCGTGATCGCGGCCGAGAGCCGGTGGTATCCCTCCTCGCCGCGGGCGAGCACGAGCAGATGATCGCCCTCGGGATCGGCATGACCCTTCTGCGGCTCGGAGAGCCCGAGCGAGAGCTCGGCGCCGAACACGGTCTTGACGCTCGTCGTCTCGGCCGCCTCGGCGAAGCGGGCGAGACCGTAGAAGCCGTCGTGGTCGGTGAGGGCGAGGGCATGCAGGCCGAGGCGCTCCGCCTCCTCGACGAGGGCCTCGGGTGACGAGGCTCCGTCGAGGAACGAGTACGACGAGTGCGCGTGCAGCTCGGCATAGGGGATGGCGTCGACCGGGCGCTCGATGGGAGGCGGCGTGTACGCGCCGCGCTTGCGGCTCCACGCGGGGCTGTCGCCGCCGTCCGCTCCGGCCGGGACGGGATCGGGGCGACGCCCGCTCAGCGCGCGCTCGAGCTCCGACCAGCGCACGGGCGGGTTGTGCCATCCCATCAGGCGTACCTCCCCTCGATCCACCAGGAGTCGTCTTCCAGCACGATGAGCCAGGCCGTCTGCTCCGCGTCGACCACCTGGAAGCGGTGCGCTCGCCGCATCCGCTCGCCGTCCCATCCGCGCTCGATCACGGGCCACGGCCCTGCCCATGCCGTGATGGGGCGCCCGTCGATGACCGCGGGCGCCGCCGTGAGCAGCCCGCGGTCGTCGACGGAGACCTCCGCGCCGCCCTGGCCGGAGACGCGCGTGCGCCTCGGATGGCGGAACACCTCGCTCGGCAGCGGCTGCGGCAGCGATCCCGGCCACGGCGCGTCGCGTCGCTGAGCCGGCCGCTCCCCGTCGCCCCACGGCACGCGCACCTCGCGCTCCTGCAGCCAGCGCCCGCCGCCGACGGCAGGGGTGACGACGCCGCGGTGCCCGAGCATCGCCTGCACGCGCGACATCGCGTGATGGAGTCGCTCGTCGGGGCCCTGGCCGATGAGCGTCGGCTGGTGATGCACGCTGTCGTCGACGGCCTCGGGCTCGATGCGGACGTGCGCGATGCCGCCGACGAGGTCGCCGCCGTCGTCGGCGGCAGCCTGCAGCTGCCAGCGCACGCGGTCGACGAGGGCCGCAGGGTCGAACCGCGTGGGATGCAGCCACACGCGCTCGCTGCGCGTGCCGCGGTCGTCGGTGAGGATGATCCGGGCCTCGGTGCAGACGAGCCCGGCTTCGCCGAGGGCGGTGCAGACGTCGTCGCACGTCTGGCGCACGGCGAAGGCGATCTGATCGGCGAGCTCGAGCGGCGGCTCGAGATCGAGCTCGCGCGCGAGCTCGGGCGGCGGCGTGCGCGGCTCGACGGGACGGGAGTCCGCGCCGCGTGCGAGATCGTGCAGCCGCACGCCGTGCTCGCCGAGTCGTGCGCGCACCTGCTCGCCGTCGAGCGCGGCGAAATCGCCGAGGGTCTGCACGCCGAGCTTCGCGAGCAGCCCCACGAGGGCGTCGTCTTCGATGGCCGCGATGGAGAGGGGTGCGAGGAAGTCGGCGGATGCTCCAGGCGGCACGCAGCGGACGGGGGCGTCCGCGCGCGTCAGGCGGGCGGCGCGCTCGGCGGTGAAGACGCCGTCGGCGACGCCGGCGCGGGCTCCTGGGAGCCCCATCGCCGTGAGCGCCTCGATGAGGGCGAGGGCGGCGGGCTCCTCCCCGCCGTAGAAGCGGGCGGGGCCCCGAGCCCGCACTGCGGCGAGGCCCGGCCGCAAGGGCTGCACGCCGGGGGTGAGCTCGTCGAGGCGCGTGAGCACGGGCAGGAACGCGCGCTCGTCGCGCCCCGGATCGGCCGGGGCGAGCTGCAGAGAGGGGCAGGCCGCCTGCGCGTCGCGGCGGCGCTGTCCGCGGCGCACCCCCTCGGCGCGCGCCGCCGCCGAGCAGGCGACCACGCGGTTGGCATGCAGGATCGCGACCGGCGGATCGGCGGCGACCGTCGCAGCGGCGGTCGCCGGCGCGGCGGTCGCGGGAGTGCTCGCCTGGCGTGCCAGCGGGTCGCGTGCGGCCCGGCGTGCCGCGTCGCGCGACACGGTCCGCAGGTGCGCGGTGACCGGCCAGTCCGGCAGCCACACGACGATGGCCCTGGTCATCCGACAGCCGCCAATCCGCGTCGCGCCGCGCGCGTCTTCTGCTCGGCGCGGGCGAGCACCGCGCGAGCGCGCTCGGCGCGTTCGGCTGCCGCCGCGTCGATCCGCTCCTCCGCTGCCGAGACGGGCACCACCGCGGGCACGAGAGCCGGGCGGGGCACCGCGACAGGGGCGCCCTGCGGCCCGGGCAGCTGCACGCGCACGCGCTTCGGGACGGGGGAGCGCCGCCCCGACGACGACACCGTGACGGTCCGCGCCGTGAGCAGACCGTGGCCCTCGCCGAGGCCGGACCACACGGGATCTTCGAGGTGCAGCGTCGCCTCGGCCTGCGGCCATGGCCCGGTCACGAGCAGGACGCCGCCTCGGTCGCGCAGTCGCGCGGTCAGGCGCGCGACCTCGGCATCGCGCGGGCTCCCGGCGGGGCGCACCGCGACCACGGGGAAGACCTCGGCGATCGCCGACACCGCGGCGAGCCAGCGGTCGCCGGGCTCGGGGACGAGCGCGAAGCGCGACAGGTCGACGCCCGCGGCCTCGGCCGCCTCCGCCGAGAGCTCGGGCATCCCCACGACCGCGCACCAGGAGCCCGCTCGCGAGGGCTCGGCGAGCAGGGCCAGCAGCAGACTCGCCGCGGGGTCGAGCGTGTAGACGGCGCCGGGGCGCAGGCCTCCCTCGGGGAACAGGGGCGCGAGCGCGTCGTGCACGGGCAGTGCCGTGACGCGGGCGCTCGCCCGCTGCATCCTGCTGATCTCGGTCTGCAGCCGCAGCACCTCGACCGGAAGCGCCATCCCCATCCCACCATTCTAGAAAGTATGTTCTAGCTCCGCCAGAGGAGTTGTTCGAACACTATTTCCAGCCTCCGACATCGCGGTCGAGAGGACGGTGAGAGGGGAGAAGGGGTGCTGGTCGCCTCGGAGATCCGCCTCAGCGGGCGCCGAGGAACGCGCCGTCCGCCGACCCGATGAACGCGTAGTCTGCGTAGCCGTCGCCGAAGGAGATCGAGATGCCGACCGGGGCGCCCTCCTCGTAGCCGCGCTCGACGAACATGTACGGCCCGTCGACGAGCTCGTCGCGCGTCAGGCCGGCCTCGTCGAGCGCCTGCGCGAGCAGCTCGGGGAACGCCGCCCACGCGATGTCGTCGAAGCGGAAGCGCTCCGCATCGGGGTTCTCCGGCTGGATCGACGCCGGCCCCTGGTTCTCGACGGCGCCGCCCCGGTAGAAGAAGGTGTCGAACCGGTCGGAGCCCGGTGCGGTCGCCATGTCGGCGGACACGAACTCCTCGTACACGAGCACCTGCACCGTCTCATCCGTTCCCGCGGCCTCCTCGATCGCGGCGAGGGCGCGCTGCACGCGCCCCTCCGCGAACATCGACGCGTGGTCCTCGCCGGTGATGATCGTGAGCGTCTCGGCACGGACGTCGTCGGCCACCGGCACGAGCACGGCTGCCGCACCGGCCAGGGCGAGCACCACGTAGGCGGCGATCCGCCATCCGCGGCCCTTCGGGCCTGTGCCGATGATCGGATCCCCCTTGCGCCTGCGCGGTGCGCGCTCTGCGCCCAGCACGACCGGGCCATCCTGCCACTCGGCCACGTGCTCGCGTGCGGGCAGGCGCGACAGCCGCGCGGCATCCGGCACCTCGTCCTCGATGATCGCGACCTCGGGCGCATCCGCCTCGAGGCGCGCCACGGTCACGGATGCCCCGGGCTGGTACTGCGGGATCCGCACGATGTCGACGAGCTGGCGGATGGTCGTGCGGTAGGCGGGGCGGTCGGCCGGCGCGACCGACACGTCGATCTCGCACACCGGCTGGTCGTTGATCGTCGTGCCGGTGCGGCGGAGCGCGTCGATGCGGGCGGGGGCGAAGCGCCCCGCGGCCCTGGCGGCTTCGATCTTCTTCGGATGGAGCCCGGCGAGGGAGCCCATCGACCGCGCGACGAGCACGAGGGGGAAGAGGATCGACAGGACGATGATCGCGGTGATCCAGATCCACGTGAAGCGTTCGCCGACGAAGATCGAGAAGAGGAGCGCGGCGACCCCGGCTCCGAAGACGAAGGACATGAGGAGCCTGATCACGCTTCCACGCTATCGACATCTGCCGACGGGCGGATGACCGGGGCGCGCGGGAATGCGGGGGCTCGGGATGTGTTGTAGTCTGTAGTGCTCGGGGAAACCCGAGGTGACAACTCCACAGAGCGACAGCGGTTCCCTTCGCGAGAAGGATTCCCAGGGGCTGATCGGTTTCGACAGTGCTTGCGAATCTGCGAGAAGCGGGCCGAGGATGCAGGGTTATCTCGTAAACGCTCCCTGCGAACCAATAAGTGCCGAATCCAAGCGCACTGACTTCGCCCTCGCTGCCTAAGCGAGCCCGATAGTCCGTCAGACCGTGGTTGATCCCGACACGGACTCTGGCGTCATCTAGGGATCTTGCTGCACGGCGGTGTCGGGACGCCGTGCGGGACTCTTTCTCGACTGGGCTCGTCGACTTAGGTGTCTGTGACAAAGGTCGGAGCCGAGCAGAACGCTTTCACAGACTGCGCCCGGAGAAGCCCCAGAGACTCAGCGCTGGACGGGGGTTCGATTCCCCCCAGCTCCACCGATCGCTGTCGCGACGACGAAGCCCCTTCCCTCGCGGTTCATCCGCGGAGGAGGGGGCTTCGTCGTGTGCGGTTGCGCGGCTGTCGGAGCTTATCGGCCGGACAGCGTTGCCTGCGGAGCGTCTTCGGTGTGATCCGCGTCCTCGAGCGGCTTCGGTCGTGGCGGACGCACGCCGGACGTGCGCTCGATCGCGTGGTCGAGGCGGTCGTCGATATTCGCGACGAGGCGCACCACGAGCGCCTCGAGCTGCGCGAAGTCGTCGTCGCTCCAGTCGCCGAAGATGACGTCGTACGCCTTGGCCGTGACCGCGACGATGCGCTCGGCCACCTCTCGTCCCGCGGGGGTGAGTCCGACGACGCTCTGTCTGCCGTCGTCGGGGTCGGGCATCCTGCCGACGAGTCCGGCGACCTCGAGTCGACGGACGATCTTGCTCACGTTCGATCGACCCGTCCCGATGGCATCGGCCATGTCGGTGGGGCGCGCGGTCGTGCGGTAGATCAGCTGGTTGAGCAGCAGGAAGGCGGGCATGTCCTCGGGGAGGGGGAAGTCGCTCTCCTCCATGATCGACTCGCGCACGGCCGTCGAGTTCATCGATGTCACGAGCGCCTGAAGGGCGATGGAGAAGTCCGCCCCGCGGCCGCGCAGCAAGGGGGTGGAGCTCGCCTGCACCTCCCGCAGGTCCACGCTTGCGTGCGGTCTTCTCGCCATGGACCCAGTATGCATGGACGAGGTGAGCAGATCGATGATTGTCCTCAGGACAATGAACGTGTACAGTTGCGGCGTCGCCAGAGATTGATTCGTTTCACATCGACGGCTCACCCGATGGCCCCAGGGCCAGCTCTTCAAAGGAGAAGCTCGTGTCACAGCTCGCACAGGACCGCAGGAACCGTCCCTGGTGGACAGCCGTCGTCTCGGGGATGGCCTCGTACATCGACGCGGCCGCGATCGTCAGCTTCGGCACCGCCATGGTCCTCTATCAGGCGGCGATCGGACTCACTCCGGCCGAGATCGGGCTCGCGTCGGGCGGCCTGACGCTCGGCATCGCCGTCGGCGCGATCGTCGGCGGGAGACTCGGCGACCGGTTCGGACGCCGCCCCGTCTTCACGGTGACGATGATCCTGATCATCGCCTCCGCCACGGCACTGGCTCTCGCCGGCTCGTTCCCGGTCATCCTCGCCGCTGCTCTTGTGCTGGGAGTGGCGACCGGCGCGGACCTTCCCGTCTCCCTGTCCACGATCTCCGAGGCTGCCTCCGACGACAACCGCGGCCGTCTCATCGGCTTCTCGCATCTCCTGTGGGCCGTCGGCATCATCGCGTGCTCGTTCCTCAGCGCGGGTGTCGCGAGCCTCGGCCAGCTGGGCGCTCAGATCCTGTTCATCCACATCGCCGTCGTCGCGGCGCTGGTCATGGTCGGGCGTCTCACGATCCCCGAGTCGTCCGCCTGGCTCGTCGCCCGCGACGAGCGTCGGCGCGGCATCCAGACGGTCCGCGCCGACCGCGCCTCAGTGAAGGACCTGCTGCGCGGCCCGTATCGAACGCCATTCCTCGGCCTGCTCGGGTTCTACGCGCTGACCAATCTCGCTGCGAACACCGGCGGCCAGTTCGGCTCCTACCTCCTCGTGAATGCCGGAGGCGTGGATCTGCAGACGGCGACCCTCATCGGGCTGCCCTTCATCCCTCTCGGCATCTTCGGTGCGCTGTGGTTCATGAAGATCGCGGACTCGCCGAAGCGGTTCACGTACTTCACGGTCGGCGCCGTCTGCTGGGTCGCCTCCCAGCTCGTGTACGCGGTGTTCGGCGTCAGCCTCCTCACCGCGATCATTTCCGGGCTCATCTCGATCGCCGGAACCTCGTTCGCGTTCGAGGCGATCATGAAGGTCTGGACGCAGGAGCAGTTCCCGACGCTCGTGCGCACCACGGCGCAGGGGACGATCATCGCGGTCGCGCGACTGTTCGCCGCTGCGCTCGCCACGGTCACGCCTCTGCTCGTGGAGATGAGCCCCAACCTCTTCTACCTCTTCCTCGCCCTGGTCATCGCGGTCGGCTGCACGATCGCCTGGGTCGTCTTCCGCACGCGAGACCGTCACGACGAGTTCGACACCGAGGACGAGGCGGACAAGGTGGCCATCGCATGACGGCCGGGACTTTCATCGCCGCACCGACTCCGGGCGGGCAGCCGGCACCCTACTTCCGCCGCGAGGTCACCGTCGAGGAAGGGCTCGAGCGCGCGACCCTCTCCGTCACCGGGCTCGGGATCGTGGAGCCGTTCGTGAACGGCGCACGCGTCGGCGACGAGGTGCTCGCGCCAGGCTGGACGTCGTACCGTCATCGGCTCATGGTGTCGACCATCGACGTGACGGAGTACCTCCGCCCCGGTTCGAATGCCGTCGGTGCGATCGTCGGCGAAGGATGGGCCGTGGGGCGACTCGGCTGGGAGTGGCAGCGCGAGCTCTATGCGGACCGGCCGGCGCTCTTCCTCCAGCTGGAGCTGGATTACGGGGAGCGGACGGAGACCGTCGTCACGGACGGCACCTTCCGCGTGGGCACGGGCGCGGTCTGCGAGAACAGCATCTACGACGGCGAGACGCACGACGCGCGGCTCGAGCCCGTCGGCTGGAGCGAGCCAGGGTTCGACGACACGGGATGGGTCGCCGCCGAGCGATTCGAATGGGACCTCGACACGCTCGAGTCCCCGACGGCGCCGCCGATCCGGCGCATCGAAGAACTCGCCCCGGTCGCGCTGCGCACCAGCCGATCGGGCCGTGTCATCGTCGACTTCGGGCAGAACATCTCCGGATGGGTGCGCTTCGCCGTCGAGGGTGAACCGGGACGGATGATCACCATCCGGCACGCGGAGATCCTCACGCCCGAAGGCGAGCTCGAGACGGAGACCAACCGGACGGCCGAGGCCACCGATCGCTATATCCTGCGCGGCGGCGGCACTGAGGTCTGGGAGCCCCGTTTCACCTTCCACGGCTTCCGCTATGCCGAGGTGGACGGATGGCCCGGAGAACTGAGCGCGGACGCCATCCGCGCGGTGGTGGTGCATTCCGCGATGAAGCGCACGGGATGGTTCGAGACGTCGAATCCGCTGATCACGCAGCTGCACTCCAATGTCGTGTGGTCGATGCGCGACAACTTCGTCGGCGTTCCCACCGACTGCCCGCAGCGCGACGAGCGTCTCGGCTGGACGGGGGACATCAACGCGTTCGCCCCGACGGCCACCTACCTCTTCGACGTGCGGGGCGTCCTCGGCTCCTGGCTGCAGGACCTCGCCGCCGAGCAGCAGGAGAAGGGCTTCGTCCCGTGGGTGGTGCCGGACGCACTGTCGCAGCCATCCTCGCCGACCGCGCTGTGGAGCGACGTGGCGGTCAGCCTGCCGTGGACCCTGTACCAGCAGTACGGCGACGTCGAGATCCTCCGCCGCAGTTACGCCTCCATGACGACGTTCATCCGACAGGTCGCCGCTCTGCTCGATGACGCCGACCTCTGGAGCTCGGGTTTCCAGTTCGGGGACTGGCTCGATCCCGACGCGCCGGCGAGCAACCCCGCTGCCGCGAAGACAGATCGGCACCTTGTCGCGACGGCGTTCCTGTGTCGGACGACGCGCGAGATGGCGTCCACGGCGCGACTCCTCGGTCACGAAGACGACGCGTCAGAGTTCGGCTCGTTGGCGGAGCGCGTTCGGGACGCCTTCCGGCGGGAGTACGTCACCGCGTCCGGCAGGCTCGTCACGGAGTCGGCGACCGCGTACGCGCTCGCGATCACCTTCGGCATCCTCGATGACGATCAGCTGCAGAAAGCGGGGGACCGGCTCGCCGAGATCGTCGCACAGCGCGGCTTCCGCATCTCCACGGGCTTCGCGGGGACGCCGCTCGTGACGGACGCGCTCACGCGAACTGGGCACGTCGACGTGGCCTACCGCCTTCTCCTCGAGGAGGAGTGCCCGTCCTTCCTCTACCCGGTGACGATGGGCGCCACCACGATCTGGGAGCGGTGGGACTCCGTCCTCCCCGACGGCACCGTGAACGCGACAGGGATGACGTCGCTCAATCACTATGCGCTCGGTGCGATCGCCGACTGGCTGCACCGCGTTGTCGGCGGTCTCGAGAGCGTCGCCCCGGGATACCGCCGCGTGCGCATCGCCCCGCAGCCCGGCGGCGGTCTCACCTGGGCGCGCACGGCGCACGACACCGATCACGGCCGCATCCAGGTCTCCTGGCGCATCGAGGATGGCGAAGCGAGCGTCGACGTCGTCGTTCCCGAGGGGGTCGAGGCCGATGTCGTGCTGCCCTTGAAGGAGGGGGACGCGGAGCTCACTGTCGGCGCGGGCACCTACTCGTGGACCTACTCGGTCCCGCCGGGCTACGGCGGAACGTCGTCTGCGGTGACGATGGACTCGCCGATCAGGGAGCTGGCGAAGGACGAGGCGATCTGGGGCGCCGTGGTCGAGGTGCTGCATCGCTTCTTCCCGGGGTTGCCCATCGACGCCTCGACGCCGGAGGCCGCCGCGATGTCGTTGAACGACGTGCTGCAGTACGTGCCGGGAACCTCCCGTGAGCTCGAGGATGACTTGAAGAGCGCTCTGAGCGCCACGTCGGTCTGACGTTCGAGTGTTAGAGCGGGGGCGCCTCAGGTGCGCCCCCGCTTCGCTACAGGCGCTTGAGAAGCTCGGCCTTCTTGGCCCCGAACTCCTCGTCCGTGAGGATCCCGGCATCGCGGAGCGAGGCGAGTCGCTGGAGCTGTCCCGCGATGTCCGGTGCTCCCGTATCGGGCGCGGCGGGTGCTGCATGCTCGACGACCACGCGAGTGTCGCGTCGGGCCTTGAGCTCCTCCATCGCGTCGAGAATGGCGGCCCGGAACTGCGCGGCCTCATCCTTGCTGACTCGGAACGTGATCGAGTTGACCGCGCCGCCCGACGCGGTCTGCACCTCGACGGCGTAGTACATCAAGCCGTCTTTGCGGCTGTTGACGTTCGTGACGTGCTCGAGGAGCACCATGTCGTGCTCGTCCTTGCCGCCCTTCACGCCTGTCGCGAGCAGCGACATGCCGCCGGTGAGCGCGCCCGCCGTGATCTTCCCCGCGGAGAGGCCGCGAGGGCGCTCCCACTCGAGCCGGTTCGGCCACAGGCGGACCTTCGCATTCTTGCCGTCGATGTGGCTGACGAGCTCGAGGATTGGCTGGGGGCCCGCGAGCGAAGGCTGCGCGGGCTCGTCGCGGTTGGCCGCGATCAGATCGTGCTTGGCCTTGTCCAGTCCTGCCTGAGCCTGGCCGACCGCCTGCGAGGCGGCATCCTTCACCTTGTCGAACAAGCCCATATGTCATCCTTCACGAGGTGGGTACTAGTACCCGCGTACTGTATCGGAGAACCGCCGTTCCGCTCCGCCCATCGCAGGTGCGCCCCGCCTCGTCAACCCCGCGCGCGGGCGCCGCGTCGCGGACAGGATGGTCGGATGGCGATCGACTCTGACACCGGAACGCGACTGCGAAGGGGCATCACCACCCCGCTGCTGTTCGCCTTCATCCTCGGCGACGTCCTCGGCGCGGGCATCTACGCGCTCATGGGCGTGCTCGCCGAGGAGGTCGGCGGCATGCTCTGGGCGCCGCTTCTGCTCGCCCTGCTCATGGCGCTCCTGACGGCAGGATCGTACGCCGAGCTCGTGACGAAGTACCCGCGCGCCGGCGGCGCCGCGGTGTTCGCCGAGCGGGCGTTCCGCAACCGGCTCGTGTCGTTCCTCGTCGGGTTCAGCATGCTGGCGGCCGGTGTCGTGAGCGCGGCCGGACTGGCCCTGGCGTTCGCGGGGGAGTACCTCGCCACCTTCGTCGAGCTGCCCGCGGTTCCCGTCGCGATCGCGTTCCTCGCCCTCGTCGCGGCGATCAACGCGCGCGGCATCCGCGAGTCCATGGGCGCGAACGTCGTGATGACCGTGATCGAGGTGAGCGGTCTCGTCATCGTCGTGGTCGTCGTGGGCGTGCTCCTCGGAGGAGGCGGCGGAGACCTCGGGCGCGTCACCCAGCTGCCGGATGGCGCGGGCGGAGCGGGTGCGATCCTCGCGGGAGCGATCATCGCGTACTACTCCTTCGTGGGGTTCGAGACGTCGGCGAACGTCATCGAGGAGGTGAAGGACCCGACCCGCTCGTACCCGCGCGCGCTCTTCGGCGCGCTCGCCGCGGCGGGCGCCGTCTACGTGCTCGTCGGGCTCGCGAGCGCGATCGCGCTTCCGCCGGAGGAGCTGTCCTCCTCCACGGGACCCCTCCTCGCGGTGGTCGAGTCGACCGGTGTGGCCGTCCCCTCGTGGCTGTTCAGCGCGATCGCCCTGGTCGCGGTCGCGAACGGAGCGCTCCTCACGATGATCATGGCCAGCCGACTCACCTATGGCATGGCGGAGCAGGGGATGCTGCCGGGCGCGTTCGCGCGGGTTCTCCCGAACCGGAAGACGCCGTGGGTCGCGATCGTCGCGACGACGGTCGTCGCGATGGCGCTCACCCTGATCGGCGACCTCGCGACGCTCGCGGAGACCGTCGTCCTGCTCCTCCTCTTCGTGTTCCTCAGCGCGAACATCTCCGTGCTCGTCCTGCGTCGCGACCGCGTCGGCCATCCGCACTACCGCGTGTGGACGTTCGTCCCCGTCCTCGGCATCGCGTCGTGCATCGTGCTGCTCACCCAGCAGCGCCCGATCGTGTGGGCCTTCGGCGCCGCTCTTCTCGCCCTCGGCGGCGTGCTGTACGCGGTCGCCCGCTGGACGAGCCGCGACCGCGCGCGCTGAGTCCGCGGATTCAGGGACATCCCGGATGTCCGCGCTCCGCCTCGCGGGACACACTGGAGTGTGATCACCTCCTCTGTCCGTCGGCCTGCGGCCATCCGCATCGCGATCGTCGTCGCGGTGCTCGCGGTCGCCGCGGCGCTCATCGTCGGGCTCGTCACGTGGGCGTCGAAGGCCTCGTCGTCGGCGGTCGTCGACGGCATCGACTGGCCGTCGCAGGGGCAGGCCGCCGTCGCGATCGCCGATGGGGACGTCGTAGCCAGCTCGGACGCGCCCGTGCCGATGGCGAGCATCTCGAAGGTCGTGACGGCGCTCATGGTGCTCGAGGAGCGTCCGCTCGAACCCGGTGAGCAGGGCGGCGACTACTGGTTCACCGAGGAGTGGGACATCGCGTACCGGGACTACATCGCGCGAGGCGAGTCCGCCCTGAAGATCCCGGTCGACGGGATGCTCACGCAGCACCAGCTGCTCCAGGGGATGCTGATCGGCTCCGCGTGCAACTACGCCGACATCCTCGTGACGAGCATCTGGGGTGACGAGGCGGCGTTCGCGACGGCCGCGGCCGCCTTCGTATCCGAGAACGGCCTCGACGGGATCACGTTGGTCGAGCCGACCGGCATCGACACCCGCAACACGGCCACGCCCGAGGCGCTCATCGAGCTCGGGCGCCTCGCGCTCGAGAACCCGGTGATCGCGGAGATCGTCGCGACGCCGTCTGTGGACCTCCCGGGTGCAGGGGTGGTCGAGAACACGAACGACCTGCTCGCGGATCCGGGTGTCGTCGGCATCAAGACCGGCACTCTCGAGGGCAGCAGCCTGCTCTCGGCCAAGGATGTGCCGGACGGAGACGGCGGGACGACCCGCGTCTACGCGGTCGTGCTGGGGCAGCCCGACGACGACGCCCGGTTCACGGCGTCGCGGGAGCTGTACGCGCAGGTCGAGGCGTCGGTCGCGGAGTGAGCGACCGGCTCAGCGCGCGGCGAGACGGAGCCGTGCGAAGAGGTCCTCGATGATCAGGCGCTCGTCGAGATCGACGCACACCAGCTCGTGGGGGAGCGATCCGGGAACGGTCCGCGTGCGCGCGTGCCGGAGCGCCGTGAACGCGAGCGGCGCGCTGTCGCCGAGCGGCCAGACCGGGTCGATCGCGACCCCCTCGGGAAGCGGCAGCTGCTCGTAGCGCTCCCACAGCCATCCGCCGAGTGCTCCGGAAGACGTCAGCCGCTCCTCGAGCTCGGCGACCGAGATCGCGAGCAGCCGGTACGTCTCGGCCGGGAAGCGGATGACCTCGAGCTCCGGCTGGGCGAAGACGAACGTCGCCGCGCCGGCATCGGTGTCGCGGTTGTACTCGAACCCGTCGCCCTCGAGCAGGCCGCCGACCCAGAGGAGGCGAGTCCGCTCGACGACGTCGGGCGCGAGGCGGATGGCGTCGGCGACGTTCGTCAGCGGGCCGCCGCACACGACGGTCAGCTTCGCGTCGGGCGTCGCCTGCGCGGCCGCGTCGACGATGAGCCGCGCCGCGGGGGTCTCGCGCGGGCTGCCGTCGAACCCTGTGTCGGCTCCCGCTGCGAGCGGAAGAGGCGCCTGTGCCATCCGCGTCAGGAGCTCGGCGGCGAGCTCACGGCCGCCCTCCGCGGTGCCCTCGGATGGGCCGAACATCGGGTTGAGGAACGAGCTCGTGACCCCGACGACGTCGTCGGATGGCGAGAGGAGGTGGTGCGCGAGCGCCACGAGGCCATCCGGGTCGCCGCCCCAGTCGTTGTCGACGACCATCCGCCCTGCTGTCGCGATCGCATGCCTCATCCGCGCCTCCGCTCCGCTGCCGTGGATGAAAACATTACACGTTTTATGTTTTAGTCTGGCGCGTCACCGACCACCCACGGGAACGCCTTCGCCCGGCTGCGCGCGCCGGAGCGCGCTCGCGACCGGTCGGGCTCGCCGAGCGTCGTCGTGATCTCCTCACCGAGGCGGATGAGGGTGCCGAAGGCGTCGGGAGTGAGCCAGTCGGGGCGGAAGGCGAAGGCGAGGTCCTCCAGGGCGGTGTTGCCGGAGGCGCCCGGCGCGAACGGGCACCCGCCGAGGCCGCCGAGCGCTCCGTCGACGACGGTCGCGCCGCCATCCGCTGCCGCGGCGGCGTTCGCGACGCCGAGGCCCCACGTGTCGTGCCCGTGGAAGACGACGCCGAGACCGGGGCGCGCGGACGCGGCCAGCGCGACGCGCGTGCGCACCTCTGACGGATGGGCCTGCCCGAGCGTGTCGCAGACGACGACGTCGACAGCGCCGTCGGTGCGCGGGTCGTCGAGGATGCGCGCGAAGCGCTCGAGGGGGACCACGCCCTCGAAGGGGCACGTGAACGACGTCGCGATGCAGAGCTGCACGCTCCCGCCGACCTCCGCGGCGGCCGCGATCGCATCGGGCATCGCCGCGAGCGAGGTCTCGGTGTCGCGGCCGATGTTCGCCTGATTGTGGCTGTCGGAGGCCGAGAAGCAGTACTGGAATCGCCGGACACCCGCCGCGGCGGCGCGCTCGACGTGTCGCGGGGTCGCCACCCAGACCCAGACGCGGTCGCGCTCCTCGGGCGTCAGCGCGGCGACGACGTCGAGGGTGTCGGCGAGCGCGGGCACGAGGTCGGGGCGCGCCATCGAACCCACCTCGATGTGCTCGACGCCGAGGGCGAAGAGCTCGCGGACGAGCTGCACCTTCCGCTCGGTCGGCAGCGGCCTGCCGACGAGCTGGAGGCCGTCGCGGAGCGTGACGTCGCGGTACTGCAGGGTCATCGGAGGTCCTCCTCGTAGGCGTCGATCCGCGCGTCGTCCCAGCCGAGCTCGCGCAGCACGTCGCGCGTGTGCTCGCCGAGATCGGGCCCGACGTGCGCGATGGGAAGCGATCGCCCGCCGAACACGGGCACGATGCCGGGGAATCCGACGCCCTCGCGGACGCCCTCCCCGTCGTCGACGTCGAAGCGCTGGATCATGTCGCGCGCCGCGTACTGCTCATCGGCGCAGACATCCTCGGCCGTGTAGATCGGGCCGGATGGCACGCCCGCGGCGTCGAGCACGGCGAGCGCCTCCTGGCTCGTGAGCGTGGCCGCCCACGCCCCGATTGCGTCGTCGAGGCGATCGCGCGCGGCCCACCGGCCCTCGTTCGACTGGAGGTCGGGCGCGGAGGCGAGGTCGGGTCGGCCGATCGCCGTCATGTACCGCTGGTAGATGGCATCTCCGTTGCCCGCGACGACGATGCTCTTGCCGTCTGCGCACAGGTACGCGTTCGACGGGGCGATGCCCTCCATCCGCCCTCCCGTGCGCTCGCGCCGGACACCGTACGCCTCCCAGTCGGGCACGAGGGACTCGGTCACCGACAGCATCGCCTCGTTGAGCGCGACGTCGATCACGCGATCGCCGAACGGCGTCTCGCGCAGCCGACCCGCGTCTCGCAGACGCGCGAAGAGCGACATCGCGATGCCGAACGCCGCGTAGATGCCCGCGATCGTGTCGCCGATCGAGACCCCCGTGCGGCTCGGCGGGCGCCCGGGCTCTCCGACGAGCTCGCGGAAGCCGCCGTACGCCTCGGCGACGGCGGCGAAGCCGGGCCGGTGCGACAGGGGGCCGCTCTGGCCGAACGCGGAGATCCGCGCGACGATCAGGTCGGGGTTCGCCTCCTCGAGCGCGGCGGCGTCGAGGCCCCACCTGTCGAGGGTGCCGGGGCGGAAGTTCTCGAGGAGCACGTCGGACGTGCGGATGAGGTCGAGCACGATCGCGCGGCCCTCGTCGCTGCGCAGATCGACCACGACCGACCTCTTCCCGCGGTTGATCGTGCGGTAGAGCATCGAGGTCTCGCCGCGGTGCAGACGCCAGCGGCGCAGCTCGTCGCCCGTGCGCGGCCGTTCGACCTTGATCACGTCGGCGCCGAAGTCGGCGAGCAGGCGCCCTGCCGTCGGCGCCGCGATGTAGTTGCCGAGCTCGAGGACGCGGACGCCGTCGAGGGGGCGGAAGTCAGACATCAGAGGAACACCGCCAGGACGAGGGTCATCGCGAGCGCGATGACGGAGGCGAGGGAGACGCCCACGGTCACGGTCTTGAGCGCGCCGCGCACGGACTGCCCGAGGAACGACTGCAGCAGCCAGAACGTGTTCGAGGTGACGTGCACGCAGAAGAGCGCTCCGGCGCCGGCCGCGAGGGCGATGAGCAGCGGGTCGAGCCCGAGGCTCGTCGCGACCGGCGCGATGACACCCGCCGCGGTGATCGCCGACAGGGTGACGGAGCCGACCGCGATGTGGAGCACGGCGGCCATCACCCAGACGACGAGCAGGGGAGCGAACGTCGTCGCCTGGAAGTATCCCTGCAGGATGGCGCCGAGGTCGCCCTCGGAGATGACGGCGGCGAGCGACCCGCCGACGCCCGTGAGCACGAAGATCTGCCCGCCGTCCTGGAAGCCCTTCACGAGCGACTTCTCGATGCGCTGCGTGCCGACCGCGCGGCGCCCGATCATGCCGGTCGCGATGACGGCGAACAGCAGGGCGATGACCGGATTGCCGATGAACTGCATCGCCGGCACCTCGATCGCCAGGACCGTCAGCACCGCCTGCGCGGCGATGAGCAGGAGGGCCATGAGCATCGGGGCGAACAAGAGCAGGAGCGGCTGGTCGCGCTCGGTGCGCTCGGCGACGGCCGTGTATCCGTGCGGCACGCCGCCCAGCGCGGTGCGCACCGTGCCCGTCCGCGTGCGATCGATCCGGGGCGACGAAGCGGATGGCGCGGTGTCGGCCGAGCCATCCGTCGCGTCCTCATCGGTCGGCTCCTCGACGATCGCCTTCTCGTCCTTCTCGGGGTTCCAGAAGCCGAGGCGGAAGGCGATCGTCATGAGCATGATCGTGAGGATCACGGTCGGCACGACCACGACGAGGCCCCCGATGAGCATGACGCCGAGCGGCACGCCGAGGAGGCCCGCGAGCGCGACCGCCGCGAAGCCCGGCACCATGAGCACGATGCCCGTCTCGAGGCTCACCGCGAAGACGACGCCCATGATGCCGGTGCCGTTGCGACCCAGGCGCGGGGCGATCCGGCGCGCGAGGGGTGCGGCGATGACGATCATGACGTCGACGAAGATCGTCTGCAGGTAGGTCGCGAACGACAGGCCCAGCGCGTAGGGCACGCCGCGCTTGCCGAACATCCGCAGGAGGCCGTCGACGAGCCGTGTGATCGCGCCCATCTCGTTGAGCATCGCTCCGATGAGCACGCCCCACGCGATGAGCAGGCCGGCTTCCATCATGACGTCGCCGAAGCCGCGGGTCATGGTCGTCACGGTGTCGACCGGCCCGAGGCCGGTGAGCAGGCCGATTGCGGCCGCACCGACCGCGAGCGCGATCACGGGGTTGATGCGGAATCGCACGATCGCGAAGACCACCCCGACGATGACGAGTCCGACGACTCCCAGCGTGTACCACTCGTTCACAAACGGCCTCTCCCTTGAAGCGTCATCCTGCTCCTGCTCTGATCCCACACTGTAGGAGCAGTCTCACGATGTGGGCAAACCGGCGTCCGGTCCCTAGGATCGCCTCATGGCCGAACAGCCGCTCCTCGTCCTCGCGAAGATCACCGCCATCCTCGACGCGTTCACGCTCAGCGAGCCGCTGCGGACGGCGAGCGAGATCCGCGCCTCGACGGGCCTGCCCGCGTCGACCGCGCACCGGCTGCTGGCGAACCTCGTCGACCACGGGTTCCTCGAGCGCGAGGGCGAGCGCTACCGGATCGGCGTGCGGATGGCGTACTGGGCCGGCCCCGCGACCCGCGCGCGCGACTTCACGGAGCTCCTGACGCCGCAGCTGCGGGCGCTGCGCGACGAGACGGGGGAGACGGCGTGCTTCTTCCGCGTCGAGCAGGGCGCGCGGGTGTGCGTGGGCGTTGCGGAGACGCGCCACGGTCTCAAGCGCGAGATGTACGTCGGGCGCATCCAGCCGCTGCACGTCGGCAGCTCGGGTCGCGTGCTCCTCGCGTGGACCGACGGTCTGCTCGACGAGGTCGCGTCGGGGGAGCTGCCCGCGCTGACCGAGGCGACCATCACCGACCCCGACGTGCTGCGTGCGGCCGTCGCGCAGACCCGCGCCGCGGGCTACGCGATCACCGTGGGCGAGCGCATGGAAGCGGCCTCGGGGCTCGCGGCTCCCGTCTTCGACCAGCACGCGGCCCTCGTCGGCGCGCTCACCGTCATGGGGCCCACCCTCCGAATGCCCGTCGAGGTCTGCGAGCAGCTCGTCGACGCGGTCGTGACCGCGGCCGACGCGCTCACGGCGGCGTTCGGCGGGCGCAAGCCCAGCGCGGCCTGAGCGCGCCTCTCGGCCGGATCAGGTCCATCCGCCTCAGTCGAGCGAGGGGTCCCGGCCCGTTCGCAGGCCCGACTCGAGTGCGGCGATCGCCGCGAGATCATCCGCGTCGAGCTCGAACCCGAGGACGTCGATGTTCGCGCGGATCCGCGCAGGGGTGACGGACTTCGGGATGACGACGTTGCCGAGCTGCAGGTGCCACCGGACGACGACCTGCGCCGGGGCGACGCCGTGCTTCTCGGCGATGCGGGCCAGGGCGGGGTCGTCGAGGAGGCGACCGCGCGCGAGCGGCGACCACGCCTCGGTCACGATGCCGTGGGCGGCGTGATACGCACGCAGCTCGGCCTGCGGGAGGAGAGGGTGCAGCTCGACCTGGTTCACGACGGGGGCCACGTCGGTCTCCGCGCGGAGGCGATCGAGGTGCGCGATCGCGAAGTTGGAGACGCCGATCGAGCGGGCCCGCCCCTCCTCGCGGATCCGCTCGAGGGCGCGGTAGGTCTCGACGTAGCGGTCGCGCGAGGGGATCGGCCAGTGGATGAGGTACAGGTCGACGGTGTCGAGGCCGAGGCGATCGAGACTCGCGTCGAACGCGCGCAGGGTCTCGTCGAAGCCGTGGTCGTCGTTCCACACCTTCGTCGTGACGAAGACCTCGTCGCGGGGGATGCCGCTCGTGCGGATCCCCTCGCCGACGCCGCGCTCGTTCTCGTACAGGGCGGCGGTGTCGATGTGGCGGTACCCCGCCTCGATCGCGACCCGCACGCATTCGGCGGCATCGGCATCCGGGATCTTGTACACGCCGAGACCGAGCTGAGGGATCGAGCGTCCGTCGGAGAGGGGGATGAGCGCGTGCGACGTCATGCCTCCACTCTGCCGCAGGCCGCGTGCAGGATGTCGGCGCGTCGCGTGCAAGATCCGCGGGCGTCGCGACAGAGACATGGTGTGATGAGCGTGCGCACCGCAGCGGAGGATCCGCCGGCCGAGGGAGGCACGATGCCCGACGACCTCGCCTGGTTCACGGCGGTCGTGCGCGCCCACGCGACCGCGCTGGTGAAGTACTTCGCCCGGCGCGGGCCCCGGCAGGATGCCGAGGACCTCGCGTCGGACGTCTTCGCGGTCGCATGGCGGCGACGTGCCGACGTGCCGCGAGGGGCGGAGCTTCCATGGCTCTATCGCACCGCCGAGCTGACCCTCGCGAATGCGCGTCGGAAGCACGTCGACCTCCCGGTCGAGACCCTGCCCGAGTCGGGAGCGTCTCGCGTCGCCGACGATCCCGAGCTGCACGCGCTGTTCGACGCCGAGCTGCGCGGTGCGCTCGCCGCGGTGGGGGAGCGGGACCGGCGGATCCTCCTGCTGCACGCGTGGGAGGGGCTCGACGGCGAGGAGCTCGCGGCGGTGCTCGGCATCTCGCGCTCGGGCGCGGACGCCGCGCTCTCGCGGGCCCGAGCGCGGCTGCGTGCGGCGTGGGGCGAGCGCCTCCGGTTCTGATCCCGCCGCAAGATCCGGCCTTCCCGCCACATAGGCAGGGAGAGCGAGCTTTCCAGGAGGACGCCATGAACGCGCATGACCAGGACCCGGTCGACCGCCTCCGCGCGGCGGACCCGGCAGCGGATGTCGAGCCCAGGGAGGGCTTCGCCGACGCGGTGATCGCAGCGGCGACCGCGGAGGGCGCGGCGCCGGTCGATCTGGACGCCGAGCGCGCTCGCCGCGGATCGAAGCGGATGGCCGTGCTCGCGATCGCGGCCTCCGTCGCGCTCGCGCTCGCCGTCGGCGGGCTCGCGGGCTACGGTCTCGCGGCGGGCCAGGCGACGGCCGGATCGGGCACCGGCTCTTCGGACGCCGGGGTCTCGGATGGCGACGGTGCGGCACCGCCGATCTCGCTGCCCGGAGAGGGCGGCCCCGCGCAGGGAGGCGCACTCGCCGATCGGGGCGCGGCGGAATCCGGTTCGCAGGACCTCTCCGCACAGTCGTCGGACACGAGCTACCCGTACGGGTACTCGTCGCGGAGCTCGTTCCGGTCGTCGATGCTGCTCTCGTCGAGCGGCGGCCGGGCGGCTGCGTATGCCTACGACGCTGCCGCGTCGTCCACTGCGGAGAAGGTGGGCGCCTTCGCCGCGGCTCTCGGCGTCGAGGGCGCCCCGGAGATCCGCGACGGGATGTGGGTGGTCGGCCCGCAGGACGGCAGCGCTGCGTCGTTCAGCGCGAGTCTCGACGGCACTCTCGGCTTCTGGTTCTGGAGCGGCGGGGATCCATGGGCGTGCGGTGAGGCCTGCGTCGCCCCGGAGGAGGGCCCCGCCATCGCCGCCGCGCGCGACCTGATGACGCGGCTCGGAGAGGACCCGGCCGCGTACGAGTACACGTCGGAGACCTGGGAGGGGTCCGCGACCCGCTCGGTCTCGATCTGGACCGTCATCGATGGCCAGCGCATCGATAGCGCCCTGCACCTCGACTACGCCGCCGAGGGGATCGTCAGCGGATACGGCGCCCTCGCCGCCATCGTGCCTTTCGGGGAGTACGAGGTCGTGAGCGAGCAGGAGGCGTTCGAGCGCCTGTCCGATCCGCGCTTCGGTGCTCAGCTGACGACCCTGCCCGAGGCGCTGCGCGAGGGCGTGGCGGGTGAGGAATGGACGCCGCCGACCGCGGCGCCGTCCCTGCCGGAGCCGGGCGCGTCGGTCTCGTGGAGCGTCAACGACGTCGAGATCGTGTCGGCACGCCTCGGGCTCGCGAGCCACTGGCAGGCCGATGGGTCTGTGCTGCTCGTGCCGACGTACGAGTTCACCGACTCCGCAGGCGGAACGTGGAGCGTCATCGCCGTCGCCGAGTCTGCACTGGACTTCTCCGCGGCGGAGGGCAGCCACTACGGCTGGATCGAGTGACGCCTGCTCAGCCGCGCCACGTGATGACGGCGAGGCCGCTCTTCGTGTCCGCGAGCGCGACCCATCCGTCGCCGAACGCGTACGTCATGCCGTACCCCCGCTCATCCGCCCATTCCGCCGAGGGCATGCTCTCGGTGAGGTAGACGACGCCGTCGGCCTCCTCGCGCTTCCAGCCCTGGTCGGCGAGGTACCCCTGCAGCTCGGCGGAGACATCCGCCTCGACGGGAGCCCATCCGTACATCTGGACGACGTCGGTCGCACCGGCCTCGAAGTCGCCCCACGTGCAGCTGACGCCGCCGGGCACCTCGGTGGGGCCGACGTAGAACGGATCGGTGCGCGCCGTCCACCCCAGTTCGGCGAACTGGTCGACGAGCGCGGGCGCGATGATCGTGTCGCAGGTCGGCGCGCCGCCACCCGCACTGGAGGCGCCGCCGTTCGCGGATGATCCGCCGTCGGACGGCGTCTTGGGCGTGAGCGGCGAGGCGCAGCCCACCAGCATCGCGGCGGCGACGAGGAGGGTCGCTCCCGCGGCGGCGAGGGAGCGCCGAGTGCGGGCCGCCCCGGTCGTCACGTCGTGGCCTGCGGTGGGGCGGCGAGGAGCTCGAGGAAGGCGTCGTGGAGGACGCCGTTGGTCGCGAGAGCCGAGCCCTCCGCGATCGTCGGTGCGCCGTCGAAGGAGGTCATGCGACCGCCGGCCTCGGTGACGATCGCGGCGGCAGCTGCGAGGTCGTACTCCTTGACGTCGAACTCCGCGACGAACTCGAGACGCCCTTCGGCGAGGAGCATGTACGACCAGATGTCGCCGTACGCGCGGTCGCGCCACACACGCCGGGTCAGGGTGATGAGCTCGTCGAGGTGGCCCGCGTCGTCCCACTGCGCGATGCTCTGGAAGCTCACGCTCGCATCGTCGAGATCGGCGACGTCGGACACGCGGATGGGCCGCGGCTCGCCGCCGTCGACGCTCGTCCAGGCGCCGAGGCCCTCGGCCGCCCACCAGCGGCGGCGCATCGCGGGGGAGCTCACGACGCCGAGGCGCGGATAGCCCTCGATGTCGAGGGCGATCATCGTGCCCCATGCGGGGACGCCACGGAGGAAGTTCGCCGTGCCGTCGATCGGGTCGATGATCCAGCGGCGAGGCGCGTCGTCGTCGCGGCCGTACTCCTCGCCGAAGATCCCGTCGTCCGGGCGCTCGGTCGCGAGGATGTCGCGGATGGCGCGCTCGGCGGCCAGGTCGGCGTCGGTCACGTGGCTGCGGTCGGCCTTGCGCGAGACCTCGAGGTCGGCGGAGTCGAAGCGCGGCAGCGTCTGGGCGTCGGCGGCGTCGGCGAGGCGGAGGGCGAGCGCGAGATCCTCGTCGAGGCCGGCGCGAGCGGGGGAGGTGGGAGTCGACGAGGGGGAGGTCACCCGCTCAGGATATCGGCGCCGTCGCGACCGACCCTGAGGTTCAGAGCACGCGTGAGGGGTGCACAGGAGACGCACAGGCACGCCCGGGCGCACCTCGATTCGCGCGGGCCTGGCGAGCCTGGTAACGTAGTCTCTCGGTTCGCAGGGAAGGAATTCCCGGAGAACGGAACGCACCTCTAGCTCAATCGGCAGAGCAACTGACTCTTAATCAGTGGGTTCAGGGTTCAAGTCCCTGGGGGTGCACGGATCAGCCTCGGTCACTCTCGCCAGTGACCGGGGCTTTTTCGCGTATACGGGCATGTCAGCGGCGAGCGACCGTGTCAACTCGCCCCGCGGATCCAGTACTTACCCAGCACTTTCGAACATGGAGTCGATGACTTCAGCGAAGTTCGCGATCTGCTTCTCCCGTTCGACGTAGTACTGCACCGTGATGTCCTCCGAGCCGTGCCCGAGCTGCGCTGCAGCGGCCGCGAGTCCGACCTTCCGGTCGAGATGAGTCGCGACCGCGCGGCGGAAGTCTTTCGGTACCCGACCCTTGTACACCGAGTCCGCGATCGCATCGCGCCACTGTCGCCGAGCATTCGCCGGCCACTTCCACGTCCCCGTCGATGAGGGGAAGAGCTTCTCGTGCTCGGCATTCACCCGGCGTTCCGTGAGAGTGCCGAGCAGCGTGGCTGGCAACTTCAGCCCGCGGTGACCCGCCTCCGATTTCGGGTGGTCCTGGCGTATCAGCTTCCCCGTCTCCGACGACTGCACGAGCGTCCCCGTGATCCGGAGGATGCCCGCCTCGAGGTCAATGTCCTCCCATCGGATCGCGAGGGCCTCACCGATTCGACAGCCCGTCGCCATGAGCAGCGACGACAGGTCGAACAACTCCGACGTGTGGTTCGCGTCATAGTCAGCGAAGAGCCTGCGCAGCGCGTGGATGTCCTCTAGCGAGATCACCTTCACAGCTCGCTTCGTGGGGGAGATCGGCATCGTGTCCTGTGCTGGGTTCTTCGACACCGCACCCTGCCGGACCGCGAGCTTGAACATCGCGACAAGCACCGTGCGCGCCGTCCTCGCCTGCGACGGGGTCACCATCATGTCCTTCAGGAACCGGTCGAGACGCGGGACCGTCGCCTCTCGAAGCCGGAGCTGTCCGATGCCCGGCTTGATCTTCGACTCGATCGACGTCCGGTAGGTGTTGTACGTCCCGTGCGGAGTCTTCTTTAGCCGCAGCTCTTCGAGGTGCTTGTCTGCGAGGTCCGCGATCGTGGAGTCGCTCGAGAGCAGGTCGGCCTCGGTGCTCAGCTTCGCCTTCAGCGCCTCAATCAGATTCCGCTCCGCTGCGGCCTCGGTGCGTCCGTTGCGCTGCATCTGGCGCCGCCGACCCGTGGAGTCCCGGTAGTAGGCGTACGCGATGGGCTGACCGTTGATCGTGGCTCGGCGGATCTTCCCCCACGTCTCGAGGATGAGCGGTGGCCGGGGCATCAGGCCACACTCGCTTCGTGGTCGAGCTCGATCTTGTGATCCCACTGGCCGGCACCGTCACGCGGCCGCACGTACACGGTGTCATCGAGGCGAAGGAGCAGACGCTGGAACGCCTCGACGATCTTCACCGTCACGCCGAGGTCGAGCGCCATCGTCGGGATATGCCCGCCCCGGTACTCCTCGACCTCCCTGTAGCAGCTCACCGGGATCAGTAGCCGTGCCGCCCATTCATCGGCCCGGCGCTCTTGCTTGCGATGCACGGGCCCGAACATCGTCGGGAAGTCCATGTACACCACGTGCGCGATCTCGTGCGCGAGAGTGCTCACCCAGAGCCTGTGCGCCATGTCCGGTTGCAGACGGATCGTGCGCGTCTCGTGGTCGGTGTCGCCGTCGCGGGGAGGGTGAATGTGGCTGAGGTCGGTGTAGACGATCCGGTACCCGAGGTAGTCAACGAGGTCGAGCAGTCGGGCTCGGATGTTGTTACGCGTGCCAGCCACCTTCGTCCTCTCCTCGGTCCTCTTCGCGTGCGCGGGCGACGCGGTCGTAATCCCGCTGGCGCCCGAGGTCCTCATCTTGCGTGGCACCGGGGACATTGGCCGCGAGCTCTTCCTCGATCGTGAGCTCACCGGTGAGGTCTGCGCTCGCTTCTCCGGCCTCGAGCCTGCGGACGATCTCGCGCGCCAGCTCGAGGTCCGTGTACTCCGTGATGCTGTGCATGCGCCCGAGGTGGTTCGCTTCCTCGGCGGTGATGAACCCGACGCCCACGAACACGTCGGACATGTCGAGGCTGTAGGCGCGGCAGATCTGGACGACCGTTTCGACTGTCAGCGAGGTCGTGCCGTTCAGCTGTCGGTTGAGCGTGGACGGGTCGATGCCGGCGGTTGCGGCGATCGCCCGGGTGCTGCGCGCTCCGGTGACCTCGAGCAGGTAGTCCTTGCGGTTCGTCATGCGGATCAGTTTGTTGCACTTTTGCCACACTGTCAACCTGAACCCTCGCGAGATTATGCAGAGCCCGTGAGTGATTGTTCATCACTGTGTCAATCCTGCTCCAAAACCCGTTGAGAGTGTGGCAAGCTTGCTTCACAACGAGGCAAGACTGACACACGAAGGGATCAGGGATGAGCGTCGCAATCCGCATCAAGCCCGGACTGGTGGAGCGTCTCCGCGAGACTCGCGGGATCCGTTCCGAAGAGGCGTTCGCCCGTCTTATCGGCGCTGACCGCACGACTCTCCGGCGCGTCATGAACGGCAGCCAGCCGTCGGGCGCGTTCATCGCGAGCTTCTGCGACGCGTTCGGGCTCGGGCTCGGTGAGGCATTCGAGATCGTCCGCACCGAGGCTCTCAAGGCGGTTGCGTGATGCCCACGGAACCGTGGTGCGACGAGCACCAGGTGTCGGACCACACGGGTATCCCCGTCTCGACGTTGAGGTCGTGGCGGAGGAAGGGGGCGGAGCGGGTGCTCCCGTTCCACAAGATCGGGTCTCTGGTTCGGTATCGCCTCTCTGAGGTGGATCAGGCGATCGAGGCGCGGCGCGTGGACGTCGCGGCCTAGTTCAGCCGCTGCTCGGCTACCGATGCGCTCGCAGATCGGTCGGTAGCGCTATTCGTCGCGCCTTCCGGCGGGCGGAGACAACAACATACGCACGCTCACACGAACACGCGCCGGGGATTCGCCGGTGTGGACGTAAGGACCGCCGTTCTGGCGGGCAGGTAGCGGATAGCCCCGATGACGGGCGTGCGGAGCTGACGGGACGCGTGAGTCCCGAGTCGTGGCGGTAGGTCCCGTCACGCGTTTCTGGTTGCTGATGGACCACTGGACGAGCCCTGCGGGGCCGGGTGGTGAAGGCGCAGCGCGGAGCCGTTTGGGGTTGTCCGGGTTCGATTCCCGGCCGCGCACTTGGTCAGCGACGGATGTCGTACAGGGAGGTGCGCCCATGGCTCGAGGGAGTCAGAACAGGACGAAGGACATCGAGAAGTTCTTCCGGCAGCTCGGCGGTCGCCGTGGGCGCCGGGAGCGGGACGGCACGGTGTGGGTGTTCCCGGATGGGGCGGCGAAGTTCGTTCGCGATTCGGAGCCGGGTTTGGCCGCGAGCCGGGCGATGCAGTGGGCCGCGGAGAGGTACGGGCAGCCCGCGCCGGCGTACGAGCCGGGGGAGCGGGTGCGGCGGCGTGAGGCGCCGGTGCTGGATCTCGAGCGGGTGGTCGCGTCGGAGCACGCGAAGGAGCGGATGGCTCTGATGCGGCGGCAGGACGGGCGGGCGACGTTCCGGGATCTGATGGCGACGCTTGCTTGCCCTGTGCGGGTCGTGTGGTCGGAGACGCACGGTTCGTGGGTGTGGGTGGGTGGACGGTTGGCGGTTCCGGTTCGTGTGCGGGCGGATGGGTCGGCGGTGATCTTGTCGGTGCTGTGGGCGACGGGGGATCTGTGGGCGGAGAACCCGCGTCCTGAGCGGGTGGCGTCGTGATGGCTGCGGTCCGTGTGGGGTCGCTGGTCCTGATGCTGGTGTGCCTCGCGGTCGTGTGGGTGCGGGGGCTGTACGACGGCGTGTGGCTTCTGGGGCTGGTCGCGGGCGGTGTCTTTCTGTGGTCGGTCGGTCTGTTCTCTCGTCGCTTGTGGTTTGGCGATGACCCGTGTCCTGAGCCGTCGCGGCTCGATGTTCTCGACCGCGGTGCGGTCTCGGTGGAAGGCGGAGTGATGGATGAGTCGTTAGCGGGTCGGGTGACGGTCCCGGTCGCGAGGCAGGTGCTGTGGGTGCTGGGGGATGACCTGGGGCACATGCCGTCGAAGGGGTTCTGGCGTGTCCGGCTGATTCAGCTGGTGCAGTCGGTCGTGGGGAACGAGGCTCCGGCGGCGCGGGATGCGTACCGGTCGCTGAGCGAGGAGTTCCCGGAGTACGTGGCTGCTGTGGAGGCGGTGACGGGTCCGACGGGTGCTGTCGACCCTGAGCCGTTGCGGCGGTTGGTGAAGGCGGCTGAGGCGCGGCTTCGTGACCTGTCGGCGGTGCGTCGTGGATGAGCCGGTGAGGGCGTCGGATGTGGCGCGGTCGGAGGAGCTTCTGCCGGTGTTGCGGCGGCGGTCGCCGGAGGATGCGCGGGACTTGTCGAACGCGGTGCTGGGTGTGGTGCTGTTCGTGGCGACGGTCGGGCTCGTGCTGTTCATCGGGGCGGTGGTCTGATGCGAATCCTGACGGTTCGGCAGCCGTGGGCGTGGGCGATCATCCACGGCGGGAAAGACGTCGAGAACCGCACCCGCAACCTCGCAGGGAGCTACCGCGGCCTCGTCGCGATCCACGTCGCGGGGAAGTACGCGGAGTCGCGCCTCGAGCTCGAAGCGCTCGAAGTGGCGATGGAGCACTACTGCGGGACCCGGTGCGACGGCTACGTGAACCACCACCCCTGGTTTCGTCACGTCGGGCACATCATCGGCGTCGTCGACCTCGTCGACGTGCACCGTCCTCTGTGGGACGACTCATGCGGCGAACCCGGGGAGGGCGTGTGCTCCCCGTGGGCGGAGACCGAAGGTTGGCCGCACCATCTCATGCTCGCGAACCCGCGTGCGCTGGACGAGCCGATCCCGTGGAAGGGGGCGCTCGGGCTCCGCAAGACGGACTTCGGCGTAGAGGGTGACTGGCTGGTCGAGTACCACGAGCCGTGCAAGTACCCATGCGCAGGGGTCTACGGGTGCCCGCCGTCTTGCGGCATGGAACCTCTCGGGCGTCTGGTGCCGACGACATGATCGCGCACGTCACGGGGCTGGACTTGTCCCTCGCGGCGTCCGCGGTCGTCGCGATCCGGCAACCGGACGGGGTGGTGCGAACGTCGCTGCACCTCGCTACGTCCCCGCCGATGGCGCGCGGGTACAAGCCGTCTCTCGCGGAGTGGGTGAAGCGGCAGACGGATGTCGCGCATGACGTGCTCGCGCATGTCGAACCGGGCGGGCTGGTGGTCGTGGAGGCCCCGTCGCACGGCTCCCGGTTCGGGAACCCGCACGAGCGCGCGGGCCTGTGGTGGCGGGTCGTGCAGTACCTCGTCAGGCGGGGCGACCTAGTGGCGACCGTGGCGCCGAAAACGCGAGCGAAGTACGCGACCGGGGATGGCAACGCGGACAAGCGGAAGGTGCTCGCGGCGATGCCCGCCCGGTACCCGTTCGTGCATGTCCGGGACGACAACCTCGCGGACGGGCTCGCGCTCGCCGCGTTGGGGTGGCGGGCGCTCGGGCGTCCCGTCGAGGCGATCTACGAGAAGTCGATGGATGAGGCCGTCCGCACGGTGCGGTGGCCCGAAGAAGTGGAAAGGGCGGGGACATGGTGAAGCTCAAGGCGAAGCTGCCGAAGGACGACGCGAACGGGCTGGACGCGTACGAGCAGGAGCTGGTCGGCAACCTGCGGAACGGGCGCACGGTGCCGGTGATCGCGCTGCTGGCGACGGAGGACGTGTTGGCGCGCAATCAGGTGCCGATCGCGGTGATCGCGGATATCGAGACGGTCCCGGAGGGGTCGCGTGAGTACGTGCTTCAGCTGATGGGGACATTCAAGGCGGACCGGACGGGTGCGAAGCAGGGTGCGGTGCAGCTGGATCTGAACGAAGAGGGCGACGTGGAGTACGTCGGTGAGGGGGACGAGCAGTGAGCGAGAAGGTGGCGCCGGTTGCGGTGCAGCGTCCGGAGTTCTCGGTGACGGACCGGGTGATGTCGACCCGTCGTGGCCGTCGTCTGGGGACGGTGAAGGGCATCGTGCGGCTCCCGGATGGGGGCGTGGAGTACGTGGTGCGGTGGCTGGATGACGACTCGAAGTCGCAGGTGCCGGGGGAGCGGCTTGTTCGGCGGTTCACGTCGCAGTCGGTGGCGTTCTCCCCGAAGCGTGAAGAGCGAGAGGACGTGGCGGCATGAGCATGTTCGCTGCGAGCAACGGCATGCGCGTCTGGCGCCCGGCGGAAGGCCAAGGAGCAGTTCAGATCAACGGGGTGTTCCCTGACGCGACGACCATCTCCGCTCTGGATGCGGAGGCGCTGGCGGAGTTCTTCCGGGCTGAGGAGGACGACCGCCTTGGACGGTGGCGGTGGCCCGACAACCCGGACTACGTGGTGTACCCGCAGCACTCGGAGGGTGGCGGTCGACCCGACTCCTTCCGCGTCTTCAAAGAGAGCACCGGCAACACGTGGAGCTATGACCTGGAACACCTTCGGGACACCGAAGGCGAGCCGTGGGACGCCGCTCGCGCCTACTTCGACGCTCACCCGCAGCGGAAGCCGTGGGAGGACGCGAAGCCGGGTGATGTGTGGGCCTTCGAGGTCGAGGGCGAGGAGATGTTCGCAGCTTTCGCCATCGAGGGTTTCCTGAGTGTCGATTTCGTGACACCCACAGGGAAGCCGGTCAACCTCCGGTCGTCCGTGCTCACCTCCGCTCGCCGAATCTGGCCGGAGGAGAAGGCATGAGCGCGCAGACGTACATCGCCCCGGTCATCGCGGACCTCGAAGCCCGCGCCGGCGCATCCGACAAGGACCGGGAGCTGTGGCTCGCGGAACGACGACAAGGCGTCACCGCCACCGAGATCCGCGACATGTACCTGGAAGCGCACGGGCGGCGCAGCTGGACGACGAAGCAGGGCCTGATCGACCGCAAGCTCGGACGGGTGGCTGAGGTCGAGGACCTGTCGAACGTTCCCGTGGTCGGCTGGGGCAACTACCGGGAAGGTCACATCGCGGAACAGTTGCGCGGTGAAGGGTTCCGCCCCGAGTCGCGCGTGTTCCACCACCCAGAGAACTCCCGGTACCTCGCGTCCCCGGACGGCATCGCGGTCGACTTCGACGAGCAGATCGACGTGCTCGAGATCAAGACCGCCGCGTACGACCTGCCGCCCGGGTCGCTCGCGCTGGACCGCAAGGGCTACGCGATCCAGGTGCAGTGGGTCATGTTCGTCATCGGCGCCCGACGGTGCCGGTTCGTCGTCGAGGAGCGCATCACGACCTCGGACGGGTTTGAACCGGGTGAGCTGCACCGGCACTGGATCGAACGGGACGACGTGCTGATCGCGGAGCTCGTGAAGCTCGCGGACGAGTTCCTCGCGGAACTCGACCGGCAGCGCGACGAGGGCGCACCGGAGATCGACGAGGATGTGGACACGCACGCCGTGAACTACCTCCGCGGTCTCGCCGCTGAGAAGGAGGGCAAGGCACTCAAGGAGGCGTCGTACAAGGCGCTGTTGGCGGCGAAGAAGTCGCAGACGTCGGCGCTCGCCAGGGTGACGTACACGCCGCCGAAGCCGGGCGTGACGGTCGAGGTCGAGGAGGTCGACTACCGGGCGGCGGAGGCGGCTGCACCGGAGTTGCTCGCGAACCTGCGGGCGGCTCAGAAGGTGTGGGACGACCACTGCCAGGCGTTCACGAAGACGGTCGAGTCGACGGGTCCGGCGTCGAGGGAGAAGGTCACGGTCACGGCCGTGAAACACGCGAAGGAGTCGAAGGCGTGAGATCGAAGAGTTGCTCGATCGAGTGCGCATGCATGTGCCATGACACGGGCGGCGGAGTGACCGCGGAGCACGGAGACAACGGGCGTTGCCCCTCCAAGGAGGGTCTTCCGCTCGTCCACCCCGCGTGGACATCAGAGACAGAGAGGACGCGGGCAGCATGAGTACCGCAGTAGCTACCCGCGAGAACGCGGGCACCAACCTGGTGATTTCGTCGGAGCAGACGTTCTTCAACGACGCACAGCGCGCCGCGCTGGTCCAGATGGGGCTGGGCGACGCACCCCGGGGAGACATCGAAGCGTTCTTCCACCAGGCGAAGCGTTCCGGCCTCGACCCCTTCGCGCGGCAGATCTACATGATCGGCCGACGGTCGAAGGTCAACGGCCAGTGGGTGACGAAGTACACGATCCAGACCTCGATCGATGGGTTCCGCGTCATCCGCGACCGGAAGGGCACCTTCCGGGGCATGGAGGAGCACTGGTGCGGCGCCGATGGCATCTGGCGCGACGTGTGGCTGGAGAAGGCGCCGCCCGCGGCTGCAAGGATCACTCTGCACCTCGAAGGCTTCAAGGTCCCGATTACGGGCGTCGCGAGGTACGACGAGTACGTGCCGCTGAAGGACGGGCAGCCGACCGGTCAGTGGGGGAAGATGCCCGCGCTGATGACCTCGAAGGTTGCGGAGGCGCTCGCCCTTCGGAAGGCGTACCCCCAGGACTTCTCCGGCCTGTACACGTCGGACGAAATGGCGCAGGCCGACGTCGCTGAGGCCGATCATCGCCCTCAGACGCTCCACGATGTTCACCGCGGGGGCGGGGGCGAGCACAAGGCTCCCGAGCAGGAGGCTCCGGATACCTCGCCGAACGGTCTCGAGTATCGGGACATGGCTGACGACTGGATCGGCCAGGCGACGGCGGCGAAGTCGCGTGCTGAGCTGCGGCCGATCTTCGAGGCGGCACGGCAGGCGGGCGACCTGAACGTCGCTGTCCGGCTCGACGGCGCGGCGGAGGACATCGCGCTGGGCGCGTACTTCTACCAGCTGCGGGAGCCGCTGCCGGAGGAGACGCCCCGCGAGGACGTGGTGGAGGCGGAGGTCGTTGACGAGCCGGTCACGGCTTGGGAGACGGCGCCGATTCCCGACGGTGAGTCGTGACCGGCCAGCTTCCACCGCCGCCTGAGTGGGTGGCTCAGAGGGCCCTCAACCTGATCGGGTTGAGGGCCCTCGACATGTCCGACCCGCTGCACGAGGACCTCGCCCGATCAATCTACGAGCTCGGCCCCGGCGCATCGGACGGAGTGGTGCTGCAACGCATCCGGTGGCACTTCGCCTGGTACCTGAAGCAAGCCGGGCAGGAGTTCGCGGAAGCGAAGCTCGCGTACGACCACTACGTCGACCGTCGCACCGTGGAGTTGCGGGCGGGGGAGAAGCCGCCGTCTCGTGCTGAGGCGGAGCAGATCGCTCGGGCGGAGGACGACGCGTACGCGGCGAAGCTGCGGTACCTGCTCGCGGAGCAGAGGGAGCGCGCCATGAGGAAGCTTCTCGATTCGGTGGAGTCTGCGATCGACCTGTTCCGAACGGCTCGAGCTGACGAGCGGAAGGCAGACGCGGCCCACGCCCACGGGTACGGGGGTGGGCTGTGACCGCCGCGGTCGATGAGGACACCCGGATCCTCGAGGGCCTCGACTTCGACGTGCCCTGCTCGTCCGCGAAGGGCGGCAGTCACCCGGCGGATTTCGTCGCGTCGTGCCGCATGTGCGGGACGACGCTCGGGTTCATCTGCCGGACGCACCTCGACGCGAACCGGGAGTACTACACGTTCCCCCGCGGCGTGAAGTGCCGGACCTGTCTGACTGCGCGGGATGAGTTCGATGACCTGGTGTCGGTGACACCGCTGGGAGGTAGGTCGTGATCTGCGAGGTCTGCGGGAGGCGGATGCGCGGGTACGCGGTGCTCGCGAAGGACGCTCCGGGGACGGTGCCGCGCGGTGGTCCTGGGATCTGTCAGAGCTGCCAGAAGAAGCGGGTGTCGTTCACAGAGGCGGAGCAGGACGTGGACGGTGCGTGCCTGGCGGTGAAGGTGCTGCTGCGCCCGTCGACGTACAAGCGGTTCCGGGAGATCGGTGAAGCCCGGGGCGTCGAGGTGGGTGTGCTGCTGTCGACGCTCGCTGACCGGGCTGTGGCGCAGAAGCCGAAGCGGAAGCCTCGCGTGTCGCTGAGCCCGGAGCAGGTGGCGGAGGCGGCGCATCTGCGGGTGCTGGGTCGTTCGTATCGGGAGATCGCGGGCGAGCTCGGCACGAGTCACACGACGGTTCGGAAGTCGCTCGAGCGACAGAGAGAAGCAGTGGCATGAGCGGCGACAAGATGCGGCGCGGGGTCTTCGTGATCCTCCCGCGAGAGAACAACCAGCGGGCGCTGATCATCGTCATCGGCCCGTGGGAGATCTGGATCCGGAAGGAACGGCCATGAACCGCACGGACATGATGATCGCCACCGAACCGGTCAACGAGGGCACCGCGTGGACTGAGGCGTCGTTCATCCTCCCGGAGCCGTGGGTGCGGGATGCGCTGTGCGCGCAGGTCGACCCGGACATGTTCTTCCCGAACCACGGCGACGGGGACAGCGCGGCACCCGCGAAGAGCGTGTGCCGGAAGTGCGACGTGAAGGCGCAATGCCTCGAGTATGCGCTGCGCACCCGCCAGTCCGTGGGCATCTGGGGTGAGACGTCCCCGCGCGACCGGGCCCGGATGCTGAGGGACGCGGCGTGACGGCTGAAGCTCTCGTCATCGCCCGCGACCAGGGGTGCTGTGCCCGGTGCGGGCGGCACGTGGCCGGGATGCAGCGGGGACGGTTCTGGTCCATCCATCACCGCCGGCCGCGCGGTTCCGGTGGGTCATCGCTGACGTGGGTGAACGGCGCCGCGAACCTGCTGATCCTCTGCGGCAGCGGCGTGACCGGGTGTCACGGGGAGGTGGAGTCGAGGCGCGCGTCGGCGCGGATGGACGGGTTCCTGATCCCGCTGAACGGGGTGCAGGTCGCGGAGGACGTGCCGGTGCGTCACGCGCTGCACGGGCTTGCCCGGTTGACGGACGACGGCGGGTGGGTGCCGGTGCTTCGCGGCCCGACACCCGACATGGTGGATTGGAAGGAGGCTGCGTGAGCTACAAGGCGACGCACTGGGCGTGGGAGACGGACCTGCCGATGACGCAGAAGTTCGTGCTCGTCGCTCTCGCAGACATGGCCGATGAGGCGCACTCGTGCTTCCCCGGGCAGGAACGCATCGCCCGGATGATCGGCGCAACGGACCGGACGGTTCGGGCGGCGTTGACGAAGCTCGAGGCGGATGGGTTCCTGACTCGCATCGAGCGGCGGGGCTCGGACGGATTGAGGACTTCGGACAGGTACGTCCTCCACGTCAACCGGAAAATGCTTCCGGTAGTGGAGTCACCGGAAGATGACGACAGGGTCACCGGAATCTCACGTCGACCTCACCGGAAGGAGATTCCGGGTAATCACCAGAGAACCACTAGAGAACCATCAGACTCATCGCCTCGCGGCGATGGAGGGTTCGCGGAGTTCTATCTGGTGTACCCGCGGAAGGTCGGCAAGGAGGCTGCGAGGAGAGCATTCGAGAAGGCCGCGAAGAGCGCGGGCCCGGACGTCATCATCGCTGGCGCTCGCCGCTTCGCTGCTGACCCGAACCTCCCGGATAAGCAGTTCATCCCTCACCCGGCGACGTGGCTGAACCGTGGGTCGTGGGAGGACGAACCTCTCCCGCCCCGACAACAGGGGTACGTGCCGCCTCCGGCGGATCAGTTCGGTCAGGACGAGTGGCTGTACCGGTCCTGACCCCTAGTAGATGAGCGCTCGAGACGGTCCAGGTCTCGAGCGCTCTCCCATTCGAACAACTACAGAGAGAAGCATCCGATGGGTTCTCCCATTCTGTCCGAATCGTTCCGATCGCTGCCGACGGTCAGCTACGAGGAGCTCCTGCGCGAGAAGGTCGCGTTCGACAAGAGCTTCGGCTTCGAGGTCGATGACTCGGCCCTGTCGCCGGTCCTGCTGCCGCATCAGCGCGACATCGTGAAGTGGGCTGTCCGCGGTGGGCGACGTGCGATCTTCGCGAAGTTCGGTCTCGGCAAGTCGGTCATGCAGCTGGAGATCCTCCGGCTGATCCTCGACGACGCCCGGTCCGACGCCGGGTACGGGCGTGCGCTGATCGTCGCGCCGCTGGGTGTGCGGGGCGAGTTCATCCGGGACGGCCGGGACCTGCTCGGCGTGGAGGTCCGGTTCGTGCGTCGCACGGAGGACGTTGACCCGACGTGGTGGGGCATCTACGTCACGAACTACGAGTCCGTGCGTGACGGGAAGCTCGACGTCACGATCTTCGACGCGGTCAGCCTCGACGAGGCGTCGGTGCTGCGCTCGTTCGGCTCGAAGACGTACCAGGAGTTCCTCGGTCTGTTCGACTCGGTGCCGTACCGTTTCGTCGCGACCGCGACGCCGTCCCCGAACCGGCACAAGGAGCTCATCCACTACGCCGGGTTCCTGGGGATCATGGACACCGGCCAGGCGCTCACCAGGTTCTTCCAGCGGGACAGCTCGAAGGCCGGCAACCTGCGCCTGTACCCGCACAAGGAGCGCGAGTTCTGGCTGTGGCTGAACACGTGGGCGTGCTTCGTGCAGCGCCCCTCGGACCTCGGCCACTCGGACGCGGGCTACGACCTGCCGGCGCTGTCGATCGACTGGCATCAGGTGCAGGTCGACCTGCAGTCGGACGAGGTCGACCGGGACGGGCAGGGTGTGCTCGTGCGTGGCGGCGCGATGTCGCTGCAGGGTGCGGCGAAGGAGAAGCGGGAGACGCTCGCTCAGCGCGTGCACGAGCTGCTCGCGATCGTCACGGAGCATCACCGCTCCGAGCCGGACGCGCAGATCATCCTGTGGTGCGATCTGAACGACGAGCAGACCGCCATCGAGCGCGCGCTGACGGCGGCTGGCCTCACCTACTCGTCGGTGCATGGCGGGCTCGATGACGTGGAGGCCGAGCGCCGCATCCAGGCGTGGCGGGAACGGGAGACGTACGCGCTCATCGGGAAGCCGGTGATGCTCGGGCAGGGCATGAACCTGCAGCAGGCGAACGTGGCCGTGTTCGTGGGCGTGACGTACAAGTTCAACGACACGATCCAGGCCGTGCACCGCATCCAGCGGTTCGGGCAGCAGCGGGCGTGCACCGTCCACCTGATCTATGCGGAGACCGAGAGCGAGATCCGCGACACCCTCCTGTCGAAGTGGGAAGAGCACGACCGCCTCACCGACACCATGTCGGACGTCATCCGCGAGTTCGGCCTCAACCCGGCCGCGATCTCCGCCGAGCTCACCCGCACGATGGGTGTCGAACGGCGCGAAGAGACCGGCAGCGAGTGGACGATCGCGCACAACGACTGCGTGCTCGAAACCCGCGACCACATGGAGGACAACTCCGTCGATCTCATCGTCACGTCGATCCCGTTCTCGAACCACTACGAGTACACGCCGAGCTACAACGACTTCGGGCACACGGACGACAACCTGCACTTCTGGCAGCAGATGGACTACCTCACGCCTGAGCTGCTGCGCGTGCTGAAGCCGGGCCGGATCTACGCCTGCCACGTGAAGGATCGCATCCAGTTTGGAGCGGTCACGGGCGCCGGCATCCCGACGGTGTCGCCGTTCCATGCCGAAGCGCTCGCGCACGGGCTGAAGCACGGCTTCGACTACATGGGCATGATTACCGTCACGACCGACGTCGTGCGGGAGAACAACCAGACCTACCGCCTCGGGTACACCGAGATGCGGAAGGACGGCTCGAAGATGGGCGTCGGATCGCCCGAGTACATCCTCCTGTTCCACAAGCCGCAGTCGGACCGTGCGAAGGGGTACGCGGACGAGCGGATCACGAAGGAGATCCAGGACTACTCCCTCGCCCGCTGGCAGATCGACGCCGCCGCCGACTGGCGATCGTCGGGTGACCGTCTGCTCGCGCCCGAGGAGCTCGCGGCCCTCGCGCCCGAGGTGCGGTCGAAGCTGTTCAAGAAGCAGTGGCGCGAGAACGTCTACGACTTCGCCGCGCACGTCCAGACCGGCGAGGCCCTGGCAGCGAAGAACGCGCTCCCGTCGACGTTCAAGAGCCTCGACCCGGGCTCGTGGCGCGGCGACGTGTGGGACGACGTGAACCGCATGCTCACCCTCAACGGCGAGCAGTCCCGGCGCGCGCTCGAGTTCCACATCTGCCCGCTGCAGTTCGACATCGTCGACCGGCTCATCGAGCGGTTCTCGAACCGGGGCGAGCTCGTGTTCGATCCGTTCGGCGGTCTCGGCACCGTGCCCCTCCGGGCCCGAAAGCTCGGCCGCCACGGTCGTGCAGCCGAGCTGAACCCGACGTCGTTCCGTGACGCGGTTATGTACCAGCGGGAGATGGATCGGGAGCAGGCTACGCCGTCGCTGTTCGACCTGCTCGACCTGGAAAGCGACGCGGCGGCGTGAGCGAGTCGCCGCTAGTCCTGGTTGTTCTCCGGAGCGAAGATCCACCAGTGCGGCTGGTCGAGAGCTTCGGCGAGCGTGGCAGCAGGGTTGCCATGAGTTCGGCCGGAGTCGGAAGCCAGTTCAGCCTCGGTTCGATCCGACCACACGGCCTCCACGTAGAACCGTGTATCGCCGCCGTCCGGTCCGCGGTCCGCGACGGTAACTGTGGCAGGGCGGCCGCCGAAGTACACCTCGTAGGTGGTGAGGTGCACGGCCGAGTGGGCCTCCGTCAGGTTGTTGAGGAAATCGATCATCTGTTGGTGCATGCCCGCACTGTATCGGCGCTCGACTCGGACACGCCATCGTCAAGGGAGGGGCGGGGATGACGGACATGAACGCCGAGCGGGCGGTAATCGGGTCGCTGATCGCTGACTCGTCGATGCTCCGCGAGGTCATGACGGAGTGCACCCCGGCGGACTTCTACGACAAGCGTCTGGGGGAGATCTACTCCGGGGTCATGCACATGCAGGCGACACGGGAGCCGATCGACCTGCTGACTGTCGAGGCGCACCTGCTCGAGTGGGGCATCCGGGACATCCACATCGAGCACCTGTCCGCATGGTCAGGTGCTGTCCCGACGCCGAAGAACGCTGGCATGTACGCGCAGCAGGTGCGTCGGGAGGCGATGGCCCGAGGGCTTCGAGCGGTCGCGGCTGCGATGCAGGAGAACTCGCAGGCGATGCCGCCGGAGCAGGCGATCTCAACGGCGATGGGTGACCTGAAGCAGTTGCGCGAGCATCACGTCGCGGACGAGCTGCGGGCGATGTCGCTGGATCAGGTGCTGACGCAGGAGGTCGAGTACGACTGGGTGGTCGACGGGCTGCTCGAGCGTCGGGACCGGGCGATGTTCACCGGGGGTGAGGGTGCCGGTAAGACGACGCTCCTGAGGCAGATGGCGATCACGACGGCGGCGGGGGTGCACCCGTTCCGGGAGTACCCGATCGAGCCGCGCAACGTGCTGGTGATCGATGCGGAGAACACGGAGAAGCAGTGGGGTCGTGAGACGCGCAGGTGGGCGGGGTCGATCAACGTGCTCGAGGGCACGGACCCGTACAAGCGCCTCCATCTGGCGTGTGTGCGGCGGCTGGATCTGACCCGGGACATGGATCTGGGGATGGTGCACCGGCTGATCGACAAGCACACCCCGGACCTGCTGCTGATCGGCCCGCTGTACCGGTTGGTGCCGCGGGCGATCAATTCGGATGATGACGCGGCCCCGTTGCTGGCGGCGTTGGACACGATCCGGGATCGGGGGATCGCGATGCTGATCGAGGCTCATGCGGGGCATGCGACGAATCCTGCGGGGGAGCGGGATATGCGGCCGCGTGGGTCGGCGGCGTTGATGGGGTGGCCGGAGTTCGGGTATGGGCTTCGGCGGTCGAGGAAGAACCCGTTGCATGTGGACATGGTCCGGTGGCGTGGTGATCGTGATGCGCGTGGGTGGCCGGCGAAGCTCGGGCGCGCGCAGGTGGAGGGGACGCAGCGGTGGCCGTGGCGTCCCGTGGACTGAGGAGAGGTAGAGGAATGGCGAAGATCACGGTGGAGAACGCGGTCGTGGACCGGACGTTCACAACGCAGTTCGGGCACGGGGTGGCCGTGCACGAGACGTTCGAGCGGAAGGACGGCGCGGAGGGCAAGAGCTACTTCACGCTGTGGTTCAAGGACGACCCGGGGGTCGTGCAGGGGCAGGTGATCTCGGCGTCCGGGTTCCACGGGGTCAAGGTGCGGGAGTACGAGCACAACGGGGAGACGCGGCACACGGCTGACGTGTCGGTGCGTGCGGCTCGGTTGATCGGGTCGGCTCCTCCGATCCCTCCGGCGCCTGAGCAGGCGTCGCAGGACCAGTGGGGCGCTCCGGCGTCGGGTGGTGGGTGGGATGCTCAGCCGTTCTGAGTGTCCTGCTGTTGTGAGGGCCGTTCCTGTGGGGAGCGGCCCTCTTCCGTTGTCCGAGGTAGACGAGTGCGAGTTGCCGGGGTATGACGACTGGCGGAAGGACTGGGACGAGTGAGCGAGTACAGCGAGATCGTGCAGCAGGTGGCGCGGTTCATCCAGGGTCGTGACGCCCGCCTCTATGGGGCGGTGATCCGCGGTGTCGCGCATCCGACGTGGGATGAGGCGGAGCTCGCGCAGGAGGAATACCTGCGGGAGGCGGACGGGATCGTGAAGGCATTCCAGGTGTTCGGTTGGGGGCCGACTGACGCATCCCAGCCGGTCACCGAGGAGCAGGAGTGGGAGTACGGCGTCCGGCACGTCGAGGTGGACGGCTGGGTAGATACGGACCCGCATCCGAGCCGCCGGAGTGCCATGGACGACTACAGCACGTGCGGGATGAATTGCGCGCTCGTGCGTCGTCGTCCCGCTGGCCCGTGGGAGTCGGTCGAAGCGGACGGAGAGACGGATGGCTGACATCATCCAACGGCTGCGGAAGGCCGTGGAGATCGCGCGGAGCGACTCCTTGACGGTCGAGAGCGACCGGTGCGTCGGGAAGGCCGAGGAGGACGCGATCGAGGCGGAGCGGGTCGAGCTCGAGGCGGTGCGCGACGAGGTCACGGCGCTGCTCCGCGCGGTCGCTGACGCATGGAACGTGGAGGGCCGGGAGCCGGTCCACCACCGGAGGCAGCAGACGCGGCTGAGGCTCGAGTGGCCGGTCCTCGCGGCCGCGGTCGAGAACATCGCGACGAGCCTCGCAGACGAACTCGGGGAGAGCGATGGGTGACGAGCTCGAGGCGTGCGCGACGGAATGCACGGAGACGATCGACGGGGTCGAGCACTACCGGGAAGCGACCCACGGGCACCTGTGCGGGTCCTGCTACGGCCGCATCCTGTACCGCCTGAACGAGGCGCCGGTGATCGTGCACCTGCTGAGGTCGCAGCTGCACACGATCGGCGCCGTCGACACGGAAGCGGTGAGGGTGGGCGGTTCGAAGGAGACCCCGTTGCCGTTCCGGGACGGGCACCTCGAAGCCGCCGACGAGGTGTTCTCCACCCTCGCGAACTGGGCCGTGTCTCACGCGTCCGCGATGGGTGTCACCGCCAGCCTCCCCGCTTGGCTGAGACCGCTGATCGACATGGAGAAGGACGCCAGGCACCTTCCCGCGAATCTGACCGCTCAGACGGCCGCACAGCGAACCCGCGACCTCACCGACTGGTTGCGGGAGTGGGCGGAATCGGTCGCATGGTCGATCGTCCCGGCGTCGTTGAAGGCGTATCACGACGACGTCGTGGACCTGATTCACCGGTGCCGGTCGCGGGCGGGGTTGTCGCGGCCGCGGGTGAAGGTCGTGGACCGGACGGGGTGGGTGTGTCGTTTGTGTCTTCACCCGGAGGGGGAGATCGATGTGCCGGATGTGGGGCCGATCGTTGCCCGGTGCAAGGCGTGCGGCGCGGTGTTCCCGATGCCCGAACTCGAAAGGACAGCAGCATGACCAACGAACGAGCAGGCAACGTGCGCGAGGCGCTGGCGGGGATGATTGCCCCGACGGCCCTCGGCCCGGGCCTCGCGCGCGCTATCGCGGATGCCGTCCTGTCGCGTTTCGACGTGACACCGAAGGGGCAGGCACCCGCCGACGTGGCCGCGCTCATCGCGGAGGCGCTGAACACCGCCGCCAGCATCCTCGACGGATTCGCGGGGACGTGTCTCAATGCTGAATCCGCCGCTGAATTCGTGCGCGCACAGGCCGCATACGCCCTGGAGCGGGCATCCCAGCCGGTCACCGAGGAGCAGGTGGAGGATGGACGATGAGCGCCGACGAGACGAATGGCGAGCCGTTCATGCCAACCAAGGGGGAGCGCAAGGTCGCCCGTGTCCGGGAGAACGCTTGGAAGGCCGCGAACAGCCGTAGCAAGAACTCGGCATGGATGGCTGGGTTCGTGGCGGGCGCACTCTGGTATCGCGCGACGAATGGGAACGAGGCTCACCACCCTACGGCTGCATCGGCCGAAGCGGCACGGGAGGCGGGACGATGAGCGAGAAATCCGTCCGGCGATGTCCACACGGGTTTCATCACCCCGAATGGCCGCACTCTTGCGACGGGTGCTGGTGCGAAGGCGAAAGCGACCGCCGCCTCTACGGATGGCCCCACGACACAACCCCTGAGGAGGACCGATGAGCGCCGACGACAACACGCCGACCCCGGACTTCGCGCGCACGGCCTATTGGAACGGGTCCGGTCGTTCGCCCGAGGAGTTCGACCGCATGCTGGACGCCGAGCGCGAGAAGGCACGCCAGGAGGAGCGCGAACGGTGCGCGCGCATCGCGGACAGCTTCGCCATCGAGGTCAATAACCGCGCCATCTCGGACGACCTGGCGGCTTGGGCTTCGGCAATGGGGAAGTACCGCGGCGCGCAAGAAGTGGCCGCCCGGATCAGGGAGGGGGAACCGTGAGCACCGAGCCGCCGAACGACACCTGCCGACCATGCGATGGTGTCGGTTACCTGGTCGACGACGAGGGCCGTGTCATCGGAGAATGCCTCGCCTGCGACGGAAGAGGCTGGCGATGACCCGCCCCATCCTCTGCACCCTCGGCATCCACACCTGGTACCGGCGGTACACCGCAGACGGAGAACTCCGACGCTGGTGCACCCGACACAACTGTCAGCGCCGCGACCGCATGGTCGACAACGGCACCACGACATGGTGGGAGAGATCACGATGACCAGACCACAGCGAGTGCAGCTGTCCCGCCGGAAGGGGTGGCGGAAGCCGGAGAACACGGTCGTCGTCGCACGGCCGTCGAGGTGGGGCAATCCGTGGATCATCCTCCTCCCGGGTGGGCGGGCGCTGGCCGTCCAGCGCTTCCGAGAGATGTTCACCACCGACCGAGAGGCCCACGAGGCGTTCCGATACCCGAACGTCGAGGACATCCAAGCCGAGCTCGCAGGGAAGAACCTCGCGTGCTGGTGCCCGCTCGACCAGCCCTGCCACGCCGACGTGCTGCTCGAGCTCGCTAACCCCCAGCACCTGTGCCCCGAGTGCAAGGCCGGCAAGCACGGCAACTGCGACGGCACCGCATGGGACGACGACGCCGACACCCTCACCACCTGCACCTGTACCCACGAGGCCAGTGGATGAAACCTGGTACACCCTGAGGCAAGCCGCGAGACGCGTGAACCGATCCCTCCGCACCATCCGAAGGTGGGTGAAGGGCACGCCAGACCGCGAAGGGATGCCCACCCGCCTCATCCATGGGCGCCGCGAAGTACGAGAAGACATCCTCCTCGCCACCTACCGCGAACGACTGGCCGCATGGCCACCCCAGCAGTACAGAATCCGCGCACACCTCCGCGCCCTCGAAGAACAGGAGAACTGACCAACACGCCACGGCGTGTCGCGATTCACGCCAGCAGTACTGTCACCCCTTACATTCAGAGTGAAGCAAAACGCTCAAACAGCAAACGCCCCGACGGAGAGCCCACAGCGGCCCTCCCCGGGGCGTTTTGCGTGCCCGCACTCTTTCTTCGCCAGTGCAGCCGCTCAACGGTCGGCAGGGCACCGGCGGGCCGGGACCTGAGAGCACCCCGGCCCGCCCCTTTCGTCTCCTCCCAGCAGCGCACCGGATCACCGGTGACGGCCTGGTCGAGGGGTGCGCGACGATCGCGCACGAATAGCGCGACGCCGCGCAAACAACTGAACACCGCGGAGCCACGTAACGGTGAGGCCGCGACCCCCCAACACATCGAGGGAGAGACTGAGCATGGGCAGGCGCATCCTTGTCACAGGCTCCCGCACCTGGGACGACCGAGAGACCATCGCCCAGGCTCTCGTGGATCACGGCGTGTACGGCGACACTCTCGTCTCCGGCGCGTGCCCCACAGGCGCCGACGCCATCGCTGAGCGCGAGTGGTCTGAGTTCGGCCCGGTCGAGCGGCACCCCGCGGACTGGCGCGCGCACGGCAAGCGGGCAGGGTTCATCCGCAACGCCGAGATGGTCAAGCGGGGCGCTGACATCTGCCTCGCGTTCATCCGAGACAGCAGCCGCGGTGCGAGCATGACTGCCGACCTCGCCGAGAAGGCAGGCATCAGCGTCATCCGATACGAGATGCCGTGAAGGTCTGTGCCGAGCCTGGCTGCCCGACCCTCGTCACCTCCGGTCGATGTGACCAGCACCGCCGCGAGAAAGAACGGGCACGAGGCACACGCCAAGCCCGCGGGTACGGCAACGAACACGACCGCCTCCGCGCCGCATGGGCACCCAAGGTCAAGACAGGCCGCGTCAGATGCGCCCGCTGCCACATCCGCATCACCCCACACGAACCGTGGGACCTAGGCCATCAAGACGACGACCGGTCGAAGTGGACCGGCCCCGAGCATCGATTCTGCAATCGGTCCGCCGGTGGCAGAGCAGCACACCAGTAGCGACAGGAAGAGAGGGCGCCCCGTGGCCCGCATCCAGATCCTCCCGCTCCCGCCCGTCAAGAACGGCGAGTACGAGCGCACCCCGTTCATCCTCATCCTCGACAAGCTCGACGACCCACTCCCCAACGCGGTAGAGGACCACCTGAGAGCGGCGACAGGAGCCGACCTCGTGCTCGCCTCAATGGGAGAGATGGAAGCCTCGGGACAGCTCGAGCTCACCGAAGAGCAGCGCGACGCCCTCCTGCAGCACCTCACCAGCGCCCCCGAGCGCGAGACTCGCGTGCACGACATGCGCTACACCGACGCACACGAGCACATCCAGCCCGGACGACCCCTCGACACCGCCTGACCACCCGCACACAGGGTGGGGGGATGCCCCGCCCAACGCCACCCCACCGGACCGCCGGGGAGGTGGCAAAACCTGCGAGCGGAATCAAAGACTTCTCCGGGGGTGGTGTTGATGCCGCGTGGTGGTGCTCGTTTGGGGGCTGGGCGTCCGCCTGAGGAGGGTTCTCTTCGGGAGGCGGTGCGGATTGAGTCGGGGCTGATTCGGACGCTCCCTCGGGCGCGTGGTGGTCAGGCTCCGGCGTGGCCGTTGTCGAAGGCTTCGGCGCGTGAGCGTGAGGTGTGGCGGTCGCTGTGGAAGAAGCCGCAGGCGATCGTGTGGGAGGAGCAGGGGTCGGAGCGTCAGGTGGCGATGTACGTGCGTACGTCGGTGGAGGCGGAGGAGCCGGGCGCGACTGCTGCGCTGCGGTCTCTGCTGCTGAGGCAGGAGAACGATCTGCTGTTGACGCATGCGGCTCTGCTGCGGGCGGGGTTCCGTATCTCGACGTCGGCTTCGGTGGCGCCGGTCGCTGTGGCGGGTAGCCCGGCGACGGTGGCGAAGCAGAAGGTGATCCCGGATGCCCGCAGAAGGTTGAGGGCTGTGGAGGATGTCGGACCCGACAGCTGACTTCATCGTCGACTTCCCGACGCTCGGGTATCTGCAGTCGAATTGGGTGGCGTGGCATTGCCCCATCCCGGATGGCTTCCACAAGGGGGAGCCGTTCATCGAGACGGACTGGCAGTTGTGGTGCACGGCTAACGACGGTCGTGTGCGTGAGGGCACGCCGTGGCGTCCGGAGAACCCGATCAAGAACCAGGCGTTCACGTACCGGCGGTCGCTGGTGGTGGGGCCGCAGAAGTACGGGAAGTCGCCGTGGGCGGCGTCGAAGGCGCTGACGAAGGCGCTGGGTCCTGACCTGTTCGCTGGGTGGGCGCAGGGTGGGGAGAAGTTCGACTGCCGTGACCACGGGTGTGGGTGCGGGTTCGTGTACGAGTACGAGCCTGGCGAGCCGATGGGCATGCCGTGGCCGACGCCGCTCGTGCAGCTGATGGCGACGTCGGATGACCAGGTGGACAACACGTGGCAGCCGATGCTGCAGATGATCCGCAACGGGCCGTTGTCCGAGCGTGTGCGGGCGGGTGAGTCGTTCGTGCGTGTCGGTGACGAGGGCCGCATCGACAAGGTCACGTCGAGCGCCCTGTCGCGTCTGGGCAACCCGACGACCGGGTTCATTCAGGACGAGACGGGTGTGTACACGAAGACGAACGGTCTCGTGAACGTGGCCCGCACGATGCGTCGAGGCACGACCGCCATGGGTGGTCGGGGTATCGAGCTCACGAACGCGTGGGACCCGGGTGTGGAGTCGACCGCGCGGATGACGTTCGAGTCGATGGCGTCGGACATCTTCCGGTTCTTCCGTCAGCCGCCGGCGCACCTGTCGTACAAGAACAAGCGGGAGCGCCGGAAGATCCACGCGTACGTGTACGCGGGGGCTTCGCACATCGACCTCGACGCGATCGAGGCGGAGGCTGCGGAGCTGATCGAGACGGACCCGGCTGAGGCTGCCCGGTTCTACGGCAACAAGCTGGTTCGCGGTCAGGGCGCGTGGCTGCCTGAGGGGCTGTGGGAGGGCGCGTATGCCAAGCCAACGGCTCTGGTTGCCTAACCCACCTGACGGTACTGCGATCTGTCTCGGGTTCGACGGGTCGATCAACAACGACACGACCGGGATCCGGGCGCAGACGATGGACGGGTACGCGTTCACGCCGCGCTGGGGGCCGACGCCGGACACCCCGACGTGGTGGAACCCGCTCGAGCATGGTGGGCGCATCCCTCATGGCGAGGTCGACGCGGCCGTCGACGAGCTCTTCTCCCGGTTCTCGGTGGCGCGCATGTACTGCGACCCGGAGGACTGGGAGACGGACATCGAGGCGTGGGCGCTGCGTCACGGCGAAGAGAAGGTCATCGTGTGGCCGACGAACTCCGTCAACCGCATGTACCCGGAGATCCGTCGGTTCGAGGCGGACCTGCGTGAGGGCCGGATCAGCAACGACGGGTGCCCGATCACCGAGGCGCACATGGCGAACGCGAAGAAGGTCGGCAAGCCCGGCCAGAAGTACATCCTCGGCAAACCGAACGAGACGCAGAAGATCGACCTCGCGATGTGCTCGATCCTCGCGAACGCGGCAGTGCGCGATGCGCTGTCCGCGGGCTGGACCCCGCCGAAACCGAGAAGCAAGGTGCGCGTCTGGCGCTGAATGGAGGCGGCTGTGACCGATCTTGATGACGCTCTCCGGCTCGCGCGGATGCTGGACCGGGAGAAGCGGCCGCTCGAGAAGAACGACGCGTACTTCGAGGGTGAGCAGCCTCTCCGGTTCCTCTCGCCGATCCTCGAGAAGGAGCTCGGGTTCCGTCTCTCTCCGATCGTGATCAACCTGGCGCTGTTCGCGGTCGACGTGTACGACAACCGCCTCGACATCGAGGGGTTCCGTGTCGGGTCTGGCGCGGAGGTCGATGACGAGCTGTGGGAGACGTGGCAGGAGAACGAGGGTCCGTTCATCTCGCAGCAGGCGCACCGCGAGTCGCTCGCTCTCGGGCGGGCGTACGCGATGGTCGGCGCCGGCGAGAGCGCTGATGACGCCCCGGTGATCACGATCGAGTCGCCGTTCGACGCGATCCACGAGGACGACCCCCGCACCCACAAGGTGCGTCACGGCCTCAAGCGGTGGACAGACCTGGACAAGACGAAGTGGATGACGCTGCTCCGCGGCGACGGGTCCTCGATCACCTGGCGCCGGAAGGGCCGCGAGTGGGTCGAGGAGACGGGCGACGCGACCGAGGCGAACGAGCAGAAGCTGTGCGCTCTGGTGCCGCTCGTCAACGACCCGCGCGTGCTCGGGCGGGCTCGTGCGGGGAAGTTCGACCAGCGACTCGGCCGGTCGGTGTTCCACCCGATCATCAGCCCGCTCGACGGGCTGAACAAGTTCGCGAGCGACATGATGGTGTCCGGCGAGTTCCACGCGCTCCCGCGCCGCTGGGCGACGGGCCTCGACGAGGACGATTTCGTTGACGAGGACGGGAAGCCTCTCAGCACGTTCTCGATGATCGCGGGCCGCATGTGGTCCACGGATAACGACAAGGCGACGTTCGGTCAGTTCCCCGAGGCGGCGCTGTCCAACTTCCACGAGACGATCAAGCTGCTGATGCAGATCGTCGCGATGCAGCTGGGCCTGCCGGCGCACTACCTGCTGTTCCAGGGCGACAACCCGCCGTCAGCGGACGCGATCCGCTCGTCGGAGGCGCAGCTGGTGAAACGGGCGGAGCGGAAGCAGCAGTCGCTGTCGACCCGGTGGGAGCAGGTGCAGCGGCTGGTGCTGATGGAACTCGGCCGGTCGGGTGAGGCGCGTCCGAAGATGATCGAGACGGTGTGGCGTGACCCGTCGACGCCGACGATCGCGCAGAAGGCTGACGCGATCGTGAAGCTCGTGCAGGCGAAGGACAGCTCGGGCCGTTCGATCCTCCCGATCGAGCAGGCGCGCAACGACCTCGGCTACACGGACATCGAGCAGGGCCACATGCGCGACTGGGATCAGAACGCGATCCAGGACGCGCAGCTCACCGCGGCGATGAGGGAGCTCGATGATGCTTCCCAGATCGTCAGCTGACCAGTACCGGGTTCAGCAGGGGATCAGCACGAAGACGGCCGCGGCGGTCGGCAAGCTGTGGCGGCGGATGGGTGATGACTTCGACCCCTCGTGGGAGCGGGTCGGGCCGCGGATCCTGTCTGTCGTTGAGGCTGGGCGGCGGGCGGCGGTAGCTCAGGCGATCCCGTACACGTCGGAGGTGCTCCGGGAGACGGGACAGCTGGATGAGGCGGTCGGGGCGCTCGCTCCGGACGCGTTCCTGTCTGCGGCGCCGGACGGTCGCGACCTCGAGTCGCTGTACGCGGAGTCTGTCGTGAAGGCGAAGACGGCCGTGGGGCAGGGGATGACGGCAGGTGCTGCGCTAGCGCAGTCGGGCCGGTGGCTCACGATGGTGACGCTCACGACCCTCGCTGACACGCGACGGATGGTGTACCAGGCGGACATCATCCAGCGGCCCACGGTGACGGGGTTCGTCCGGATGCTGAACCCGCCGTCCTGCTCGCGCTGCATCATCCTCGCGGGGAAGTGGTTCCGGTGGAACGAGGGCTTTCAACGGCACCCGCGGTGCGACTGCCAGCACATCCCCGCGTCGGAGAACGTCTCCAGTGACGTCCGCACGGACCCGTACGAGATGTTCAAGTCGATGTCGAATGAGCAGCAGGAGGCGGCGTTCGGCCGTTCCGAAGCTCGCGCGATCCGTGAGGGCGCGGACATCTACCGGGTCGTGAACCAGTCGGTGCGGAAGCTCCCGACCGCGAACTCCGCGATCGACCGCATCTACCGCACCGCGGGGACGCGGACGAACGCGATCCGCATGCTTCGCGAGCAGGGGTTCATCCTTGATCGCGGGCAGGTCGTCGTACCGCTGTCGCCCGGTGTGCGGACGGACGCGCAGGTCCTCGCCGCCGGCCGTGGCCGCGGCACGGTGGCGATCGCAGGGCGCACGCTCACGACGAACCGTGCCGCCCGCTTCGACGCCGTCGCGACAGGGGAGAGGGACGTGCTCCGCCGGTCCACGATGACCGCCGCGGAGCGCCGCCTGTATGACGCGCACTACCGGTTCGAGTACGCGCTGCGCACCGGCACGATCCCGAGGGCGATCGGGCCGTCCAGCGCCGACCGGTTCGCGAACCCGATCCCCGCTACCCCCGAACGTCTCGAAGAGCTCCGCGCGGTTCTGCAGCGGCAGGTGGCGGGGCTGTTCGACCGGGGCAAGCCCGAGTCTGTGCGCCGTCTGGCGCGCGCTCTGGGCCTCATCTGACGGGCGGCGTCCACGCGGCGCCGCCCCACATTCTCCCCACCGCCTGGTGGAAGCGCTACGCGAGCGTCTCGCGGTGCCCGACGGGGCTTAAACGGGGCCGACGGGCCGTAAACGGAAAGGTCACACACGCATGAAGCGCAACGCATTCGGTCAGCTCATCTACTCGCCGTTCCTCCGGTTCGCGGTTGAGGGTGGCGAGGGAGGCGGTGGAGGCGACGGTGCTGGCGGCAACGCTGGCGACGACGGCTTCAAGCCTCCGGCATCGCAGGAGGAGCTGGACCGCATCATCGCCCAGCGGGTCGCTCGCGCTGAGCGGAACGCCCGCGAGGACGAGCGCCGCAAGCTCGCGCCCAAGCCCGAGGACAAGCCCGCGGGCAAGGACGACGACAAGGGCGGCGAGAAGCCGGCTGGTGTCTCCGGGGATGACGTCGACAAGCGCATCGCTGACGCGCTGGCGGCGAAGGACCTCGAGCTCGCTCTCGAGCGAGTCTCCGACCGTCTCGACAAGGCGCTCGAGGGGCGCGCGTTCTCCGCGTCGAAGCTGTTCGCTCTCGACCGGTCGCAGTTCGTGAAGGACGACGGGAAGACCGTCGACGACACGAAGATCGCGGACTGGGTGAAGGCGAACTCGACCGAACCGGCGGCGCCCTCGCGGCGTCTGCGGGCTCAGGGAGAGCGCGGCAGCGACGTCGTCGGCGGCAGCGTTTCGGCGGGCCGTGACCTCTACGACGAGATCCACAAGAAGAAGTCTGGAAAGGACTGATCATGCCCAAGCTCCGCACGGAGAACTTCGGCGCCGGTGATCAGACGTGGCTGGGATCGACGCACGGCATCCGTAACGCTCGGACCGCCGTCATCGACATCAGCACGTTCACCGCTGCCACGCACTACCCGGACGGCTACCTCCGTTCCGGCACGGAGGTCAACGCCGCCAATGAGGCCGCTGTGACGCCCTACACGGGTGCCGCAGGGGAGCAGCTCGGCTACCTCCTCACCGACCAGAAGGTGAACGGCGCTGAGGACTTCGGCGCGCCGATCCTCCGCCACGGCATCATCAACATCTCGAAGCTGCCGATCGCTCACGTCGCATCGACGGGTGCGAGCGAGGCCGGCTTCACGTTCGTCGGAGGTAACGCCTGATGGCTCTCTGGACTGATCTCATCGAGCCCGCGGACCTCACGGGGTACGCGCGGGCGTCGCTCGAGGACTACGAGGCGTCGAAGGGCACCCTCGCGCGCTTCCTCCCCAACCGGGAGGTCGCGGACACGGTCGTGCGTTTCATCTCGGGACGCAAGGGCCTGGTCGAGGAGGCGCGTTACCGCGCCTACGACGCCGAGCCCGAGGTCGGCAAGGGTGAGCCCGGCAAGCGGACGATCCTCGAGATCCCCGCTGTCGGTCAGAACATCCCGGTGTCGGAGTACGAGCAGCTGCGCACCCGCAACTCGGGTGGCGACGCTGGCGACGACCTGATCCGTCGCTCGATCTTCTCCACCACGGACCGCGTCGTGCGCGCGGTCGCGGACCGCGTCGAGCGTCTCCGCGGCATCGTCCTCGACACGGGCATCGCGACGATCCCCGAGCTCGGCGCAGCGGACAACTTCGGCCGCTCCCCGTCGCACTCGGTGACGGCGCCGACGCTCTGGTCGGACCCCACCGCGGACCGTCTCGCGTTCCTCGAGCAGATCTCGGACGTCTACACCGCCTCGAACGGTGTCGACGCGGGATCGATCGTCATGTCCAAGCGCGTGTTCCGCGCGCTGGCCGCGGGCGACCAGTTCCGCATCCAGCTGAACAACGGCGCCTCCCAGCCCGCCACGGCGGACCAGGTGCGCGGTCTCGTCACGGGAGCCGGCCTGCCGGACATCATCCTGTACGACCGTCGCACCGCGTCGGGCAAGGTCATCGACGACTCGAAGCTGTTCCTCCTGCCCGCCCCGGTCGACACGGACGACTGGGAGGGCACGGAGCTCGGCGCGACGTTCTGGGGTCAGACCCTCACGTCGACCGACGAGCGGTACGGCATCGAGCCGGCCGAGCAGCCGGGCATCGTCGCGGGCGTGTACCGCGGTGAGAAGCCGCCGCTCATCGCCGAGGTCATCTCGGATGCGATCGCCATGCCGGTGCTCGCGAACGCGGACCTGAGCCTGGCGGCGAAGGTCCTCTGACCCGTCGGGGCGGGGCGTCGTCTGGCGTCCCGCCCCTTCACGGAAGGACATGAACATGGCGAAGATCCGCGATGACTTCGAGGGCATCACGATCGTCCGTGTCGGGACGGTCGACAAGATCCTGAAGGCCGGCGACAAGGTCCCGAAGGGCGTGACGGTGGGCGACCACCTGCTCGCCCCGAAGGGCACTGACGCGGAGCCTGCACAGGAGCCGCAGGAGCCCGCTGGCGACCAGACCGGCGACACCGGGACCGGCGACCAGGGGACGGGCGACGAGGGAGCTCAGACGGCGCTGACCGCACCGCCGAAGGCAGGTGCAGGGTCTGGCACGGACGTGTGGCGCGCGTACGCGGTCGAGGCGGTCAAGGCGAACGGCCTGAACGTCGAGATCCCGGAGGGCGCGACCCGCGCGGACATCATCGAGGCGCTCGAGGCGGCTCAGATCCCGACGGAGTGACCGATGGCCTGGCCGACCGTCACTGTCGCTGATGTCGAGTCCCGGTGGCGAGAACTCACTCCCGAGGAGAGGTTGGTCGCGGCCAAGCGCATCGCTGATGCGGAGGCGGAGCTTCGGATGGAGCTGCGCCTCCGCGGCGTAGACGGGACACCCACGTTCGCGACGCCGGAAGAGCTCGCGGACTGGACGAACCTGTACATCGCGACGGTCGTGGAGTCCGTCAAGCGGGTGCTGGTGAATCCGGACGGGTGGCTGGAAGAGCGGGAAGAGATCGACGACTACGGTCGCACCCGCCGCCGCGACCAGACCGTCTCGACCGGGCTGCTGTACTTCTCCGACGACGAGATCGACAAGCTCGTGCCGCGCCGGCGCCGCAAGCGTGGTTCGTTCACGATCCACCTGGGGCAGTCGTGATCGGGTTCACCCCGGACATCCTCACCAGGGGGCGGGAGCTCGCCCGCACGAAGATGCGCGCGACCGTCGTCATCCGCCGTGAGGGCGATCCGGTCCGGAGCGAAGAGACCGGGGAGCTTGAGCCGACGTGGACGGTGATCTACCCGGCGGGGCCCGCTGAGCTGCGGATCGGGGACAACGACCCGCGCAACGGCGACTCGGTGGGCGAACGGTTCTCCGTGCAGGGGCCCGTGGTCGCACTCCCGGTCGACGGGGCCGAGGCTGCCGCTTCCGCTGCGGTCGAGTTCGACGACGTGGGCGAGGTGCTCGCGGACCCCGACAATCCGGCGAACGTGGGGCTCCGGTTCCGTGTCGACGGGCAGCACGTCAAGTCGCTCGGCACCGCCCGCCGCCTCCCCGTCGAGGTGCTCAGTTTCGCGTGAGAGGAGCCGCCGATGGCTGACGAGATCCGCATTGACAACTCCGACTTCTCGAAGCTGAGCGCCGACCTCGGTGACGTCCCGGAGAACACCGGGAAGTACGCACGGCAGGCGATCGAGGTCACCGCCCGGAACGTGCGGGACACGGCGCGGGAGAACGCGAAGGGCATGGACCATGCGCCGGCGTTCCCGTACTCGATCACGTACGACATCGGCGCGACCACGAACCAGACGGTCGCTCAGGCGGCTGCGTCGGTCCTCACCGGCGCGACGCAGGCGACCTCGTCGACGCTGTTCGCGGAGATCGGGCCGGACAAGGACCGCCCGCAGGGAGCGCTCGGCAACCTCATCGAGTACGGGTCGGTGAACAACCCGCCGCAGGGCATCATGCACGGCGCCCTGCAGGCGAACGAAGCCGACTTCGAGAAGGGCATCGACCGGGCTGTCGATGACGCGCTGAAGGGCCTCGGGCTGTGACCGAGCCCGACCTGATCGAACGGCACGTGAAGCCGCTGCTTGCTCGACTCCGGTCGGACATGCAGCTCGCGACGTCCGTGTTCGAAGGGGACGTGACGGGGGAGCCCACACGGTACGTGAACGTGTGGCACGACACCGGGTTCTTCGAGACGCGCACGATCCTCGGCGAGCACCAGGACGTCGACATCACCTTCACCATCCACGCGGTCGGGAACGACCGGTGGCAGGCGACCTGGGTCGATGGCCGCGTCCTCGCGCTGCTCAACGATCACATCCTCACCGTGCCCGGCAGGCGGTGCTTCGCGCTCGCTCCGGCCGGTACCCAGCCGGTCACGAAGGACACGACGGTGAGCCCGCCGAAGTTCTTCGCGGTGCGGCGCTACATCCTCCATTCGATCCCAGTAAGGGAGATCCCATGACCCGCTACATGCGCGTCAAGAACAAGGTGACGGGTCACGAGTTCGACCTTCCCGTGGAGAGCTTCGACGACTCGAAGTACGACGCGGTGAAGTCGGACCGGTACCCGGAGACGAGCCGACCCCGGCGACCCTTGCCGAACCTCAGCAAGGGCGGCACCGCCGCCCGCCGTAACGCCAGCCCCGTGGACACCGAGAAGGAGAAGTAAGCCATGCAGCGCATCCCTACCGCCGTGCCCTCGCTGGGCACGCGCCGCGCAGTGTTCATCCCGGGCACCGTCGGCAACATCGAAGCGATCACAGTCACCGAGGTCACCGCGGGGGAGAACATCTCCTGCTACCTGACTCGGCAGAACGGGTTCCAGTCGGGTCTCACGGAGAACGTGACCGCCGACGCCCGGTACTGCTCCGTGCAGGACTTCGAGACGCCGGGCACCGTGTCCCGCACCCTGAACGTGCAGTACACGTTCAACCTCGGCACCCCGGCCGATGACGAGGCGCGCATCGCGCTCGCGCAGGGCACGGTCGGTGTCATCGTCCACTTCCTGCAGGTCGATGAGGACGCGACGACGTTCGCCGTGGGCGACTGGTACGAGGCGGTTCCCGTCCGTGCCGGGGTGCAGGCGGTTGTCCCGGTCGAGGACAACGCCGTCGATCGCATCACGCAGAAGCTGTTCGTCACCGGCGAGTGGGTGTCGTTCCGCCAGCTGGTCGCGGCGTGACCGGGTGTCCGGGACCGTATCCGCGGTCCCGGACACCGATCGCCAACCGCGTTTCCGGGAGGGACAGCCATGAACCAGGAACTTTGGCGCGCGATTCCCGGCTACGAAGGCCTCTACGAGGTCAGCAGCGCCGGCGAAGTGCGCAGTCTCGATCGGGTGAGGGCGTCGGACGGTGCGCTCATCCGTGGTCGGGTGCTGAGCCAGGGGCAATACGGCGGGTACCGACAGGTGAACCTGTCACGCGGCGGTGTTGTCACGAAGCATCGCATCCACTCGCTCGTTCTCTCCACCTTCGTGGGGCCTCGCCCACACGGCGCGGAGGGTTGCCACAACGACGGTGACCCGTCGAACAACCGACTCGAGAACCTCCGGTGGGGCTCTCGGTCCGCCAATGCGATCGACTCGGTGCGGCATGGCACACATGGGCGCATCCAACGGACGCACTGCCCGCGTGGGCATCGTCTCGAGGTGCCGAACCTCGTTTCGACCTTCCTGAAGCAGGGACGCCGGAATTGCCGTTCCTGCGCTGCTGAGCGAAACCGAGCACGCCGCGCTGGCGAGCCGTTCTCGCAGGATCGCGCGGACGCGTTCTTCAAGCAGCTCGTCGCCTGACGCCCTCTACTCCTGCCGCCCGGTTACACGGGGCCGGGCGGCAGGTTCTCCCCGTGCACCCGTGACAACTTCCAAGGAGTGACCCGTGTCTGATCTTCTCTCTCGTCTCGAGTCCCGCACGATGCCGTCTCAGGACGTGCTGATCTGCCTCGACTTCGACCTCCTGAACGCCCGCGATGAGGCCATGGCCGGCCTGTCCCGGGCACAGTCCGCTGCTCGCTCGCAGAAGCAGGTCGAGGACGACCGCCTCGCGGGCGGCACCGCTGAAGCCCCGATCGTGACGGCCGCGAAGCAGCTCGTGGCCGAGCTCGAGGCGCAGATCCGGGACGCGTCGATCACGCTCCGCATCCGTGGCGTCGACCGGCACACGTACAACGGGTGGATGCTCGAGTGCCCGCCCCGCAAGGGCCAGGACACGGGCCGGTTCAACCCGGCCGTGTTCTTCATGCACGCCGCGAAGAACAGTGCCGTGTACGTGGACGCGCAGGGCGACGAGCACCCGATCTCGGATGACGAGTGGGCGGCGATCAACAAGTCCCTGACCGACGGTGAGCACGACCGGATCGCGCAGGCGGTCATCAACGTGAACCGCACGTCGGGGCAGGTCGATGTCGCCCCTTTCGTGAACGCCTCCGAGAAGACCGTGGACTCCTTCGGGATCTCCGGGTCGCGCGCTCGCTCGGGATCGCGCCGCGCCGCCTCTGGGGCTGGGAGCCGAGCGAAGTTCACGAAGAGCTCGTCGACGAAGAGGGGCGCCGCGTCGTCCGAGTGACGCGCGAGCCCGAGTTCGACGCTGAGCAGCACGCGCTGCTCGCGGCTCTCGAAGAGCACGAGCGTGGGCTGAATCAGTACGGCATCCCGTTGGATGAAGCGACTTCTCCTGACGCGGATCCGGACAACCCGCACGCGAAGTTCCACTACGACGTGCGCGTGCTGCGTGACTTCTCCGCTTCGGCTGTGGAAGCACGCGAGCAGGAGTTCAAGGAGCATCCGTCACGGGCGCGCATCTTCGCGCCTGTGCGGGTCGATCACTAGTCGGAGAACTGGTTGATGAACCAGCCGACGATGCCGGCGACGAACCCGATCGCCGTGACCGTGCCGCCGAGCACGAGCATGCCGCTCTGGTCGAGGACGCCTGCCATGACGAGCACGACGATCCCGACCGCGACGACGGCCATGCCGATTCCGGCTATCCGCGCCCCGAGCTTCGCCATGCGCTGAGCATACCCACTGACGGGAGGTCGACATGGCCGATCGGTCCGTCAAGGTCAGTCTGATCCTGCAGGCGCAGGGCTACATGCAGGGCATGGACGCCGCTTCCCGGAAGACGCGGGAGACGGGCACCGAGCTCGAGAAGCTCGCGCAGAAGCGGGACAGCTTCAACCAGCTCGGTGCGGCGGCTGTCGGGTTCGGCGCGGCGGTCGGTGTGGGCGTCGGCATGGCCGTGTCGTCGTTCATGGACTTCGACCAGCAGATGTCCGCGGTCCAGGCGGCGACGCACGAGACAGCCGCGAACATGGATCTGCTGCGCGATGCGGCGATCGACGCGGGCGCCCGGACCGTGTACTCCGCCTCCGAAGCGGCGGGCGCGATCGAGGAGCTCGCGAAGGCGGGCATCGCGACATCCGACATCCTCGGCGGTGGGCTGGATGGCGCCCTCGACCTCGCCGCGGCCGGGGGGATCGAGGTCGCACGTGCCGCGGAGATCGCCGCGTCCGCGATGACCCAGTTCGGGCTGAAGGGCACGGACGTCACGCACGTCGCGGACCTTCTCGCCGCGGGTGCGGGGAAGGCGCAGGGCGGCGTCGAGGAGATGTCGGACGCGCTGAACCAGTCGGGTCTGGTCGCGGCTCAGATGGGCCTCGACCTGGACGACACGGTGGGGTCGCTGACGATGTTCGCATCGGCCGGTCTGCTCGGGTCCGACGCCGGAACCAGCTTCCGGAACATGCTTCTCCGGCTCGCGAACCCGACCGGTGAGGCCGCCGATCTGATGAAGGAGCTCGGGCTCGACTTCTACGACGCGCAGGGCCAGTTCATCGGCATCGAGGGCGTGGCAGGGCAGCTCGAGACGCGACTGAAGGGTCTGACGGAGGAGCAGCGGAACGCGGCCCTCGCGCAGCTCTTCGGGCAGGACGCGATCCGTGCCGCGTCGATCCTGTACGAGGGCGGCGCGGAGTCCGTCGAGAAGTGGACGAACGCGGTCAACGACGCCGGGTACGCGCAGGAGACCGCCGCGACGCGACTTGACAACCTCAAGGGCGATTGGGAAGAGCTCACCGGCGCGATCGATTCGGCGTTCATCACGATGGGCTCCGGAGCGAACGGGCCACTGCGCGAGCTTGTGCAGGGTCTGACCGGGATGGTCAACGACTTCAACGCGCTCCCGGACTGGATGCAGCAGGTCGGCCTGATGGCTGGTGGCGCGGCGAGCGGTATCGGTCTGCTCGCTGGCGGGGCGCTGCTCGCGATCCCGCAGATCGCGGACTTCAAGGTGGGCCTTGAGACTCTCGGGCTCACGGGCGACAAGGCGAAAGGCCGGCTTGCTGGCCTCCGCTCGTTCCTCATGGGCCCGTGGGGCATGGCGATGGTCGGCGCCGTTCTCGGCGTCGAGGCGCTCAAGTTCGCGATCGACCAGGTGTCGGCGTCGTCGGAGGAGATGCAGAACAGCCTGAAGACGGCTGGTTCCGCGTCGGACATCATCTCGACGGGCGGGCAGGGGTCGCAGCTGAAGTACTGGCGCGACACGGCCGCTCAGCTTCAGGACCTCGACGGTGTGCTCGAGCAGTCGATCGCGCAGTGGCAGAACCTGTGGCTCCGTCTCACCCCTCAGGGTGCGGACACGAGCGCCGCTGAGCGGACGCTCGCCGGCATCGGTGAGGAGCTCGGCGCGCTCGCGCAGTCGGATCTCCCGGCGGCACAGAGGGCGTTCCAACTGCTCGCGGACGAGACGGACGGTTCGTCCCGGAAGCTGTGGGCGCTGCTGTCGCTCATGCCGGACTACAAGGACCAGCTGGTCGAGGCGGCGACGGCGCAGGGCATCAACGTCACGGCGCTGTCGGAGGCGGAGAGGCAGCAGACGCTGCTCGCGCTCGCTCAGGAGCAGGTGACGGAAACGGGCGTCGGCGCTGAGGAGCAGGCGCGCGCACAGGCTGACGCGCTCGCCGGGCTCGAAGGGGCCGCGGAGGACGCGGAAGGCAAGGTGCAGTCCCTCGCGGACGCGATCCGCGGGTTCGGTTCCGCGGAGATGGACACCCGTTCCGCGCACCGGGAGTTCGAGCAGGCGGTCGATGACCTGACGGCATCGATCGAGGCGAACGGCGGCATTCTGGACCGGTCGACGGAGGCTGGCCGGGAGAACGAAGCCGCGATCGACGCGCTCGCGCAGCGGACGCTCGATCTCGCCGCGGCGACGCTCGAGCAGACGGGCAACGAGGAGGACGCGGCACGCGTCATCCGGGATGGGCGTGCCGCGCTCGAGGAGAAGCTCGAAGCGTTCGGGATCACGGGCGAGGCGGCGCAGGCGTACATCGACAAGCTCGGGCTGGTGCCGGAGAACGTCGACACGGCCGTGACGCTGACCGGTGTCACGGAGGCTGAGTCGGCGCTCGAGTGGCTGGCTCGGACGCGTGAGTCTCGCATCGTCGTGTGGGCGGAGGACGGCGAGTCCGGCCGCATGGGGAACCGGATCATCACACCGAACGCGACGGGCAACTACTTCTCCGGCGGGAAGCCGAAGGAGTTCGCCGCGGGCGGGTACGCATCTGGGATCTACCCGTACACGCCGGGCGGGATTCACAAGTTCGCGGAAGCGTACGACGAGGCGTACATCAGCCTCGACCCGGCTATCCGGGAGCGGTCGCTGGACATCTGGGAGCAGACGGGCGTGGAGCTCGGCGCGTTCCGGCCGGCGCCGGAGTACGTGCTCGCGGGTGGCGGTGGCGGGCGTGAGTCGGTCACGTACGCGCCGGTCATCAATCAGCGTCCTGGTGTGTCTGACCGGCGTATCGCGCAGGTCGCGCAGGAGGAGTTCGCATTCGGACTCGGGTGAAGTCGAGAGGGGGCCGTGATGGCCGATGAGTTGCTGATCACGACCCCTCTCGGCTTCATGGCGTACGGGCATGAAGCGCCCGGCGTGCGCTGGACGGTGTCGAAGCTGACGGGCTGGATCGAGCGCGGTGGGGTGAAGCAGAACCGCGAGGAGCGGCCGTGGGGCGACGGGGATTTCCCGGCGCCCACCTTCCGGCAGGCGAGGCTTCCCGCGTGGGAGGGGCTGTGCTTCACCCACTCGGGAGTTGAGCAGCAGAAGGCTCAGGAGCTGCTCGAGGCTGTGCTCGGGAACGGTGCTCTGACACGGTTCTCTGTGCAGGCTCCTGCTGGGCTGACGTGGGCGGACGCGCAGTTGGATAGCGAGCCGACGTTCGAGCCTGTCCGCTACGGGGAGGCGCTGAGGTACCGAGCCCGCATGTACGTGCCGGGCGGCTACCGGTACGGCGAGGAACGCACGTCGGCTTCAGGGCAGGTCGCGTTCCACCGTGGGACGGCTGACGCTCTCCCTAGTTTCGAGGTGACCGGGTCGATGCCGTCCGGGTACGCGATCCAGTCACCCCTGGGGACGTTCACCGTCACACAGGCGCTCGCGGCCGGGCAGAAGCACACGATCGACTTCGCCGACGGCGGGCTCGTGTACCGCAACGGCGTCCTGCAGCGCGGCGTGTACGCGCACCCGCGCAATATCTGGGCGGTTCCGAAGGGGCCGGGCATCGAGCACACGCTCGTGCCCGTGTCGGGCTCCGGGTCGCTGGTCGTGAAGGTGACCGACACGTTCTGAGGGGGTCGCATGGACCGCGGATGGACGGCATACATCCATGAGGTGCGGTCCGGGCAGATCGAGATGCCCGTGGAGCTCTCCCGGAACAGCGCGACGACGATGCTGACCGGTGAGGGCACGGGGACGCACACGATCCGCGCGCATGGGATCTCGCGGACGCTGCTGAAGGAGATCACCGACGGCAACAGGTTCGGGATCGCGATCGGGTGGGCGGACGACCCGACGTACTGCGCCTACCAGGGTGTGATCCAGGCGCGCCGGCTCATCGATGACACGGGCGAGTGCGTGCTCCGCACCCGCGAGCTCCCGTCCGCGATGTTCGATGACCGCACGTTCTTCGGCGTGAACCAGTACGACCCGGTGAACGGGGCGCTGAACGTCCTCAACAAGTCGTACGAGGGCGCGGTGCGAGCGTTCCTGCAGGCGTGCATGGCGCCGTCGAGCGAGTGGCTGTTCCCGATCGACCTTCCCCCGGATGGGGCGGGGACGTTCACGAAGAAGGCTCGGCACGAGGAAGAGCTAACGCTTCACACGCTGCTGAACATCGTGCGCGCGATGGGGCAGGAGATCGACTTCCGCCCATACTTCTCGGGCGACCAGGTGCGGTACCGGACACGGGTCGCAGCGAAGATCGTGCACTCCGCGGTCACGGACCTCGCTGCTCGCGCGCCGGGGTCGATCGTCACCGGGCTCGAGCGCGAGGACGACTGGACCGACGAATACACCGGCGTCGGTGTGTTCGGAAACGGCCAGGGCCAGGTGCGCCCGTACGCGTACGCGCCACAGACCGGGTCGGGCGCAACGCTCAAGCCGGTGCGGGACTCGTTCGTCACCTACCCCGACATCGAGGTACCTCAGGGGCACCCGGACGACCCGGCCAGCATCGCCGCGGAAGCCGCCGCGATGGCCCGCCTACAGGACGCCGCGAACGCGGAGTACGCGAAGCACAAGGGCCCCACCGAAGCGACGAAGATGCAGCTCGCGATCTGGGGGCAGGGGCCGCAGATCGCGGAGCCCGGACGGATCCTCGACCTCTGGTCATACGGCGGGCTCGCTCTCGACGACGGCCTCACACGCAAGCGGGTCACCGGTCTCCGGTTCGACCTGTCCACGATGATCAGCCCGGAGGTCGAGGACTATGCCGCTTGATCCTCTGGCCAAGATCCGCGAGACGCTCGCGAAGCACGACGCGATGCTGCGGTCCCGGTATCTCGAGCGGTCGTCGATCACCGACGGCATGATGACGTTCATCCGCGGGCGACTCCGGCTCCTCGGGGGCGCGGTTCTCGAGATCGTCGGGAACGTGGTCGGCTCAGGGATCTTCAACTGGTCCGGGCCCTGGAACATGTCCGGCAAGGGCACGATCACCGGCAACGTCGACTCCACCGGCGTGTGGAACCAGGACGGTGACGCGAACTTTACCGAGGACGTCACGATCCAGAAGACGCTCGACGTGTCCGCCGAGACCACCCTGCGAGGCCTGACGAAGCTCCTCGCGGATCTCGTCGTTCAGTCGGGCGGGCGCATCATTGTCGGCAACGTCACGATCTCTCCGAACAACAACGGCACGATCACAGTCGGCGTCGGGAGCGCCCGGGTTGTGGTCGAGGGATCGACCGGGAGGATCCGGGCGGGCAGCCTCACGATCGACCCGACCGAGGGCGGCGGGGCGGTCGTGTTCGACAATGGCGCCCAGGTGTACTCGAACCCGACGAACAACCAGATCGAGATGTTCTCCGGTGATGTCCACGTCACTCTCCGCGATGGGCAGGCAGCCGTTGCCTCGGGAACCAAGTCGATCATCCTTCAGGAAGCCGGCAACCCGAACCTCGCGGAGGGAATCTACGCTGTCGGTGTCCCGAACGGGGCCGGGGGCTCCTACCTGGGCCTCGACTCCAACAACCGACTCGTGAAGCTCTCGAGTGGAGGCGGAGGCGACCCTGGCAACCCTCCGGCGGGAAACCCCGACGGATACATCTGGCCCGCGGATCCCGCGGTCTACGGAATCTCCGACGACTTCGCCGCGCACGTCGCTCGCGGGTCCGCGGAGCCCGGAGTAGACGTCATGACCCCTGTCGGGGCGCCGCTATGGGCGCCGGGGCCTGGGACAGTCACCGCGGTGCAGACGAGCCCTGCAGGAGCGACGGGACGCTATGTGACGTTCGTGACGGATGCCGGCGACTGGTTCCGATTCCTGCACAACTCGAGCATCGTCGTTTCCGTCGGGCAGCACGTCGAACAGGCCACCCTTCTGGCTTACACCGGAGGCTCCGGTTTCGGGTCGGAGGCGTACTACGGGCCCCACACGCACATCTCGTTCAAAGCGGGGTATACGGGCTCGTTCCCAGGGGCGAGCGCTCTCGACGACTTCGAGGCCTACATGGCAGCCGCTTAGTCGGCGTACTCGGCGCAGACGTAGTAGCCCGCGTCGGTCGCGAACTGCTCGAGCTGTTGCTTGGTAGCACCAGAGAACGATGCCACGGTGTCGTAGTCGCCCTGAGCCCGGGCGGCGCACACGATCTGAGCCTGCTCGAGGATCTCATCGGCGGACAGCTCGAGGTTCGCGAGATCACGAGTCTGCGTCATGAGGATGAGCCCTTCCTCGCCCGCGCTGTGTGTGGGTGAGGGCGACGGGGTCGGAGTGCCCGTTGGCGTCGGCTCCGCAGTCGGCACCGCGCTCGGGGTCGCATCGGGCGCCGGCGTTTCGGTGGCCGCGATGGTCTCGACCGGCGCGGGGGAGTCCTGCGTGCTGAGGGCGTAGGCGCCGATCGCGCCGCCGCCGACGAGGACCGCTGCGGCGGTGATGGTCGTGGCGAGGGTCGCGCGCTTCATGAGTTCTCCCGGACGTCTTCGGTGATGAGCAGGCGGATGCGGCTGCTGGGTGTTTGCCCGTTCTCGCGGGCGAGTTGGGTGAACGCCTCCCAGAGGTCGTCCTCGATTCGGACCTTGCGGATCGGGGTCTCTGGCATGCGACAACTGTAGGCCCAGTGTGGCCACAAATCAAGGAGGATTCCATGCCACTCGTGACGATCACTGGGAACCTCAGGGACCACGGGCTCAAGGTCATGCCAGCCCAGTTCCAGCAGCGACTGTGGTTCAAGCCGAACAAGGGTCACATCCGGAGCTCGTATGCGATGGATGGGGACCGGGTGTACGCGGACCTGCAGTCGTCGGGGGCGTTCTCCGTCGATGTGTGGTCGGAACCGTCTGACCCTGACCTTTGGTACACGCTGTGCACGGACTGGCTGCCTCCGGGGCAGGAGCTCGAGCCGACCGAGGAGCGGGCGCGCGGCTACTTCGAGTGGCCCGTGAAGATCTTCCCGGACGTCGGGGGGCCGATCGGTGACCTCGTCGACATCATTCAGGGGATCGGGCTCGTGTACGTCTCGACCGACGTGCACGCGGGGATGTCGCCCGTGCCCCGCTACCAGTTGGCTTACAACCCGTCGACGACGTGGCTTTATCTGAGGGAGATCTCATGGTGACTGAGAAGCTGACGCCCATCAGCTACCTGCGTGGGCCGGAGGGCGCGAAGGGCGCGAAGGGCGACACGGGGACGTTCGCAGACGCGAACGCGGTGTCGGTGCCGGCGAATCAGCCTGCCGAGGTGTTCCTGACGGGCCCGGAGACGGCGAAGGTCGCGAACTTCCGCATCCCGCGGGGCCTTCCGGGTGTGAACGCGGTCGCGGCGGACGAAGCGTACGCGACGTACGTGGCGGCGCTCGATTCCCAGACCCGCGCGGCGCTGGAGAACGTGTTCACCCCGAAGGGTGTGTTCTCGGTCAACGTGGAGGACGTCGGCGCACCGATCGACGGGGCGGGTGATGCGGGTGCTCCGAT